>NZ_BAAGVS010000003.1:0-388854 GCF_054780755.1 Modestobacter lapidis | reverse complement strand
CGAGGGCACGGAGGGGCTGGCCGAGGACGAGCTCGCCGCCCTGGTCACCCGCAAGGGGCTGATCGGCACCGCCGCGGTCTGACCGCCGACCGCACCGGGTGGTCGCCGTCCTCACCCCACAGCAGGAGGACGGCGACCGCACCGTGAGGACGGTGGTCCGCGGGTGGCTCAGGCGCGGGCGGCCAGCACCGAGCGGTAGACCTCCACCGTCTGCGCGGCGATCGCCGGCCAGCCGAACTCGGCCAGCACCCGCTCCCGACCGGCCACCCCCATCGCCGCGGCCCGCGCCGGGTCGGCGAGCAGCTCGCTGGTCCGCGCGGCCAGCCCCGCGGCGAACGCGGCCGGGTCGGAGGGGGCGTAGGGCACCAACAGCCCGGTGCGGCCGTCGTCGACGACCTCCGGGATGCCGCCGACGGCGCTGGCGACGACGGCCGTCCCGCACGCGGCCGCCTCGAGGTTCACGATGCCCAGCGGCTCGTACACCGACGGGACGACGAACACCGTCGCGCCGGTGATGAGCGGCACCAGTTGCTGGCGGGGCAGCATCTGCTCGATCCAGACGATCCCCGATCGGCGGGTCTGCAGCTCGGCCACGGCGTCGGCGACCTGCGCGCGCTCGGTCGGGGTGTCCGCGGCACCGGCGCACAGCACCAGCCCGGCCTCGGCCGGCAGCTGCTCGGCGGCGGCCAGCAGATGCATCAACCCCTTCTGCCGGGTGATCCGGCCGACGAACAACGCGTAGGGCCGGTCGGGGTCCACGCCCAGGGAGCGGACGACGTCCGGCGCCTCGACCGGGCGGTAGGCCTGGGCGTCCACCCCGTTGCCGACGACGACGACCTTCGCCGGGTCCAGGTCGGGGTAGACCTCCAGCACGTCGGCGCGCATGCCACGGCTCACCGCGATCACCGCGTCGGCGGAGGCGTACGCCGTGCGCTCGACCCACGAGGACAACCGGTAGCCCCCGCCCAGCTGGTCGGCCTTCCACGGCCGGCGCGGCTCGAGGGAGTGCGCGGTGACCACGTGCCCGCTGCCGTGCACCAGGGCGGCCAGGTGCCCCGCGTGGTTGGCGTACCAGGTGTGCGAGTGGACCAGGTCGGCGTCGGCGAGGGCGGCGGCGATCTCCACGTCGGTGCCCACCGCCTGCAGCGCGCCGTTGGCCGACTGCAGGCCGGGAGGCACCCCGTGTCCGGTCGCGTCCGCGCGGGGCGCGCCGAAGCAGTGGACGTCGAGGTCGGGCGCGTCGGGCAGCCCGCGCAGGGCCGCCACGAGGTGTTCGACGTGCACACCTGCCCCGCCGTAGACGTCTGGCGGCCATTCCCGGGTCACGACTCCGACGCGCACGGCATCACCCTAGGTGGTGGGCGGGGCCGCAGATGGCGCGTCGGGCGGGAATACCGGTTACGTTGCGTCCATGCGTGGCGGTCCTCGAGTTCTTGGCATCGTGCTCGCCGGCGGCGAGGGGAAGCGTCTGGCGCCCCTGACCCAGGACAGGGCGAAGCCGGCCGTGCCCTTCGGCGGCAACTACCGGCTCATCGACTTCGTGCTCTCCAACCTGGTGAACGCCGACATTCGGCGGATCGCGGTGCTCACCCAGTACAAGAGCCACTCGCTGGACCGGCACATCACCACGGTCTGGCGGATGTCCACCCTGCTCGGCAGCTACATCACCCCCGTCCCGGCGCAGCAGCGGTTGGGCCCGCGGTGGTACACCGGCAGCGCCGACGCGATCTTCCAGAGCCTCAACCTGATCTACGACGACCGCCCCGAGATCGTCGTCGTCTTCGGTGCCGATCACGTGTACCGGATGGACCCGGCGCAGATGATCGACCAGCACCTGCAGACCGGTGCCGCCGTCACCGTCGCCGGGCTCCGGGTGCGCCGCAAGGAGGCCACCGAGTTCGGCGTCATCGACGCCGATGCCGACGGCAGGGTGCGCGGGTTCCTGGAGAAGCCGGCCGACCCGCCGGGTCTGCCCGGCTCACCGGACGAGAGCTTCGCCTCGATGGGCAACTACGTCTTCAGCACCGACGCGCTGCTGGAGGCGCTGCGCGCCGACGCCGAGGACGATGACTCGGCCCACGACATGGGCGGGTCGATCATGCCGATGATGGCCGACGCCGGCAGCGCCTACGTCTACGACTTCAGCACCAACGTCGTCCCCGGGGCCACCGAGCGCGACCACGGCTACTGGCGCGATGTCGGGACGATGGACTCCTACTACGACGCGCACATGGACCTGCGGTCGGTGACCCCGATCTTCAACCTCTACAACGACCGCTGGCCGATCTACACCCTGCCGCCGCAGTTCCCCCCGGCCAAGTTCGTGCTCGGCGGCCGGGCCGAGGAGTCGATGGTCAGCGCCGGGGTCATCATCGGTGGCGGGGCGGTGCTCGGGTCGGTCGTCTCGCCCGGCGTCCGGATGGAGAGCGGCTCCCGGGTCGAGGACAGCGTGCTGATGGACGGCGTGCACATCGGTGAGGGCGCCGTCGTCCGGCGGGCGATCCTGGACAAGAACGTCATCGTCCCGCCGTGGGCCCGGATCGGGGTCGACCTCGACGCCGACCGCGAGCGGTACCACGTGAGCGCCGGCGGCGTGACGGTGCTCGGCAAGGGCACCCGCGCGATCGTCTAAAGGCCCCGTCCAGAGGCTCGCCCCGAGCTGGCGAGGGGTGAGCGGGACGGGGCCCGTCGTCAGCGGCGCTTGGAGGCGACCAGCAGGCCGGTGCCGATCGGCAGCACCGCAGAGATGAGCGTCTCGTCCTCGCGGACGGTGCGCGCGACCTCCCGCCAGGCCATCGACTGCGGATCGCGGGCGGAGCGGTCGGCGATCTTGCCGTCCTCGAGCACGCCGCAGCACACCAGTGAGCCGCCGGCCCGCACCAGCCCGAGCAGCACGGCGAGGTGCTCGGACCAGTCGGCGGGCGGACCGGAGCAGGTGACCAGGTCGTAGGCCTCCGACGACAGCCGGGGCAGCACCTCCGCCGCGGTGCCGAAGATCAGCCGGGTGCGGGAGCGGGCGATCCCGGCGTCGCCGAACGCCCGCCGTGCGGCACGCAGCTCGGCCGGGTCGCCGTCCAGGACGGTGAGGACGCCGTCGGATCGCATGCCGCGCAGCAGCCACAGCCCGGTGACCCCGCTGCCGCTGCCCAGCGACACGACGGCGCGGGCGTCGACGCTGGCGGCGAGCACGGCCAGCACCGCACCGACCGCGGGCTCGACCGGTTCCGCGGTGCCGGACGTCTCTGCCGACGTGACCGCCCGGTGCCGGGCCGCGGCCTGGGCGGGGGACTCCGCGGCGAACCCGTCGGCGTAGCCGGCCGCGTCCTGCCGGGATCCACCGGGGGGCGGCGGTCCGGCGGCGCTGGTCACCCGACGAGGGTAGTGGGCCACCCGGGCGGCGTCCTCCGCGCGGGGCCAGCCTGTCAACTCCCTGTGGACGGCGGGGCCCGGGAACACCGGCCCGCCCACCGCCCGTTGATCAGGACGTGCGTCTCTCGCGTGCCACTCGCCCCGGTTCCACCGCCACCCCAGGTGGGGAGGAGAAGCGGGCTGCCGTCTGCGATCCTGATGTCGTGTCCTCCCCGAGCGCCGCGACCGGTCAGCCGCCGCTGACCCCTGCGTCGCCCGCCCCCGCCACGCCGCCCACCGGCGCCGCCGACAGCTGGGTCGCCCCCACGTGGGAACAGGTGGTGCGCGACCACTCGGCGCGCGTCTACCGGCTGGCCTACCGGCTCTCGGGCAACCAGCAGGACGCCGAGGACCTCACCCAGGACACCTTCGTCCGGGTGTTCCGCTCGCTGGCCGACTTCTCGCCGGGCACCTTCGAGGGCTGGCTGCACCGGATCACCACCAACCTGTTCCTCGACATGGTCCGGCGCCGGCAGCGGATCCGCTTCGACGCCCTCCCCGAGGACACCGAGCGGCTGCCCGGCGCGGCGCCGTCCCCCGAGCAGGTCTACGCCGACACGCACCTCGACCCGCAGGTGCAGGCCGCGCTCGATGCGCTCTCGCCGGAGTTCCGGGTTGCCGTTGTCCTCTGTGACATCGAGGGCCTCACGTACGAGGAGATCGCCGCGACCCTGGGCATCAAGCTCGGCACGGTCCGCAGCCGCATCCACCGCGGTCGGGTGCAGCTCCGCGAGGCCCTCGCCCACCTGGCGCCCAACCGGGGCCCCGTCGAGGTGTCCGCGTCGTGAGCATCCCGGAGAGCCACCTGGCCCAGGAGGCCATCGCCGCACTCGTCGACGGTGAGCTCTCCGGCGGCGCCGCCGGCCGCGCGGGCCGCCACCTCACCGGCTGCCTCCAGTGCCGGCTGGCCGTGAGTGCCCAGCGCGAGGCGAAGGCCGCGCTGCAGGGGCCCGAGGACGTCGCTGTCCCCGGTGACCTGATGTCCCGCCTCCGGGCCATCCCGTTCACCGCGGAGATGCCCTCCGGCGGGTCGTTCGGCGGCACGCTGACCGCCGGCCGCGACGGTCTCACCAGCACCGACTCCGGTGGCGCCTGGTCCATCCCGCTCGCCGCCGAGCCCACCGGGCCGGCGGCGCCGGCCTCCCACCACCGCTGGCTGCGCCGCGGGATGACGGGCGCGCTGGCCGGTATCGGCATCGGGGTGGCGGTCCTCGCCGTCGGTCTGCCCGCCGGCGACCGCCCGGCCGACGACGTGCCGCCGCCCGGCTCGCTGGCCGGTGCCGTGCGCCAGCCCCCGCCCGACGAGCGCACCGAGATCGTGCCCCCCGTGGTGCGCACCCTCACCGTCGGCACCACCACGGGGTCGCCCTCCGGCGGGACGCCCTGAGCGAGGCCACCGGCACCGACCCGACCCGCCCGGACCCAGCTGCGGAGCGGGCCGGTAGCGCGCCACCGGCCAGCGAGCCCGACGCCGCCTATGCCCGGCCGGCCGGCGCCACGGGCACCTTCGACCTGCCGCCGGAGCGTCCGGTGCCGCGGCCACCCACCGCGCAGCCTCCGCCGCCCGGCGAGCAGGCCGCCTTCGGCCGGCCCGCCGCGGTGGGCGGTTCCTTCGCCACCGACCGGCCGGCGCCCGCCCCGCGCCCGCTGCCGCCGCCGCCGCCGGAGGCCGTGCTCCGCGCGTTCGCCCCCCGCGACGGTGCCCGCGGCCTGGGCGAGCCGCCCGGCGGTCGCCGTTCCTCCCGCCGGACCGCCTCCGGTCCGTGGTGGAAGGCCGACGCAGCCGCCGACCCGTGGCGCGATCCGCACGCACCGGCCGGCCTGGGCGCCCCCGCGCAGTACCCGGCCGACCCGGCGCCGGGACCGGTCGTCGTCGACGAGCCCGGTCGGGGGCGGCTGCGGGTCCGCGACGTCTCCATCCGGCTGGGCGCCCTGGTCCTGATGGCACTGGTGTTCGTCGCCGCTGTCGGCGGCACGCTGGGCTGGTTCCTCGGCCGCACGGCCGATGAGCAGCCGTTGCTGGCGCCGGGCATCCAGCTCTCCGAAGTGACCCCCGGCCTGTCCCGGGAACCGGGGTCGGTGTCCGACATCGCCGCGCGGGTCACCCCGACGGTGGTCTCCGTCGAGGTCCGGCTGGCCAGCGCCGGGGCCACCGGCTCCGGCGTGGTGATCGACGCCGAGGGCGGCTACATCGTCACCAACAACCACGTCGTCTCGGGTGCCGACGGCGTCGAGGGCGCCGAGATCCGGGCGGTCTTCAGCGACGGCAGCGGATCCAGCGCCCGGATCGTCGGCCGTGACCCGGCCAGCGACATCGCCGTGCTCAAGGTCGACAAGCCCGGGCTGATCGCCGCGTCGCTGGGTACCGCCGACGACCTCGTCGTCGGCGACCCGGTGGTGGCCATCGGCTCACCCCTCGGGCTCGCGGGCACCGTCACCAGCGGGATCGTCAGTGCCCTGGACCGGCCGGTGCGGCTGTCCGGGCAGGGCAGCGACACCAACGCGGTGATCAACGCCGTCCAGACCGACGCCCCGATCAACCCGGGCAACTCCGGCGGTGCGCTGGTCGACGGCAGCGGGGCGCTCATCGGCATCAACACCGCGATCGCCTCGGTCAGCGGTGGCTCGTCGGGGCTCGGTTTCGCGATCCCCATCGACACCGTCCGCGACATCGCCGAGCAGCTCATCTCCACCGGCCAAGCGGTGCACGCCTCGCTCGGGGTCAACGCCCGCACGGTCACCGACGGCGCCCGCGACGGCGCCCTGGTGGTCAACGTGGAGCCGGGCAGCCCCGCTGCCGAGGCCGGCATCCAGGAGCAGGACGTGGTCATCGCCGTGGACGGCGAGAAGGTCGGTAGCTCGGAGGAGCTGGCCGTCGCCGTCGACGCGCACGCCCCGGGCGACACCGTCACCGTCGAGGTCGTGCGCGGCGGCGGTTCCCGCGAGGTGCAGGCGGTGCTCGAGGCGGCCTGAGAAAGGACCTCTCTGCCCCCCGCCGCTCGCAAGCTCGCGGCGGGTTACTGCAGAGAGGCCACCCTGGACGGGGCCGCCTCGGGCGGAGGAGCGCCGACTCCTGCCGTCCACCTGGCCGACCTACGCTGGACGACGGCCGCGGAGCGCGGCGACGTGCGAGGAGGATGCGTGTTCGACTCGATCGGCTGGGGCGAGATCGTCGTCCTGGGGCTCGCCGCGCTGTTCATCTTCGGCCCCGACCGGCTCCCGGGCCTCGCCAAGGACGCCGCCGGCGGCCTGAAGAAGGCCAAGGCCGCGATCACCGGCGTGCGCGGTCAGCTGCACGACAGCCTCGGCGACGACTTCGACCACCTGCGCGACCTGGACATCCGGCAGTACCACCCCAGGACGTTCATCCGCCAGCAGCTGCTCGACGACGAGGCGCCGCCGGTGCGCAGGGGCAGCGGCAGCGGGACGGCCGCCGCGGCCGCGACCGCCGGGCCCGCCGGCCGGGTCCGCGGGGCGGACGTGGCCCGCAGCCGCGACCGCGCCACCCCGCCGCCGTTCGACAGCGACGCGACGTAATTGCGACGCTGTCGCGTCGCACCGCGGCCAACGGCCGTTCCCGACAGCCGTTGAGCCGTTGCCCGCGTCCCCGGCGGAGAGCTGTGCACCTCGTCGTCCTGACGGACGACACCGCGATCAGCTGCCGTCCCCCGCTGAGCTGAGCCGTTGCCCGCGGCCCCGGCGGAAGCCCTCCGGGCCTCGCGCCGGGTCAGCGGAGGGCTGCGCCCCACCGCTGGTGGCGTTCCCGGCTGGTACAGACGCGCAGCGGCCGGTCACCCCGGGTGGGGTGACCGGCCGCTGACGTGCGTGGGGCTACTTGCTCACCGGGGTCAGGCCCAGGGACATGCCGGACAGGCCGCGCGAGCGGACGGCGAGGCCGTCCGCGATCTTCTCCAGCGCCTGCGCGGCCGGGGCGTCGGGCTGGGCGAGCACGATCGGCGCACCGGAGTCGCCGGCCTCGCGCAGCCGGGTGTCCAGCGGAATCTGGCCCAGCAGCGGCACCCGGGCGCCCAGGGTCTTGGTCAGCGCGTCGGAGACGGCCTCGCCACCACCAGCGCCGAACAGCTCCATCCGGGAGCCGTCGGGCAGCTCCAGCCAGGACATGTTCTCGATGACGCCGACCACCTGCTGGTGGGTCTGGGTGGCGATCGCGCCGGCCCGCTCGGCCACCTCGGCGGCGGCCAGCTGCGGCGTCGTCACCACCAGGATCTCGGCGTTGGGCACCAGCTGCGCCACCGAGATCGCCACGTCACCGGTGCCCGGCGGGAGGTCGAGCAGCAACACGTCCAGGTCGCCCCACCACACGTCGGCGAGGAACTGCTGCAGCGCGCGGTGCAGCATCGGCCCACGCCACACCACCGGGGTGTTGCCGGGGGTGAACATCCCGATCGAGATGACCTTCACGCCGTACGACTGCGGCGGCATGATCATGTTGTCGACCTGGGTCGGTTTGTCGTCCACGCCCAGCATCCGCGGCACCGAGTGGCCGTAGATGTCGGCGTCGACCACGCCGACCGACAGGCCCTTCCTGGCCATCGCGGCGGCCAGGTTCACCGTGACGCTGGACTTGCCGACCCCGCCCTTGCCCGAGGCGACGGCGTAGACGCGGGTCAGCGAGCCGGGCTGGGCGAAGGGGATCACCGGGTCGGCGGCGTCGGTGCCGCGGACGGTCTTGCGCAGCTCGGTGCGCTGCTCGTCGCTCATCACGTCCAGGCCGACCTGCACCGACGTCACGCCGGGGACGGCACCGACGGCCTGGGTGACGCGGTTGGTGATCGTCTCGCGCATCGGGCAGCCGGCGACCGTCAGGTAGACCTCGATGCGCACCGCGCCCGGGTCGCCGCCGACCCCGATCTGGACGTCCTTGACCATGCCCAGCTCGGGCAGGGGACGGTTGATCTCGGGGTCCTGGACGGTGGCCAGGGCCGCGTTCACGGCATCGAGCGCCGGGGAACCGGTGAGCGTGTCGGGCATGCGGGGGATGTCTCCTTCGACGGGATGCCTGCGGATGGCGGGCGCCGACCAGCGGAAACCCACGCGCGAGCGTCTCCCACTGTACGGCCGATCCCGTCGGGGCCTCCGGGCCAGCGGTGTGACCCGGGCAACCCGGGTTCTCGGCCGGTACCGGTGGACAGGGATCCGCTGCCCGAGCCCTAGGGTCCGTCAGGTGCCTGATCCCGCGCGCTCGGCGACGCTGCGCGACGCCGTGGGCCTGGGCGCGGCCGTCGGTCTGTACGGCGTCGCCTTCGGGGCCGCCGCGGTCGGTGCCGGTCTGGACGTCTGGCAGGCCGGCGTGCTCTCGGCGCTGATGTTCACCGGCGCCTCGCAGTTCGCCCTGGTCGGCGTCCTCGGTGCCGGGGGTGGTCCGTTCGCCGCGCTGGGCAGCGCGCTGCTGCTGGGTACCCGTAACACCATCTACGGCGTCCGGCTGGTGCCACTGCTCGCGCCGCGCGGAGCGCTGCGCCGGGCGGGGGCTGCGCACTGGGTGATCGACGAGACGACGGCGATGGCGGTGGCCGCCCCCGACCGGGAGCTGGGCCGGCTGGCGTTCTGGGTCACCGGCGCGACGATCTACCTGGGCTGGAACGCCACGACGCTGGTCGGCGCGGTCAGTGCCGCCGCGCTGGGGGAGACCGCGCAGGCCGCGCTGGACTCCGTCGTGCCGGCGGCCTTCCTGGCGCTGCTGTGGCCGCGGCTGCGCCGCTCGGCCGCCGAGCCCGGCGCCCAGCGGCGGGTCGCGCTCGGTGGCGCGGTGATCGCGCTGGTCCTGACGCCGTTCGTACCGGCCGGGGTGCAGGTGGTGCTCGCGGTGGTCGCCGTCGGGTTGGCCGGCCGGCCCCGGCGGGCGGCGGCGGGTGCGGCATGAGCGACGGGACGCTGTGGGCCGTCGTGCTCGCCGGTTCGCTGGGCTGCTACCTGCTGAAGCTGGCCGGATTGTCGGTACCCGCGGCCTGGGTGGAACAGCCGTGGGTGTCCCGGGTCGTGGACTTCGTGCCCGCGGCGCTGCTGGCCGCGCTGGTCGCGGTGCAGGCGGCCACCTCGGGCAGCGCGGTCGTGCTGGACGGGCGGCTGGTCGGGCTGGCGGTTGCCGCGCTGGCACTGGCGCTGCGGGCGCCGTTCATCGTCGTCCTGGTGCTGGCCGGCGGAGCCGGTGCGCTGGTGCACGCCGTCGGCGGCTGATCCCGGACGACGAGCTGCCGTGGCCCCGGGGGCGGGGCCACGGCAGCTGGTCGATCAGGGGCTGGATCAGTGCGCGAGCGGCAGCTGCGCCTGCTCCTCGGCCAGCCGCTCCGCACCCGACGTGGTCTTCAGCGGCTTCTCCTTGATGAACAGCACGACCAGCAGGGCCAGCGCGGCCAGCGGGGTGGCGATCAAGAACAGCTCGGCGGTGGCGTTGCCGTAGGCGTCCTGCACCACGACCGCGACCTCCGGCGGGAGCGTGGAGATGTCGGGGACCGCGGTCTCGCCGCCCTCGGAGCCGCCACCGAGCACGCTGAGGTCACTGGCCACCCGGCCGGCGAGCACCGCGCCGAGCACGCTGACGCCGATGGTGCCGCCGAGGCTGCGGAAGAACGACAGCACGGACGTCGCCGAGCCCAGCTCACGGGCCGGGACGTCGTTCTGCGCCGCGAGGACGAGGTTCTGCATGAGCAGCCCGACGCCGACGCCGAGCACGACCATGAAGGTGCCGAGCATCCAGATCGGGGTCTGCGCGTCGATCGTGGCCAGCAGCCCGAAGCCGAGCGTCATCAGGATCCCGCCCGCGACGAGGAACCGCTTCCAGGTGCCGGTCCTGGTGATCAGCGCACCGGCCACCGTCGAGGAGACCAGCAGGCCGCCGATCATCGGCAGCGAGAGCAGCCCGGCCTCGGTGGGGGAGTAGCCCAGCGAGATCTGGAAGTACTGCGACAGGAACACCGTGCCGCCGAACATCGCGATGCCGACCAGGGCACTGGCAAGCGTGGTGAGGGCGACCGTGCGGTTGCGGAAGATGTCCAGCGGGATGACCGGCTCGGCCACCTTGGACTCGACGAGCACGGCCAGCGCCAGCAGCGCCACGGAGGCGCCGACCATCAGCGCGGTCGTTCCGGACAGCCAGTCGAAGTCGTTGCCGGCCAGGGTCACCCAGATGAGCAGGGTGCTGACCCCGGCGGTGATCAGCAGCGCGCCGAGCCAGTCGATCTGCACGTCGCCGCGCCGGACCTGCTTCAGCTTCAGCGTCTTCTGCAGCAGCACGATCGCGAGCAGCGCGAACGGCACGCCCATGAAGAAGCACCAGCGCCAGCCCAGCCACGAGGTGTCGACGATGACGCCGCCGATCAGCGGCCCGGCGACGGTGGCGACGGCGAACACGGCGCCGAAGATGCCGGCGTAGCGGCCCAGCTCGCGCGGCGGGATCATCGCCGCCATCACGATCTGGACGAGCGCGGTGAGGCCACCGGCGCCGACGCCCTGGATGACGCGGGCGACGATGAGCGTCTCGGTGTCCTGGGCGAACCCGGCCAGCAGCGAGCCGGCGACGAACAGCCCCAGGGAGAGCTGGACCAGCAGCTTCTGGCTGACCAGGTCGGCGAGCTTGCCCCACAGCGGCACGCTCGCGGTCATCGCCAGCAGCTCCGCGGTGACGACCCAGGTGTAGATGGACTGGCTGCCACCCAGGTCGGCGATGATCACCGGCAGGGCGTTGGAGACGACGGTCGCGGCCAGGATGGCGACGAAGATGCCCATCATCAGGCCGGAGAGCGCCTGCAGGACCTCCCGTCGGCTCATCGCGGCCTGGGTGCTGGCCGCCCCGGCGGTACCGGTCTCGGCGGTCGTGGTCATGGTGCTCCTGTCGGTGGGGATGGCCGTGCGGGTGGGGATGGCAGTGCGGGTGGGGATGGCAGTGCGGGTGGGAACGGCGGTTCAGCCGGCCGGCGGAGGCGCCGGCAGGCCGCCGGCCAGGGCGCGCAGCGCCTCGTCGGCCAGCGTGGTCAGCGGGGTGGCGCCGTCCTGGAGGTGCCAGCGGCCCAGCACCACCCGCACGGTGGCGGAGAGGACGGCGGCCAGCAGGGCGGGGTGGAGATCGGCCTCGACGTCCTGGCCGGTGCGCTCGGCGATGGCCTGGGCGAGCTCGCGCTCGTCGGTGGCGCCCATCTCGACCAGCCGGGGGAGCAGCGACGGGTTGCCCAGCACGACGGTCATCCGGTTGCGCAGCGCGCCCGGGTCGGTCTCCAGGTCGGCCAGCTCGTCGTGCAGCGCGGCCCGGACGGCGTCGAGCACCGCGATGTCCGCCGGCTGGTCCCGCAGCCGGGCGGACAGCCGCGGCTGGTCGTCCCCGCCGGGGAGCAGCAGCGCCTCCTCCTTGGCGGAGAAGTGGTTGAAGAACGTCCGGTAGGAGACGCCGGCGGCGTCGGTGATCGCCTCGACGGTGACCTGCTCCCAGCCGCGGTCGGCCGCCAGCCGGAGGGTGGCGTCGGCCAGCGCGGAGCGGGTGTCCGCCTTCTTCCGCTCGCGTAGTCCCCGTTCCGCCACGGAAAGGAGAATCCACCGTCACTGCACACTGTGCAAGCTTGCACAGTGTGCAGCTCATCACCGGCGCCGGCGCGGCACACCACCGGCGGTCCGGAGCAGTCGCACCATCGACCGATGGCTACCACGCGGGCACGGACGGCTGATCCGGAGCGCCCAGGTGCGGCGGCGGGCAGCCTCTTCGTGGTCGGCGGGCTGCCCGGCGTGGGCAAGACGACGGTCGCCCGGGCCCTGGCCGGCCGGCTCGGCGCCGCCCACCTGCGGATCGATGCCTTCGAGGCGGCGCTCCTCCGGCAGGGCCTCGTCCCGACGCCGGCGGACGTCGGGGCACACGGGTACGTCCTCGCACTGGCGGCCGCCGACACCTGCCTGGCCGCCGGCACCGACGTGGTCGTCGACGCGGTGTTCCCGGTCGCCGCCTCTCGTCGGCCGTTCCGCGACCTGGCGGTCCGGCGCGACGCACCGGTGCACTGGGTGCGGCTGATCTGCACCGACCCGGTCGAGCACCGGCGCCGGGTGGAGCAGCGGGCGGCCGACCTATCCGGGCACGTCGTCCCGGACTGGACGGCGGTGCAGCACCGCGACGTCGACCAGTGGCACGAGCGGCACACCATCGTCGACACCGTGACCGGCGACCCGCTGGCCGCCGTGCTGGCCGCGGTCGGGGCTACAGGCCGCCGGCCACCCGGAGCACCGCTCCGGTGACGTAGGACGCCTCGGGCCCCAGCAGCCAGGCGATCGCGGCGGCCGGCTCCTCCGGCTCGCCCGGCCGCCCGGCCGGGATGCGCGCGACCACGCGCCCGAGCCGGCCCGGATCGCCGGCGTCGGCGTGGATGCCGGTGCGGACCAGGCCGGGGGCCACGGCGTTGACCCGGATGCCGTCGTCGGCGAGTTCCTTGGCCAGCCCCACCGTGAGCGCATCCACGCCGGCCTTCGCCGCGGCGTAGTGCACGTACTCGTGCGGCGCGCCGAGGGTGGCGGCCGAGGAGGAGACGTTGACGATCGCGCCACCGGGGCCACCGTGGCGGGTGGAGAGCACGCGGGCCGCGGCCCGCACGCACAGCACCGGCCCCACGAGGTTGACGTCGATCACCGAGCGGACGACCGCGACCGGGGTGTCGGCCAGGTCGCCGACGTGCAGCGTCGCACCCGCGTTGTTGACCAGCCCGGTGACCGGGCCCAGTTCCGCGGCGGCATCGGCGAAGAGCCGGTCGACGTCGTCCTCGCGGGTCACGTCGGCGGCCACCACCAGACAGCGCCCGCCGGCGGCGCGGACCCGCCGGGCCACGGTCTCGGCGTCGGCGGGGGAGCGCCGGTGGTTGACCACGACGGCGTGCCCGGCGGCGGCCAGCCGCACGGCGGTCGCTGCACCGATGCCCCGGCTGGCGCCGGTGACGACGGTGACCGGCCGGCCGGCGGCGCTCATCCGGGAACCCCGTCGGGAGCGGCGTCGCGGCGCTTCTTCCCGCCCTTCTTCCGGCGGTCCGCGCCGTCGTCCTCCGGGTCCTCGGGCACCAGCCGGCTCAGCTCGCTGCGGATGAAGTCGCGGGTGGCCAGCTCACCGACCGACACCCGCAGCGAGGCCAGCTCGCGGGCGAGGTACTCGGTGTCGGCGCGGGTGCTCGCCGACCGCGCCCGGTCCTCCTCGGACTGCACTCGGTCGCGGTCGGCCTGCCGGTTCTGGGCCAGCAGGATCAGCGGCGCGGCGTAGGCGGCCTGGGTGGAGAAGGCCAGGTTGAGCAGGATGAAGGGGTAGGGGTCCCAGCGCAGGTTGACCGCGGCCACGTTCAACACGATCCAGATGATGACGATCAGCGTCTGGACGGCGAGGAACCGGCCGGTGCCCAGGAAGCGGGCGATCCCCTCGGCGAAGCGCCCCACCGCGTCGGGGTCCAGCCGCAGGAAGCTGCCCACCCCACGGGCCCCGCGGGGCTGGTCCAGCCGCAGGTCGGCACGCCGCTCGGCGTCAGCCACGGCGGGCCCGCTCGCGCCAGTCGTCGGGCAGCAGGTGGTCCAGGACGTCGTCGACGCTGACCGCGCCCACCAGCCGGCCCTGCGGGTCGACGACCGGGGCGGCCACCAGGTTGTAGGTGGCGAAGTAGCGGGTCACCTCGCCCAGCGGGGCCTCGGGGTGCAGCGGCTCGAGGTCGTCGAGCACGCCACTGACCAGGGTCGACGGAGGTTCCCGGAGCAGTCGCTGGATGTGCGCCAGCCCGAGGTAGCGGCCGGTGGGGGTGCCCGAGGGCGGGCGGCAGACGTAGACCTGGCTGGCCAGCGAGGGGGTCAGCTCGGGGGCGCGTACCCGGGCCAGCGCCTCGGCGATCGTCGCGTCCGGGGTGAGGATCACCGGCTCGCTGGTCATGATTCCGCCGGCGGTGTCCTCGGAGTACTTCAGCAGCTGGCGGACGGGCTCCGCCTCGTCGGGCTCCATGAGCTCCAGCAGCCGGTTGCGGTCGACGTTCGACAGCTCCGACAGCAGGTCGGCGGCGTCGTCGGGGTCCATCACCTCGAGGACGTCGGCCGCCCGGCCCTCCTCCAGGGTGCCGAGGATGACGATCTGCTCGCCCCCCGGCAGCTCGCCGAGCACGTCGGCCAGCCGCTGGTCGTCCATCGCCTCGGCGACCTCGTGCCGCCGCTTGATGGGCAGGTCCTGCAGGGCGTGCGCGGCGTCGGCGGCGTTCAGCTCCCGGTAGGTGGCGATGAGCGTCTCGGCGCTCTGCCGGGTCTGCGGCAGGGCGAGCCCGCTGATCTCGTCCCAGGCGAACTGGTGCAGCTGCCCGCGCCGGCCCAGCCGGCCGGGCTCCTGGACGGCGAGCCGGGAGAGCACCCAGTCGCCGGTGCGGGTCTGCTCGATCGCCGCGTCGACGACGGTGGCCGGCCGGCCGGTCTCGCTGATCGTCACCGAGCGGTCGAGCAGCTCGCCGAGCACCAGCGTCTCGCCGGCGCGCTGCTCGAAGCGCTTGAGGTTGAGCGTGCCCGAGGACAGCACCACGGAGCTGGCGTCCATCCCGGTGACCCGGCCGATGGGGCAGAAGATCCGGCGGCGGGCGACGACCTCGATGATCATGCCCAGGGCGCGGGGCGGTGCGGTGCCCACCCGCAGCGCCACGACGACGTCGCGCACCTTGCCGACCCGGTCGCCGTTGGGGTCGAAGACGGGGAGCCCCGCGATCCGCGAGACGTACGCCCTCGTCACCGTCGTCACGACTGGGAAGGCTACCGCCGCCGGTCGGGTGATCCGGTCGACCGCGCTGGTCAGCCCGCCGCCAGTGCCTCCGCCGGGCTGAGGATCGGGCAGCGGGGGCCGTCGGCGCGGCGCAGCCGGGCGTCGCTGGTGACCAGCGTGGTGCCCAGCGCCTCGGCGAGCGCCACGTACCAGGCGTCGTAGGGCGTCACGTTGTCTCTCATTTCCCACGCCCGCGGGAGGAACGGCTCAAAGGGGTAGCGGCGGGTGCGGACCCGGGCGACCCGACTCGCAGCTTCCAGCGCGTCCGCCTGGTCGAGGAAACCGCGGATCGCCATCGCGCGCAGGGCAGACGTCACCTCGACGGTCAGCATCGCCGGGGCGTGCAGCCAGGACTCAGCGGCGAGCAGGCGGCGGGCCTGCTCGCCGTCGATCCCGGAGACGGCCACGGCGTCCGTGACCACCGACGCGTCGAGAACTCTCACCGCTGGTCGCGGTCGGCGCGGACGAACTCCGCGGAGGCCACCGAGCTGAAACCGTGGCCGGCACCCCGGGCGAGCTGCTGATCGATCTCGGCCACCAGTTCTGCCGGCGCCGGCGAACGGGCACCGTCGACGACCTCAGCGAGCAGGAACTCCTGCAGGCTCAACCCGGCTCCAGCGGCCCGCCGGCGGAGGATCCGGTGGACATCGTCGGGAACTCCGCGGATCTGGACAGTGGCCACGCATTCAGTGTAGCGCTGCAAGCGCTGAAACAGCGCTACCGGCAGGATCGCTGTCCCGTCCGGTTCCCGTGGCGGTGCGCGCTGCGGCTACCGTCGCCGCCGTGGCGTCCTCCGCAGCCGACCGGCTCTCCTACGAGGTCGTGGACGTGTTCGCGCCGCGACCGTTCGCCGGCAATCCCCTCGCCGTCGTCTTCGACGCCGACTTCCTGACCACCGGGCAGTGCCAGGCGCTCGCCTTCGAGTTCCACCTCTCGGAGACGTCGTTCCTCTGCGCCCCGACCGATCCGACCGCTGACTACCGGGTCCGGATCTTCACGCCGTTCGCCGAGCTGCCCTTCGCCGGGCACCCCAGCGTCGGAGCGGCGCACACCCTGGTCCGCGCCGGTCGGCTGCCCGCCGGCCGGCTCCGGCAGGAGTGCGGCGTCGGCGTCGTCGACCTGACCGTGGACGACGGCGGCGCCACCCTCGGCGGCGGTCCGGCCACGGTCGAGCCCGGTCCCGACCCCGCCGATCTGGCCACCGCCTTCGGGCTGGCCGTCGCGGACCTGGCCGGGGTGCCGGTGCTCGTCGCCGGCTGCGGGCTGCCGTTCGCCCACCTCGCCGTCCACCCCGACGCGGTGGACCGGGCCCGGCCGGACCGCGCCGCCCTGAACCGGCTGGGCGTGGGGGAGGGCGTGTCGGTGCTGTCCTGGGACGCCGCCTCCCGCACCGTGCGGGCCCGCGTCTTCGCCGCCGACCTGCGCTGGGGCGAGGACCCGGCCACCGGCTCGGCCGCGCTGGGCACCGGGGTGTGGCTGGCCGCCACCGGCCTGGTCGCCGCCGACGGGACGACGGAGTACACGGTCCACCAGGGCGAGGCGATGGGCCGCCCCTCGGTGCTCGCCTGCTCGGTGACCGTGGCCGCCGGGGTGGCCACCGCCGCGACGGTCAGCGGCCGGGTGCTCCCGGTCGCCGTGGGGACGATCGCGGTCCCGGGATGAGCACGGCCGCACCTGCGGCGCCCGCGTGGGCAGTGACCCGGCCCGGCGGCCGGGACGTCGGGATCATGGCGGTGGCCATCGCCGGGGTGTCGTTCTCCGGGCCGCTGACCGCGCTGGTCGCGACGTCGGTGCTGGCGCTGGCGTTCTGGCGCAACGCCGCCGGCGCGGTGCTGCTGCTGCCCGTCGTCCTGCTGCGCGAGCGGGCCACGCTGACCGGGCTGCGGCCCCGGCACCTGGCCAGCTCGGTGGTCGCCGGACTGTTCCTCGCCGCGCACTTCGCCGCCTGGCTGCCCAGCCTGTCGATGACGACGGTCGCCGCCTCGACCGCGCTGGTCACCACCACCCCCATCTGGACCGCGCTGGCGGCCCGGTTCGCCGGCGTCCGGTTGCCCGGCACGGTCTGGGGCGGGCTGGTCCTGGCCGTGCTCGGCGCGGCGATGATCGCCGGCGTCGACGTCACCGTGTCGTGGCGGGCGCTGGCCGGCGACGGACTCGCCCTGCTGGGCGCCATCTGCGCCGCCGGCTACATGCTGGCCGGCGCCCGGGCCCGCGAGCGGCTGACCACCTCGGCCTACGCGGTGGTCTGCTACGCCACCTGCGCGGTGGCGATCGCGGTGGCCGCCGCGGTGGTGGGCGTGCCGCTCACCGGGTTCAGCGCCCGCGACTGGTGGCTGATCGCGGCGATCACCGGCTGCGCGCAGCTGCTCGGGCACACCCTGCTCAACCTGGTGCTCTCCACCGTCGGCCCCACCGTGGTCGGGCTGGCGATCCTGCTCGAGGTCCCCGGCGCGCTCCTGGTGGCGCTGGTGCTGCTGCAGCAGGTGCCGCCGCTGCTGGCGCTGCCCGGGATGATCGCCGTCGTCCTCGGGGTGGCCCTGGTGATCCGGGGCAGCAGCTCGCCGACGGTGACCGAACCCATCACCTGACGTCGCTACCCTCTCCTCACAGCCGACCCACCACCCAGCGGAGGCACCGTGGCCCAGCTGCGATCCCGTCGTTCCAACCTGGCGGTCCCCGGCAGCAACCCCCGCTTCCTGGAGAAGGCCAAGGGGCTGCCCGCCGACCAGGTGTTCCTCGACCTGGAGGACGCCTGCGCCCCGCTGGCCAAGCCCGGGGCCCGCAGGAACATCGTGGCGGCGCTGAACGAAGGCGGCTGGGGCGACACGATCCGTGCGGTCCGGGTCAACGACTGGACCACGGAGTGGACGTTCACCGACGTCGTCGAGGTGGTGGGCGGCGCCGGCGCGGAGCTCGACTGCCTCATGCTGCCCAAGGTCGCCGACGCCGCGCAGGTGCAGGCGCTGGACCTGCTACTCACCCAGGTCGAGAAGGCCAACGGCCTGGAGGTCGGCCGGATCGGCATCGAGGTGCAGATCGAGACGGCGCAGGGCCTGGTCAACGTCAACTCGATCGCCGTCGCCAGCCCGCGGATCGAGACGATCATCTACGGCCCGGCCGACTTCATGGCCAGCATCAACATGAAGTCGCTGACCGTGGGCGCGCTGCACCCCGACTACCCGGGCGACCCGTACCACTACATCCTCATGCAGATCCTGATGGCCGCCCGCGCCAGCGGCGTGCAGGCCATCGACGGCCCGTTCCTGCAGGTGCGGGACGTGCCGGCCTTCGAGGAGGCCGCCCGGCGCTCGGCGATGCTCGGGTTCGACGGCAAGTGGGTGCTCCACCCGGACCAGATCGACGCGGCCAACGCGATCTACGCCCCCTCCCAGGAGGACTACGACCACGCGGAGCTCATCCTCGATGCCTACGACTGGGCGACGTCGGAGGCCGGCGGGCAGAAGGGCTCGGCGATGCTCGGCGACGAGATGATCGACGAGGCCAGCCGCAAGATGGCCCTGGTCATCGCCGGCAAGGGCCGGGCCGCCGGGCTCCCGCGCACCTCCACCTTCACCCCACCCGCGTAGTCAGGCACCCGGCACGGGGGTCCGTCGTCAGGGGGCGAAGCTGCCGGACGCGAGGGTGGCGAAGGCGACCACCCAGAGGACGATCACCGCGGCGAAGAGCGCGGTGGCGATGCCGCCGATGATGATCCCGGCCAGCGCCAGGCCGTCGCCCTCCTCGCCGGTCTCGCGGATCTGCCGGCGGGCGACGACACCGAGCACCAGACCGGCGGGGGCGAACACGAAGGCCATGACCAGCGCCAGGATCGCCAGGGTGTTGGTCGGCCGCCGCCACTGTGGTGCGCCGCCGTAACCGGGCGGTGGGCCGTAGCCGGGCGGTGGGCCGTAGCCGGGCGGTGGGCCGTAGCCGGGTGGCGGGCCGTAGCCGGGTGGTGGGCCGTAGCCGGGCGGCCCCGGTGCCGATGGCGCCGGCTGTCCCTGCCCCGCCGCCGTCGAGCCCGCCGGCGGGTCGCCGCGGTAGAAGTCGTCCTCGGGCTGGCTCACCGGGTCGTCCTCCTCGTGTCGGGCAACGGCTCAGGCGCCGATGACCGCGGCCGGCAGCCGGGCCATCCGGTCGGCGATGCGCTGCGCGGCTGCCAGGGTGGTGTCCGGCTCCTCGCCGATGACGATGGACAGCACTGCGCCACGCACCTGCGCGAGAACGACCTGACCGACGCCGTTGGACAGTTCGTACCGGATTGCCAGCGAGTCCGGCAGGAGACCCGCCGTGGGTGGGCCCGGCAGGAACGTGTAGTCCTCCGGCGGGCAGGTCGCGAAGGCGGCCCCGAGCTCGGACAGCGCTCGCTCGGCGTCGGCCGCGGTCTCGTAGGAGATCGCCTCGCTGGCCAGCACCGCGGTGCCGGCGGCATCCAGGCCGGTGACCGGGAACTTCGCCGTCCGCCGTGCCTCGCTGGGCACGCTGCCCGAGCAGATCCCGGCCAGGCTCGGGGCGTCGGCGAGGTCACCGTCGGGCACCGGGTTCGCCTGCACCGACCAGCCCGCCGGCAGGTCGGCGGCGCGCAGGGCGCTGGCCAGCGCGGCCTCTTGGGCCGTCCGCGCCGTGGCCGGGTCGGCCGCGGCCGCGGCGGCCGCTTCGTCGGCGGCCGGGCCCGGCTCCACCGAGGTCGCGGCGGCGCTGCTGGACGGTGGCGCGCCGGCCTCCGTCGAGGTCGGGGGGCGGCCGGCGTCCCCGGCCGAGCACCCGGCCAGCAGGACGGCCGAGACCAGGAGGGCCGGCGGCCGGAGGAGCTTCACCGGCGCGACGGTAGCCGTCCCGGCTGGGCAGCGGCCGCCGGCAACCGGGGCTTCGCGGGGGCGGGTGCCGGAGCCGCCATACTGGCCGGGACCGAGGAACCGTCGTCCCCCGGAGAGGCTGCGTTGATGACCCGCCCGGTGCACGGGACCCCGCGGTGAGCCGGCAGGGACGGGTCGCGGTCCGCGACGACGCCGGTGAGTGGCGGCTGCTCGACGTCTACGACGACGGCTGGTGCGACGCGCCGGCGCCGGTCCGCACCGTCGAGGAGACCCGCCGGCGGCTGCGCGAGCTGCTCGCCTGGATGGGCGCGCTCGTCGTCCTCTTCGGCGGCGCGGCCGTCGCCGCGGTGCTGCTGCCGGACTCGCTGTGGGTCTCGTTCCTGCTGCTCGGCGCCAGCGTGGCGGTGGTCGCCGCTGCCGGGCTGCGGGTCGCCGTCACCCGGGTAGGGAACCGGACGCCGGAGTTCGCCACGTCGGCCGCCCAGGCGGCCGCGGTCGACGGGAGTCGGAGGGTCGCCGTCTCGGACGTGCGCGCGGTGGAGCTGCAGCGGGCGGGGCACGAGGACGCCGTCACGGTGACCGTCCGCCGCGGCCCGACGGTGGTCTACCGCTCGCCGGACCGGACGCTGGGCCGGCTCTTCCAGCCCTGGTCGCCCCGGCCGCCGGGGCGGTAGCCCACCGGGCTGCTGCCTGGTGGAAGCCGCGGTGTCGCCGGCGGCGGCGTGCGGTAGCCAGGGAGCATGAGAGCAGTCGGAGTGACCGAGTTCGGCGGGCCCGAGGCCCTGCACGTCGTGGACGTCCCGGACGAGCCGCTGGGCGAGGGCCAGGTGCGGCTCCGGGTGGCTGCGGCGACGGTCAACCCCACGGACACCTACGCGCGCAACGGCACGTACGCCCAGCGCGAGGAGACCGTGCACTTCCCCTACGTCCCGGGCATGGACGTCGCCGGGGTGCTGGCCGAGGTGGGCCCGGGGGTGGAGACCGACCTGACCGCCGGCGAGCACGTGATGGGCATCGTCGTCCCCTCCGGCGCGCACGGCGGGTACCGGGAGAACCTGGTGCTCCCGGTCGGCTCCGTGGCGCGGGTGCCGGCGGGGGTGGGCGACGTCGCGGCGGCGACGCTGCCGATGAACGGGCTCACCGCCCGGCTCGCGCTGGACGCCATGGACCTGCAACCCGGCCAGGTGCTCGCCGTGACCGGTGCCGCCGGCGCCTTCGGCGGCTACGTCGTCCAGCTGGCCAGGGCCGAGGGGCTGACCGTGGTCGCGGACTCGTCGGAGGCCGACGAGCAGCTGGTGCGCGACCTGGGGGCCGACGTCGTCGTCCGGCGCGGGGACGACGTCGCCGACCGGATCCGCGCCGAGTTCCCCGACGGCGTCGACGGGCTGGCCGACGGCTCGGTGCAGGATGCCGCCGTGCTGCCGGCGGTCAGGGACGGCGGCGCGGTCGCGACCGTGCGCGGCTACCGCGGGAACGGCGAGCGGGACCTGCGGGTCATCCCGGTGATGGTGCGCGAGTACGCCCAGGCGCCCGGCAAGCTCGACGGGCTCCGGCAGGCCGTCGTGAAGGGCATCGTGACCCTGCGGGTCGCCGCGACGTTCCCGGCCGAGGAGGCGGCCGCGGGCACCGCCGCCTGGAGGGCGGCGGCGTCCGCGGCCGCCTGGTGATCACCTTCTGATCAGCCCGGCCGGCCTGCTGCGGGGACGCCGCTGAGGTGCTTGGCCGCTTCCCGGCGGGACAAGGGGCTCAGCTCGTGCTCGGTGAGGAAACGGCGGACCCAGCCAGGGTCGGTGCGTGCGTAGTCGCGCAGCGCCCACCCGATGGCCTTGCGGACGAAGAACTCCGGATCGGCGGCGTTGACCTCGATCACCTCGGTCAGCAGCGCGGTGTCGGTGCGGGCCTTGGCCCCGAGCTGCGCGATGACCGCGCTGCGGCGCAGCCACCGGTCCGGAGAGCGGGCCCAGCCGCGCAGCAGCATGGTCATCGTCGCCGGGGAGGCGAGGAGGAGGTCCCGGACGCGGGGCGCGACGCCGTCCACGTGGTCCCACCACGCGCCGGTGACGATGACCTCTTGGTACAGCGACAGCAGGACCAGCGAGCCGCGGGCGACGGGCAGGCCGGTCAGCGCGACCGCGGCGTACCGCTCCTCGCGGTGGGCCGCGCCGCGCCACAGGGTGGTGGCCACATCGCGCACCTCGGCTGCCGAGGAGGGCGGCTGCTCCCGGGCGAGCGCCAGCGTCATCCGGCGGACCGCCGGCACCCGCACCCCGAGACAGGGCTGCGCCGACTTCAGGTACGCCTGCATGCCGGCCGCGCGGGCCGGGTCCGCGGCGTCGCGCAGCGCCGTCCGAACGGCGACGGCCAGGTCCGGCGGCCCTCCGTGCAGGGGCACGTCAGCCCCGGCGGGCCGCCATCGGCAGCCACACCGCCAGCCCCATGAGGAGCATCGCCAGCGGCACGTGCACCGCGACGCCGGTGCCCCCGGCCCGGCCGAGGAAGTACTCGACGACCAGGAGCACCAGCAGCAGGGCGGTGCCGACCAGCAGGTCCCGGCGGTGCCGCAGCCACACCGCGGCGGCGACGGTGGCCAGCAGGGCGAGCACGATGGTCGCCTCGGCGCCGTGCTGGTGCAGCGCGTACCAGGTGCTGCCGTCGGCGTCGCGGCGCAGGAACAGCCCCGCCCACAGCCCCTGCAGCAGCACCCCGAGTGACGTCAGCCCGACCAGCGCGCTCCACGCCGGATGTGGCCGGGCGCCCCGGCGGAGGGTGGTGCCATCCTCGGTGCTGGCCATGCCCCTGATCCTGCCGCAGTCGGATCGCCGCCCGCGACCACCCGTGACAGGCTGCGAACCAGGCCGCTTCCCCGTGCGCGGCCGCAATCGGAGGCCCCGTGAACGGCGCACAGGCAGTGATCCGCACTCTCGTCGGCGGCGGGGTGGACGTCTGCTTCGCGAATCCGGGAACCTCGGAGATGCACTTCGTGGCTGCCCTGGACGACGTGCCCGAGATGCGCGCCGTCCTGACCCTGTTCGAGGGCGTCGCCACCGGCGCCGCCGACGGCTACGCCCGGATGACCGGCCGCCCGGCGGCCACGCTGCTGCACCTGGGGCCGGGCCTGGGCAACGGCGTGGCGAACCTGCACAACGCCCACCGCGCCCGCACCCCGCTGGTCAACGTGGTGGGTGATCACGCGCTGGGGCACAAGCGGCTGGACGCGCCGCTGGAGTCCGACATCGATGCGATCGCCGGCGCGGTGTCCGGCTGGGTCCGCCGGTCGCTGACCACCGCATCGGTGGGCGAGGACGTCGCGGACGCGGTGGCCGCCGCGACCCGGGCGCCCGGATCGGTGGCGACGCTGGTGCTCCCGGCCGACGTGTCGTGGAGCGAGGGCGCGGCGGTGGCTCCGGTGCGGCCGCGCCGGCCGGCGCCGACCGTCGCCGCCGCGCTGGTCGAGCAGGTGGCCGCGGTGCTCGGCGAGAAGACGGTGCTGTTCCTCGGGAGCGATGCGGTGAGCGCCGACGGGCTGCTCGCCGCCGCGCAGGTGGCCGCGGGCACCGGGGCCCGGCTGCTGGCCACCAGGTCCCCGGCCCGGATGGCCCGCGGCGCCGGGGTGCCCGACGTCCTCAAGCTGCCCTACGCGCCGCCGCAGGCGATGGCCGAGCTCGAGGGCGTGCAGCACCTGATCCTGGTCGGGACGCCGGAGCCGGTGGCGTTCTTCGGTTACCCCGACCTGCCGGGCCGGCTGACGCCGCCGGACTGCACGGTGCACGTGCTGTCCCTGCCCGAGGAGGACGGCGTGGCCGCGCTGCGGTCGCTGGCCGAGCAGGTCGCACCCGACGCAGTCCCGGTGGTGGCCGGGGCAACCCGCCCCGAGCTGCCCAGCGGCGCGCTGACCCCGCGCTCGCTGGCCGCAGTGGTGGGCGCGCTGCTGCCCGAGCGGGCGATCGTGGTCGACGAGGCGCTGACCTCCGGCATGCACCTGCCCGCGGCGACCGCCGGCGCCCCGCGGCACGAGTGGCTCACCCTGACCGGCGGGGCCATCGGCCAGGGAATGCCGGTCGCGACCGGCGCGGCGGTGGCCTGCCCCGATCGTCCGGTGGTCAGCCTGCAGGCCGACGGCAGCGCCATGTACACCCTCCAGGCGCTGTGGACCCAGGCCCGCGAGCAGCTCGACGTCACCACCGTCATCTGCGACAACGGCTCCTACGCGATCCTCGAGCACGAGCTGGAGAACGTCGGCGCGCGCAGCGGCGGTGAGCGGGCCGGCCGGTTGCTGGACCTGGGCGGGCCGTCGCTGGACTTCGTCGCGCTGGCCACCGGGATGGGCGTGCCCGCCACCCGCGCCACGACGGCGGAGGAGCTGGCCGGGCAGTTCCGGGCCGCGCTCGCCGAGCCCGGGCCGCACCTGATCGACGCCGTGCTGCGCTCCGCGGGCTGAGGGCCGGCGGCGGCACTAGCGTCCCGCCATGGACATCACCACGGTCAACGACCGGCACCTGTACCAGGCCTCGGTGACCCTCGTCGACGACGCCCATCCCTCGGGGCAGGTGGAGCTGCCGCACCGGGTCGTGCGGTTCGGGCCGGCCGGCTGGCTCACCGTCACCACCGGGACGGCGGACGACAGCCTGATCGAGATGTACCCCCTGCACCGGGTCCTGCGGGTCGACGAGCTCGAGGAGCTCTCGCCCGGCGGCGGGGTGCACGACTGACAGTGCGGGGCGCCGCCCTGCTGGCCCCGCCGTGCTCCACCGACCGTGCTGAGGTGGGCACCGAGTGGCGTGCTGAGCCGGGTCCCCGTCGCCGGTCGGCCTCGGACGGGTGACACCCCTTCCGTCGGGAGGCCGCCGGCTGGCAGCGTGGATCGCGGACGACGGGTCCGCCGGCGGGGGGTACAGGTGGGGCGCAGACGACGGGCGACAGCGGTCGCCCTCCGCCGTTCGCCGGCCCGGGGGCCACGGATCGACCGCAGTGCGGCGCGGCTGGCCGTCGTCGGCGCTGCGGCAGCCGCCTGCCTGGTCGCCGGCGCGGGTATCGCTGCGGCCGACCCGGCAGCACCCACCGCGCCCGGCGCGGTCGAGTCCGCGGCACCCACCGAGCCCGGCGCCCCCGGGTCCGCTGCCCCCACCTCGACCGCCCCCACCTCGACCGCCCCCGCCGAACCGGAGGGGCCGGGCGAGGAGGAGATCCGGGCCGCCGAGCAGGCCGCCGATGCCGTCGTCCAGCGGCTGGCCGGGCTGGCCGACCGGCTGGCGACCGCCTCGGCCGAGCTGGACGCGGCCCGCGCGGCTTCCGCGATAGCGCTGGACGGCTACCAGGCCGAGCAGGCCGCGTTCGTGGCCGCGCAGGCCGCCGCGGAGGCGGCCGGCGTCGTGGCCAGGGAGGCGGGCGCCGTGCTCGACGCCGCGCGCACCGAGCTCGCCGCCTTCGCGCGGGCCGGCTACATCCAGGGCAGCACTTCTCCCGGGCTGCAGGCGCTGCTCAGCTCCCGGAACCCGGAGCAGTTGCTCGAGCGGTTGACGTTGTTGGGCCACGCCGGTGGGCAGAAGGCCGACGCGCTCGTCCGATTCACGATGGCCCGGCACGTGGCCGACAGTGCCGCGACGGAGGCGGATGCGGCGCTCGGCCGGGCCGCCGTGCTCCAGCAGGGCGCGGCCGAGACCCTCGCGGCGGCCGAGGCGGTGGAATCCGACGCCCGCCGGCAGGCCGAGGCGGTCGAGCAGGAACGGACCGCGCTGCTGGCCGAGTTGGCACAGGCCCACCAGGACCTCGTCACGCTGCTGGGCGACTCCGACGCGGCGCCGGCGTACGAGCGCCGGCTGGCCGGCATCGCGGGTGCGCTGGCCGAGGGCGAGCTCGACGTGCCGCTGGGGGAGCTCGCCGGCGCGGGCTCGTCGCCCGTGGCCGCCGCCGCGATCCAGGCCGCCCTGCAGGCGGTCGGCACCCCGTACGCCTGGGGTGGGGGCACGCTGACCGGCCCGGGTCCGGGCTTCGGTGTCGACGCCGGCGTGGTCGGCTTCGACTGCTCCGGGCTGACCCGCTACGCCTACGCGCAGGCCGACGTCGGTGTCGCGCGGAACAGCCGGGCCCAGTACGCGTCGCTGCCCAAGGTGGCCCGCGCCGACCTGCGCCCCGGCGACCTCGTCTTCTGGGCCACCGACCGCACCGATCCCTCGACCATCCACCACGTCGCCCTCTACCTCGGTGGCGGCCGGATCGTGGAGGCGCCGCACAGCGGCGCCCGGGTGAGCGTCCGGTCGATGTACTGGACGGGTTACATCGGGGCGGTTCGGCCCACCGGCTGACCATTCCCCGGTCCGGCGACGGAGCCGGCCGGCAGCGTTCCCGGCGGCACGGAAGTTCGCCGGAACTGCCATTCCCGGGCACCGGTCACCGGCCGCGCCGGCCGGAATCGGGAGTGGGCGGCGCGGCTCTCCGGGGCGGCACCCGGGATGCGCACCGGTGGAGCAGTTCGGCGGCTGCGTGGTGTCCCTGCCAGCGCGGATCCCGGCGCGGGCTCGCCCCGGGTCGCCTCGAGGGCGCCGTTTCTGGACGTCGATGGAGGACGGCGGTCGACTCCGCACCGCCGTGCGGAGCGGGAACAGGCGCACGGTGGTCGCCATTCCGCACCTGCTGTCTCCCGGCGCCGGAAGAATGGTTCGACGGACCCGCGCCGGCGGTCGCTCCGACCGTCGCGTCGATCCCGGATCCAGCCGAGCAGGAGGGCCGAGCGCGCGTGACTGTCAGCAACCTCACTGCTCAGCGTTCGCGTCGAACGCAGCGTGACCGAACGGCGGTGCTGCTGTGACATGCGCAGGAAGAGGGCGGCATGGGCGTCCAGCGCGGCCGTACATCATGTGACGTAGCGGCAGCAAGAGGCTCACGCGGAGTTCCTTCCTTCGGGTGAGACAAAGTTTCCAGTTGCTCTGAGTCACCAGTACTGGTTAGTTTCGGTGGCAGCACCCGAGATGCGGGTGCCCGAGACGACGTGAAGATCCGAACGGCCCCCGCCGCGCCAACAGAGGTGCGGGGGGAGAACACGGTCGCCAGGCCGTTCGGGGAGCGAGTGGCGAGACCGCCGTCCTGTCAGGTCCAGAGAGCCTGGAACAGGAGTGTCATGCCCCGCCCTGTGCGTCTCCGCCGCATCCCACGCAGGACCGAGCTGGCCTCCTCGTGCGTATGACCGCCGACGCGCTCCTGTCCGCCCTGGTCCTGCCGGCTGCTCGTCAGCCGGCCCGGCACGGAACAGGAGGCAGCCTCCCGGTCACGTCCCGGCGTGGCTGACCGGGCCGCCGAACGCAGTTACCCCTACGACGACTTCAGCGAGCTCGCCGGGCAGTTGCAGGACCCGCCGGAAGACCGCCGGGTCCGCTTCCGGCCGGTGACCAGCGGCGTCCCCCGTGCCCGGGCATGGCTGCTGGTGCTCGCGGCGCTGGCCTTCGAAACGCTCTTCCTGCTGTGGCTGCTGCAGCCGGAGCACTACCCCGAGTTCGTCGGTGACTGGCGCTCCGTGCTCGCGCTGGTCCTCATCGCGAGCGTCGGGACGATCGAGCTGCTGCGGCTGCTCAACGTCTTCACCCT
Source organism: Modestobacter lapidis (assembly GCF_054780755.1). Taxonomy (NCBI): domain Bacteria; kingdom Bacillati; phylum Actinomycetota; class Actinomycetes; order Geodermatophilales; family Geodermatophilaceae; genus Modestobacter; species Modestobacter lapidis. Next base: position 361,296 of record NZ_BAAGVS010000003.1, on the reverse strand, counting down.
GGCGGTGGCCACGCTCAACGCCCGCGACCCGATCCCGATGACCCCGCTGACCGGTCAGCGGGTCGCCTTCCTGACCACCATCGTGCCCGGCAAGGAGCCGCTGGAGATGGTGCGCCGCACGCTGGAGGGCGCTGTCCAGGTCCGGTACGACGGCCGGCTGGACGTGTGGCTGCTCGACGAGGGCGACGACCCGGACGTCCGGGCCATGTGCGCCGAACTCGGGGTCCGGCACTTCAGCCGCCACGGCGTGCCGCGGTGGAACCAGCCCACCGGCCGGAACAAGGCCAAGACCAAGCACGGCAACTACAACGCCTGGCTGGACCGGCACGGCGACGACTACGACTTCTGGGTGTCGGTCGACTCCGACCACGTGCCGCTGCCGAACTTCGCCGAGCGGCTGATGGGGTACTTCCACGACCCGGACGTCGCCTTCGTCGTCGGGCCGCAGGTGTACGGCAACTACGACAACTTCATCTCCCGGGCGGCGGAGTCGCAGCAGTACCTGTTCCACAGCGTCCTGCAGCGCGCCGCGAACCGGTTCTCCACCGCGATGTTCGTCGGCACCAACAACGCCGTCCGGCTCTCGGCGCTGCGGGCGATCGGGGGCCTCCAGGACTCCATCACCGAGGACGCCGCCACCAGCATCGTCTGGCACTCCAGCACGAATCCGGACAGCGGCGCGACGTGGAAGTCCGTCTACACCCCCGACGTCCTCGCCGTGGGCGAGGGGCCGACGACCTGGCGCGACTACTTCATCCAGCAGGGCCGCTGGGCCCGCGGGACCGACGAGGTCATCCTGCGGCTGTTCTGGCGGGTCTTCCGCCGGCTGTCGTTCTGGCGCCGGGCCCACTACGCGCTGCTGATGTCCTACTACCCGGCGACGGCGGTCAGCTGGGTTCTCGGCGCCACCAACCTGGCCGCCTACCTGCTGACCGGCGTGGCCGGCGTGCTGGTCGCCGCCCAGCTGTGGCTGATGCTCTACGTCAACGCCGCAGTGATGCAGGTCGGTATCTACTTCTGGAACCGGCGGCACAACGTCAGTCCGCACGAGGAGGAGGGCTCCTCCGGCGTCAGCGGGATGTTCATGTCGGTCGTCTCGACGCCCATGTACGTCAGCGCGCTATGGGCGGCCATCCGCAACCGCAACATCAGCTTCGCCGTCACGAACAAGGGCGCGGTCTCCGGTGACCGGCTCGACTCGTTCACCAAGAACCTGTGGTGGGCGGCGTTGCTGCTCGCCGCCCTCGCGCTGTCGGTGCCGCTGGGCAACACCCACCTGGCCATCCGCAGCTGGGCGGTGCTGAGCCTCACCGTGTGCCTGGTCCCGGCCGGCATCTGGCTCGCCGGCCTGCTGCGGGCGCGCCTGCACCGGCCCGTGGCGGCTCCGGCCCCGCCGGTCCTGGCACCTCCGCCGCCGGCCCTGCCCGCCGCGGGTGACGACGGGACGCCCGGCTCCCGCACCGCGATCGTCCGCGACATCGAACTCGCCGTCCTCGAGCCCGAGGACGCGCCGGTACCCCAGGAGAGCACCCGATGAACCGACGCAAGCCGCGCCCGCTGCGCCGCCTGCGCAACGCCGGCCTGATCGGGGTGGCGGTGGCCGCCCTGGTGGCGGCCAACGGCCCGGTGGTCACGTCCGTGGCCGAGCGTGCCTACACCGACTGGCAGCGGGACCAGCCCGACTACCAGGCGCAGTACGGCTCCTGGGAGACCGTCTCGCTGCCCGAGGAGTACGAGGTCCAGGCCATCCACGCGGCGCTGCTGCACACCGGCAAGGTGCTGCTCATCGCCGGGTCGGGCAACAACGCGAAGGACTTCGAGGCCGGCACCTTCCGGACCATCGTCTGGGACCCGACCACCGGGGAGGCCACGGAGGTGCCGACGCCGGAGGACCTCTTCTGCTCCGGGCACGCCTACCTGCCCAACGGCAACCTGCTCATCGCCGGCGGCACCCGCAAGTACGAGGTGCTCGCCGACGACGTCGACCGCGCTGCCGGCAGCCTCACCGTCAAGAACGAGCGGCACGACCGCAGCGTCACGTTGCCCGAGGGCACCCGGTTCACCGCCCGCGGCAAGACCTACGTGTCGACCGCCGACGTCCTGGTGCCGCCCGCGCACACCATGCCCGACGGCAGCCGGATGACCGGTGAGGTGAGCGTGTGGATCGAGGCCAAGGACGAGGGCGACGAGTACGAGATCCGGGAGGGCCTGCAGTTCCAGGTCGAGGACATCGACCCCGCCCTGCGCAACGACGTCTACGGCCAGGGCGACACCATCACCCTGGACAAGCAGAACTACCGCGGGCTCGACGCGTCCTACGAGTTCGACGTCGCCGCCGAGACCTACCGGGAGACCGGCCGGCTGGCCGAGTCCCGCTGGTACCCGACGCTGGTCGGGCTCGAGGACGGCAAGGTGCTGGCCGTCTCGGGGCTGGACGAGCACGGCGAGATCCTCGACGGCCAGAACGAGGTCTACGACCCGGCCACCCGCACGTGGACCGAGCGGCCGGAGCTGTTCCGCTACTTCCCGACCTATCCCGGCCTGCACCGGCTGGCCGACGGCCACCGCATCTTCTACAGCGGCGCCAACACCGGCTACGGGCCGGCCGAGGAGGGCCGCCAGCCCGGGATCTGGGACCTGACCGACAACAGCTGGCAGGACGTCCCCGGGCTCGAGGACCCGGAGTTCAACGAGACCGCCGCATCCTTCCTGCTCGCGCCGGCGCAGGACCAGAAGGTCGCGATCGTCGGCGGCGGCGGGGTGGGCGACAGCGAGGAGTCGACGGCGCGGTTCAACGTCGTGGACCTGACCCTGCCCTCCCCGCGGTTCGAGCCACTGGTCGACTATCCCAGCCCCGCGCGGTACATCAACGCCGTCACGCTGCCCGACGACCAAACCCTGCTCACCGGCGGGTCGGTGGGCTACCGGGGCAACAGCCAGAGCGACCTGAACCTGACCACGAGGTTCGACCCCGAGACGGGGGAGCTGCTGCCGGCGGCGCCCAACGAGGTGGGCCGCAACTACCACGCCACCGCGATCCTGCTGCCCGACGGCCGGGTCATGACGATGGGCTCGGACCCGCTGTTCGCCGACGAGGACAACACCATCCCGGGGAAGTTCGAGACCCGGATCGAGATCTACTCACCGCCGTACCTGTTCGCCGGTGAGCGCCCGACGGTGACCTCCGCCCCGGCCGAGGTCACCCGCGGAACGACCTTCCCGGTCACCGCCGACAGCGCGGACATCGCCGAGGCCCGGCTGATGCGGCCCAGCGCCGTGACCCACCAGACCGATCCCGAGCAGCGGTCCGTCGCCCTCGAGGTGACTTCCCGGACGGCGGCGTCCTCCGGGAGGACGACCTACGAGCTGAGCCTGCCCGCCGCGGAGGGCCTCACGCCGTCGGGCTGGTACATGTTGGTCGTGCTCGATGACGACGGGGTGCCGTCCCCGGCCCGCTGGGTCCACGTCGCGTGACCGGAGGCACGGGCCTCCGGTCGTCCGTGCGGGCCGCGGTGCTGGCCGCCGCGGCCGGCACCGCCGTCGCCTGCGGTGGCGATGCCGCACCGCCCGACGCGGCGCCGTCGACGACGCCGCCCGCGGTCACCTCCGGGTCCGCCGCCGACGGGCAGGACCGGCTGTCCGGTGAGCTGTGGGTCAACCCTGAGGGGCACGGCGCCGTCGCGCTCGCGGAGGCCCGGGCCGCAGGCGACGACGCCGCGGCGGAGGAGCTCGAGCCGCTGGCCGGGCAACCCGCCGCCACCTGGTTCGCGAACCCGGGGAACCCGTACCCGGCCGTGCACGAGGTGTCCGTCGCTGCGGCCGAGGCCGGTGAGATCCCGGTCCTGGTGGCGTACTACGTGCCGCTGCGGGACTGCCGCTCCTACTCCGCCGGAGGGGCGGCGGACACCGACGAGTACCTGAGCTGGATCGGCAGCTTCGCCGCCGCGATCGAGGACCGGCCGGCCATCGTCGTGCTGGAGCCGGACGCGATCCCGCAGGCCATCGTCGGCTGCGAGGGTCTGGACCCCGCGGAGCGCTACCAGGTGCTCGGCCAGGCGGTGGAGATCCTGGCCCGGCAGCCGGGGGCCCGCATCTACCTGGACGCCGGCAACGCCAGCTGGATCGAGGAGCTGCCGGCGCTCGCCGACGCGCTGCGCGCCAGCAACATCGACCAGGCCGACGGGTTCGCGCTCAACGTGTCGAACTTCGAGAGCACCGAGGCGAGCGCGAGCTACGGCCTGGCCCTGTCGCAGCAGCTGGCCGCGACCGCACCACCCGGGACGCCGCCCGTGCACTTCGTCATCGACACCAGCCGGAACGGCGCCGGCCCGCCGCCGGCCACGGCCGTGGGCGAGGACCGCTGGTGCAATCCGGAGGGACGCCGGCTGGGGGCGCCGCCGACCACCTCGCCGGACCTCCCGCGGGTCGACGCGCTGCTGTGGATCAAGCAGCCCGGTGACTCCGACGGCACCTGCCGGGGCGGCCCGATCGCGGGTCAGTGGTGGCCCGAGGCGGCCGAAGAGCTCGTCGGCGGCTGAGCTCTCCGCTCGACCACCGGCTGGTCGCGTTCGGCCCCGGCCCTGCCGATGACGGGGATGCCGCGTCGTCCCGTGGCACCGGTCCCGCCCGTTCGACGTGAGGGCGGGCGGGACCGTCGGCGCCGCCCGGGTTCCGCCGGCCCGATCGGTGTCACCCGACCGGGTGAACGTCGGCCGCTCCGCTCACTGTCCGTCCACAGGGCCCCGCCACGGGGCCCGTCATTCCCTTACAGTCACCGGACTCATTCGTTCCGATGGCTGGTCAGCGGGGGTGTCGTGCCGGGGATGGCCAGTGCGGTCGACGTGGTCGATGGCGAGGTTCGTGAGCTCATCCGCCGGCGCGGGCTCGACCCGTTCACCGACCCCGGAACCGTCCGGGTGCTGGTGCGCGACGTCGTGGCCGACTACTCCGAGCGGTCGCTGTCCTCGGCGCTGCCCTCGATCGCCGACCCGGAGACGGTCGTTCGGGACGTGCTGGACCGGGTGGCCGGGTTCGGTCCGCTGCAGCGGTACCTGGACGACCCGGAGATCGAGGAGATCTGGGTCAACGAGCCCGGCCGGGTGTTCATCGCCCGCCGCGGGCGCAGCGAGCTGACCACGACGATCCTCGGCGTGGGGCAGCTGGCCGACCTGGTCGAGCGGATGCTGCGCACCTCCGGCCGGCGGATCGACATGAGCACGCCGTTCGTCGACGCGATGATGCCCGACGGGTCCCGGCTGCACGTGGTCATCCCGGACATCACCCGCCGCCACATGGCGGTCAACATTCGCAAGTTCGTCCTGCAGGCCCACAGCCTCGACGAGCTGGTCGCCCTCGGCACGCTGCCGGCGAACGTGGCCCGGTTCCTCGAGGCGGCGGTCGCCGCCGGGCTGAACATCCTCGTCTCCGGCGGCACCCAGGCCGGCAAGACCACGCTGCTCAACTGCCTCTGCGCGGCCATCCCGGCCCGCGAGCGGGTGGTCACCTGCGAGGAGGTCTTCGAGCTGCGCGTGCCGCTGCCCGACGTGGTCGCGATGCAGACCCGGCAGCCCAACCTGGAGGGCGCCGGGGAGATCCCGCTGCGCCGGCTGGTCAAGGAGGCGCTGCGGATGCGGCCCTCGCGGCTGGTCGTGGGCGAGGTCCGGCAGGAGGAGTGCCTGGACCTGCTCATCGCGCTGAACTCCGGCCTGCCGGGGATGTGCACGCTGCACGCCAACAGCGCCCGCGAGGCCGTGGTGAAGATGTGCACCCTGCCGCTGCTGGCCGGGGAGAACATCGGCCACGCCTTCGTCGTCCCCACCGTGGCGTCGTCGGTCGACCTGGTGGTGCACGTCGGCACCGACCCGTCCGGCCACCGCCGGGTGCGCGAGGTCGTCGCGCTGCCCGGCCGCACCGAGGGCAGCGTCGTCGAGACGGCCGACCTGTTCACCACCCGCGACGGCCGGCTGGTCCGTGCCGACGGGTACCCGCCGCACCCCGACCGGTTCGCCGCCCTCGGTCTGGACCTGGCCGGCCTCCTCGGGGCGCCGGCCACGTGAGCGAGCTTGCGAGCGAACGCATGAGCACAGCAGCTCCGCGAACGCGGCCGACGAGCGCCAGCGAGGAGGCAACGTGAGCATTCCCGGTGGGCTGATCGGGCTGGCGCTCGGCGTGGGGCTGCTGCTGGTCTGGCGGAGCGGGCCGCGGGCACCGCAGCGTCGGGGCGGCGACCGTCGTCCCGGCCGGCGCCAGCAGCTGCTGTCCGCCGCCGGGCTGACCGGCATCAACGGCGCCCAGCTGGTGGCCCTCCAGGCCGCGCTCGGCGTCGTCGTGACGGTGCTGGTGCTCGTGACCACCCGGACGGTGACGATCAGCCTGGTGTTCGGGGTCTTCGGCGCCGCGGTACCGCACCTGCTGGTCCGGCGGCTGGCCGCGAAGCGCCACGCCGACCTACGCGAGGTGTGGCCGGAGGTGGTCGACAACCTGGCCTCGGCGGTACGCGCCGGGCTGTCGCTGCCCGAGGCGCTGGCCGCGCTGGCCGTACGTGGGCCCGAGGTCCTGCGCGGAGCCTTCGCCCGGTTCGCCGCCGACCACCGGTCGACCGGTCGGTTCAGTGACTCACTCGACCGGCTCAAGGACGACCTGGCCGATCCGGTGGGTGACCGCATCGTGGAGACGCTGCGGGTGGCCCGCGAGGTCGGCGGCAGCGACCTGGGCCGGGTGCTGCGGACGCTGTCGGTGTTCCTGCGCGAGGACACCCGGGCCCGCGCCGAGCTGGAGACCCGGCAGGGCTGGGTGGTCCAGGCCGCCCGGCTCGCCGTCGCCGCACCCTGGATCGTGCTGCTCCTGCTGGCCACCCAGCAGCAGACGCTGGCCGCCTACGACAGCCCGGTCGGGACGGCGCTGCTGATCGGCGGCGGCGTCGTCTGCGTGGCGGCGTACCAGCTGATGCTCCGGATCGGCCGGCTGCCGCAGGACGTGCGGGTCCTCCAATGAGTACCGGTGTGCTGGGCATGCTGCTCGGGCTGGTCGCGGCCTCCGGGCTGCTGCTCGCCGTCTCCTACGCCCCGCCGTTCCGGGCGGTGCGGCTGGTCGACCGGCTGGCCCCGTACGTGTCCGACGCCCCGGCGCCGTCCCGGTTGCTCGGGACGGTGACCGATCCGGGCCTGCTGTCGGCGGCCCGGCGGGTGTTCGGCCCGGCGCTGGCCGACGGCGCCCGCCGGATCGACCAGCTCCTCGGTGGCCGGATCGCCGTCCGCCGCCGGCTGGACGCGCTGAGCGCGGACGCGACGGTGGAGGACTTCCGGGTCGAGCAGGTGGTGTGGGGTGCCCTGGGTCTGCTGGGCGGGGCGGTGCTGACCGTGCTCGGCGCGGCGGCCACCGGGTCGGTCAACGTGCTGTCCGCCGTCCTGCTGTGCGTGGCCGGTCTGGTCGGTGGCGTGCTCGGCCGGGACTGGTGGCTGACCCAGCAGGTGCAGCGCCGCGAGGAGCTGCTGCTCGCGGAGTTCCCCGTCGTCGCCGACCTGCTCGCGCTGGCCGTGACGGCGGGGGAGAGCCCGACCGCGGCGATCGCCCGGGTCACCCGGCTGTCCGGCGGCGAGCTGGCCCGCGAGCTGGGCTCCGCGCTCGGTCGCGCCCGGGCCGGGGTGCCGCTGGTGGAGGCGCTGCAGCAGCTCGCCGACCGCACGTCGCTGGACGCGCTGGCCCGGTTCGTCGACGGGTTGATCGTCGCGATCGAGCGCGGCACCCCGCTGGCCGAGGTGCTGCGCGCCCAGGCGGCCGACGTCCGGGAGGCCGGCAAGCGGCGGCTGCTCGAGGCCGGTGGCCGGAAGGAGATCGCCATGATGGTCGCGGTTGTCAACCGCTACCTTTGCTGGTGTGTCCCTCAGATCCGCGATCTACGCCCGGCAGTCCCTTGACCGAACCGGCGAGGGCGCGGCGGTGGACCGCCAGATCGCAGACTGCCAGCGCATCGCCGACCAGCGCGGCTGGGTCGTCGTGGAGACGATCACCGACAACGACATGTCCGCCAGCACCGGCAAGCCCCGACCCGGGTACCAGAGGCTCCTAAGCCTCATGCGCGGCCGGTCCGTGGACGCCATCGTCGTCTGGCACGTCGACCGGCTCACCCGGCGCCTGGTTGACCTCGAGGAAGTCATCTCCATCTGCGAGGCGACCGGGGTACGTCTCGCCACCGTCACCGGCGACATCGACCTTGGCACCGACACCGGGCGGATGCTCGCCCGCATCCTCGCCTCCGTCGCCCGCGGGGAAGTCGAGCGCAAGGGTGTCCGCCAGCGACGAGCGAACGAACAGCGCGCCAGCGCGGGCCGGATGGGCTGGACCCGTCGACCGTTCGGCTACGACCGGCAGGACGGCGAGATCGTTGTCGTCGACCTGGAAGCGAAGGCGCTCGAGCGGGCCGCCGAGATGGTGCTCGCGGGGGACACGCTCGCGGCAGGTGTCCGGATGCTCGACGAGCAGGAGCTGACCACCACCGCGGGCAAGGCGTGGAACGTCACCTCGCTGCGCCGGGCCCTGCTGAATCCTCGCTATGCAGGCCGCGTCACCTACAACGGCGCCGACGTCACCGCCGGCACTTGGCCGGTCATCCTCCCGACCGACGTTCAGGAGCGGCTGGGGGAGAGGCTGCGGGACGTGCAGCGTCGCGTGCAGCAGGGCACCGACCCGAAGTTCCTGCTGTCCGGCCTCGCCCGCTGCGGCCGGTGCGAGGCCGTCATGTTCGCCTCGCCGATGGGCGTGCAGGGCAAGCGGTGGCAGGCGTACCGGTGTACCGCCTGCTACTTGTCTCGCCGGCTAGATCTCGTGGACGAAGTAGTTGAGGCGGTCATCGTTGCTCGCCTGTCGCAGCCCGACGCGGCTGCGCTGTTCGTGGAGGACGAGGACGTTCCTGCCTTACGCGCCGAGTGCGCCGAACTGCGCACCCGGCGCGATGACCTGGCGGCCCTGCTCGCTGATGGGCTGCTGTCCGCGTCCGCCGTCCGGGATCGCTCCCAGCAGCTGACCAGCCGGATCAATGACCTGGAGGACCGCATCAGCCGGGTATTGGGGGAGTCGCCGATTACCGCGCTCGCGGACTCCGAGGACGTCCTGACGGCGTGGGAGACGATGCCGCTGCGCGACCGCAAGCAGGTCGTGGACCTGCTCATGGCCGTGACGATCCTGCCCGCCGGCAAGGGGCATCGATTCTCGCCTGATCAGGTGCAGGTCGACTGGAGGACGGCATGACCGACCCGCTGACCTCTCGGGAGCAAGAGATCCAAGCACTGGGGATGGCCTGGTCGAGCCTGTCCCGATCGCACCGCCGCCGTGCCGCCGTGCTCGAGTACTACTGCCAGCAGCGGGACTGTCCCTTGCTTACGTGCTTCCAGACCCCTCGTGGACTGCTCGTGTGGTTGCCGCAGTACAGGAGATCGGCAAGCAGGAACGCTGCCGAGTCGGCTGCTAGTGCGCGAGCGCGACGCACGCTGGACGGTGATCGGCGTTGGAAGCCGCGGGTCTTCGAGGTGGATCAAATCGCCGATCCACTGCTGCCAGAACAAGTGGGTGTCCAGCTGAACTGCGACCACCTGACGCGCTTCGTCTCAGGTGGACTCCTACTTGGCGACATGCGAAAGGGCCGCCCCGGAGCGCCTTTCACGCTGCGTCTTTGACTCGTCACAATCTCTTGCTATCGTGACAGCAGCACGTGACGCCCGGCATGGAATGCCGAACCGGATGAAGTAGGGCAACCGGAACCCGAGGGGTTCCCGCATGCCCGCAAGTAGTCCGACTCTCCGCAACAGCACCGCCCGCGCTGGCGCCGCTGTGCGCTGGGGCAAGGCAAACGCCGACGACGCCAGGCGAGAACTGGCCGCCGAGCGCATCACCGAGTACGTCCAGAAGGTCTTGGCCACCGCGCCACCGCTGACGAATGAGCAGCGAGAGAAGCTCGCCCTGCTGCTGCACGGCTCGACCCCGGATCGGGGTGCGGCCGCGTGATAAACGAAAAGGCGGCCCTGCCAGGGGCCGCCCTTCCCGAGTCCGCCGCCGCCAAGCCGCAGGTTCTCGCTGCTGATTGTAGGGCGAGCGGTGACAGTTCGGCACGCCTGACGCTCGACGAGCTGAACCGCCTTCTGCAGGACGAGAAGCTACAGGCGACGTTCGAGAGTGCGGACAAGTGGACGCGGTCCTGCTGGTCGACCGCGATCGAGCACCTGGCCGCCAGCGGCGTTCCGTTCTGCTCGGACACCTGCCGCGAGATCGGTGCACCCGAGCCGTCGCACCCCAACCACATCGGCGCGTTCTTCATGGCCGCCGCGAAAGCCGGGATCATCCGCCCCGTCGGCTTCATCCAGTCCACCCGCCGACAACGGCACGCGGCATGGATGCGCCAGTGGGTCGGCGGTGACGCCCGGTGAGCCTTCTCCCAAGCCCCATCCCGTGGGCCACCGCGCTGATCAGTGCCGCAGACGGGCCCATCCCGGACTACGGGTCCCCCGAGTGGGTCGCCCTGCCCGACAACGACCGCAGAAAGGTCGCCGCCACCGTCCTGGCCGCCGAATGCTGGCGCGCCGAAACCGATCCCGAGTGGCGTGCATGGCGCCTGCGGACGGAGCTCGAAGCCGGCCAGGGCGCCGACGACGAGCCCGCCCGATGGACCCCGGAGATTGTGGCCGAGGTCCATCGAACCGCGAACAGGCCCAGCTACGCCGAGTTGTGTGACCGGCGCGGCGAACCCGATCGGGCCGGACGAGCGCGCCAGCAGCGGCGGCACCTGGGGCTGGTGCCCAGTGCCTGACAGCTACCTGCCCTTCCCGAAGCAGCGGCGCCGGCGCAGCGGCGGCGACCGGATGGTCAGCATCGAAGTCGGCCGCAGGTCGGCCTGGATGCGCGGCAACGGCCTCGCCTCCGTGCTCGACGAGATCGGCGTCCCGCGGATGTGGTGCCCCCGGCAGAAGTGCCTCACGTGCCCGGTCGACCGGGTGGACGACATCCTCGCCCTGGTCGAGCACCGTGACCGCCGGATGGTCGAACTCGTGGCGGTGGACCGGTGACCCGGCTGACCCCTCGGCTCAAGTGGCGGCAAGCCGTCACCTCTGACGCCTTCCCCAAGAGCGAGCGCGTCGTCCGGGGCACCCTCCTGTGCCTGGTCGAACTGATGACGCCCACGGGCGAACTAAAGGCCTGGCGGGACCAGATGGTGGAGGCCACCGGCCTACCGCCGCGGACCGTCGACAGACACCTCCAGCGAGCCGTCGAAGCGGGGTGGCTGACGCGTGAGACACCGGCCGGCAAGCGTCGGATGGCGGTCTACCTCGCCACCATCCCGACCGACGGTCCGGGCAGTTCTGTGCGCCACTCCTGGCGCGCAGACGAGGAGTTCTGTGCGCCATCTACTCGTGTCCAGAACTCAAGTTCTGTGCGCCACCTAGTGGCGCACTTCAATAAAGAACAGAGCACTCACGTCAGTGAGTACCTGGCAGTAGACGAACACCGCGGCACACGAGGTGCCCACGACGGCGCCTGCGTCTCGCCACCCAAGGGGTCGGCGAAGAGCGGCAGCAACGGAGCCGAGTGGCTGCCCACTCCTGTTGCTGAGGCGGGTGAAGTCGCGTGACTCGAGAGTCCGCGCACAACAAGGGCCGTAGGTACCTCGCCGAAGGTCGGCTCACGATCCGTACCGCGACCCGCGAGCTCGGCGTGATCGCCATCGTCCGCGGCGACTCCGGTGAGCTGTACCGGGCTGCGTGGTCGTCGGCGTTCGGCTGGACGTGCAACTGCCCGGCCCGCACCGACCAGTGCGCGCATCTGGTGGCGCTGCGCCTGGTCACGGTCGCCAACCCGGAGCCGGGCGCGTGACCCGCGACCAGGCGCCCGTGACGCAGCACCAATGGACGGGGGAGGAGATCGCCGCACTCGTGGCGATGGACGGCAAGCCGGTGACCGTCATCGGGAATCCCGAGTTGGTCGAGGGTCCCGACGGTGAGCCGGTCGGCGTCGCCTCGGAGGTTTGGGAGCCGACGGTCTTCTTCGTCCCCTGGGGTGCACCGGGCTTCCCGGAGCGACCGACCGTCGACGACGAGTTCGGGGGTGCCGAGTGAGCGACCCGCGGAAGCCTCAGGCGCTCGCCCGGGACCCGAAGCACTACGTCCACGGACTCGACGGCGCAGGCGTCGTCATCGTCCCCGCCCGGGTCGCCGCCTGGCTGCACCAGAACCTGCCGCTGGACCGCCTCCGGTCAGAGGTCCGCGGCGTAGATGCCGAAGTGGACGTCGTCCTCATCGGCCTGTCGGTCGCCGGCCTCAACTGGCGGGCTTCCGTCCACGGAACAGTCCCGCGGAACGTCCCGGAACCAGCGCCAAAGTCGCAGTGGCTGACCACCACGCAGGTGGCCGACCTGCTCGATCAGACCGACCGGGCAATCCGGATGGCCTGCCAGAGCGGGCGACTACCGGCCGAGCAGGAGAACGGCCGATGGCGGATCAGCCGGGAGAACTTCGAGCACTACCGAGCCGCCCGCGACCAGCGGGCCGCGTGAGGAGGAGCCACAACATGAGCACCCTGGAACAGCAGATCGAGGGCATCCGCACCAAGTGCGCCCGGCAGATCGACGTTATCCGCACCGAAGCAGGACGCACCGATGAGTGGCGGCGCCAGCAGCTCGCACGGATCTACCGCGTGATCCGTGACGAGGCGCAGGCTGCGGCCGATGCCCACGAGGCCAACGTCAACCGGCAGCGTCGCATCACCGAGAGCAAGGTCTTCGGCCTGGTCGGTGTCGCCGGAGATCCCGCCTCCCTCGCCATCAGCCGGCGGGACGCGGGCGACCGGGCGGCTCAGCTCAAGTCCGAGAGCGAGGCGCTGGCCCTGCTCGCCCGAGCCGAGCGGTCGGGTGACGAGCCGCTCGCCCGAGCCATCGTCGAACGGGCAACCGAGGCCGGCTGGGTCAACGTCGCCAACGCCTTCCTCGACGTTCGGCCTCACCTCAACGACGAGGTGAACGAGCTGTGGCAGCAGGCAGCCAACTCCGTTCAGGACGACTTCCGCATGGCCATGACCCTGGGCGGCCTCAAGCCCCGCGAACTCGGCAGCCTGAGCGACGAGCAGATCGACAAGGTCGCCGACACCCCACTCGAAGGAGCCGCGGCACTGTCCGGTGTTCAGCTCGCCGCAGTCAGGAACGAGCAGCAGCGCGAGGCCATGGAGGTCCGGTCGTGACCGTCCCGGGTGGCAAGACGGTCGGGGGGATGGCGTCACGCGTAGTCACTGACTGTGGATCTCGAGCGCGGAGGGGTACCGGTCGACTCCCGGAGGTCGCCCGGTCAGCCGTCGCGCTCGGGTCATCCCCCACCTTCGTCACCCACCGTGATGGGGGGTGGCGGGGGACCCCTTGCCTCATGATCAACTCGGGACCGCCGGGAGGTGCCTCGGGGGCCGGGCCAGCTGAATCGCTTGACCTGCCGGGGCGGCGGTGACCGTGCGTAAGCCCCCTGAGTCGTCCCCTGAGGGCGTGGGAGCCGAGGCTCTAGCTCTGTGGTCGTCCGTGGTGGACGTGTTCGACCTGGAGCAGCATGAGCGCGCCCTGCTGGTGGAGGCGGTTCGCACCGTGGATCTGCTGGCCAAGCTCGATGCCGAGGTGCGCCGTGACGGGGTGATGGTCGAGTCGCCGCAGGGCATGAAGGCTCACCCGGCGGCGACTGAGGCTCGGCAGCAGCGCATCACGCTTGCCCGGCTGCTGGCGGCCTTGAGGCTGCCGAATGGGGAGGAGGGCGACCAGCAGGCCAGTGCTCGCCCTCAGCGGCGTGTGGGTGTGCGTGGCACCTACGGCATCCGGGGCGCCGTCTGATGCGTCGTAGGGAAGTGCAGCGGGCGGACAGCGGCGAGCTGCCGCCGCAGGAGCTGCTGCGGTTCCGCCCGTCGCAGACGCCGCCGACCTCGCCTGACGGCCGGCCCATGCCGTGGGCGGTGGAGTGGACGGCTGACGAGTTCGCGGCGTTCCTGCGTGCCCGAGCGGCGTGGCGGAACAGTCACTCGTCGCCTCTGCCGGGTCTGCTCTCGAGGGAACGTCACGCGATGCACCGCCTACATCTGCCGCGGGCGTTGGTCGACGCCGAAGGCGGTTCCGTGAGCGGAAACGGTCCACCGCTGTAACCGGAAATGGCCGCAGGGTGCGAGCGTGGCTGAACGCACCGTGCTTGTCCGCCTCCGGGCCAATGTGGACGACTTCAAGGCCCAGATGGATCGGGCCAAGAAGTCGACTGAGGACGTCGGCAAGACGACGGAGAAGTCGCAGCAGCAGGCGTCTACGGCGCTGGGGCGGCTGGCCCGGTCGGCGCAGGACAACCGTGCCGCGTGGGACGACGCCGGCATGGCGCTGGCCGGGTTCGGTGCGGTCACGGTTGCCGCGCTAGGCGCGACGGTGAAGGCCGCGATCGACTGGGAATCCGCCTGGGCCGGAGTAACGAAGACCGTCGACGGTTCGGCCACGGAAATGGCCGCGCTCGAGGGCGAGCTGCGCGGCCTGGCGCGGACGCTGCCGTCCACGCATAAGGAGATCGCCGCCGTTGCGGAGGCGGCCGGTCAGCTCGGGGTCAAGCGGCAGGACATCGCCGCCTTCACCAAGACGATGGTCGACCTTTCGCAGACGACCGACATGAGTGCTGACGAGGCTGCCACGAGCCTCGCGCAGATGATGAACGTGATGCAGACGGCCCCGGAAGATGTGGGCCGGTTGGGCGCTTCCCTGGTCGCTCTCGGCAACGCCGGGGCGTCCACGGAATCTGAAATTGTCAACATGGCGTCCTACATCACGGGTTCGGCGAAGCTGATTGGCGCGTCCGAGTCCGACGTGCTCGCGCTCAGCAACGCGATGGTCAGCGTCGGGATCAATGCTGAGCGTGGCGGCGGCGTGATGACCCGCGTCATGCAGGACATCTACGCGGCGGTCCAGACCGGCGGCTCTGAGCTGGAAGGCTTCGCCGAGGTCGCGGGTATGTCGTCGGCCGACTTCGCCCGCGCCTTCGAGAGCGACCCGGTTCGGGCCATCGACGCCGTTGTGCAGGGACTCAATGGTGTGCAGGAGTCCGGCGGCAACGTGGTCGCCACCCTGCATGATTTGGGCTACAAGGGCACCCAGGACACCGCGGTGCTGTTGCAGATGGCTGGCGCGGGTGACCTTCTCACGAAATCTCTCGACCTGGGTAATCAGTCGTGGCAGGAGAACACGGCACTCGTTGAGGAAGCCGCGAAGCGGTACGACACGACCGCCTCGCAGTTGGCGATCGCTCGCAACGGGATCAACGACGCCGCGATCGAGATCGGTGAGACGTTCCTGCCCGTGCTGGCGGACCTCGCTGGCGGGCTCGCCGACGTGGCGGGCTGGTTCGCGGATCTGCCTGACCCGGTGCAGAAGACCCTTGGAGGGCTGGCCGGAGTCGCTGGCGTGGCCTCTCTCGCGGCTGGCGCTTTCCTCTTGGTGTTCCCGCGGGTCATCGAGACGTACAAGGCGTTCCAGACGCTGAACACGACCATGCCGGGCGTTGCCGGCGGCCTCGGGAAAATCGGCAAGGCGATGGGGATCGCCGCCGGCATGGCTGTGCTGGGTACGGCGGTCAGCGCCCTCGACAGCGCGATGGCTCCGACTCCGGCGACGATGGAGGAGATGACGGCCGCCCTGCTGGACATGGGCAAGTCGATGGACACGGCCGCTTTGGACGAGCGGTTCCGTGCCCTCGGCGGCGGGCTCGCTACGGAGATCGACGGGTTCTCCGGCGCGGTCATGCGACTCACCGATCCCAGCAACATGGAGCGGCTGAACGACTTCGGCGGCTCGCTGTTCAACGCCGTCACTTTCGGGGCCGCGGGTACCGGTGGTGGCGCGGCGTCGCGGCGCCGCAGCCTTGAAGAGATCGAGGGGCTCGACCAGGCGCTTGCGCTGATGGTTCAGGGTGGCAACGCCGACATGGCGGCCAAGCAGTTCGAGGTGATGGCTGCGGAGGTGGAGCGGAACGGCGGCAGTGTCGCCGATCTGCGGGAACTGCTCCCCGGCTATCAGGATGCGTTGAAGGGCGTGGAGAACGAGCAGCGCCTTGCCGCGGAGTCCGCTACTGGGCTGGCTGGGGCGACTGGTGCCGCTTCGATTGCGGTCGCTGGCATTCCTGCTTCGGTTGAGTCGACGTACGGAAGCCTGGGGGCCTACGCCGCCTCTCTCGGCTTGAGTGAGGACGCCACCGAGGATCTCCGCAAGAAGACGGAGGAACTCGGGTCCACCCTCGCCGACTTCATCAACCCCCTGGGTGTGTACACGAGCCTGCTGGACGAGAAGAAGGCCGCGGAGGAATCGGCGGCGCGCAAGGCCGCGGAGGCCGCTGGGGCGAGCGCGGAATCGTGGCAGGACTTCGTCACCGACACCGGTTTCTCGTTCGACGAGTACATGCGTCGCCTCGAGGAACAGGTCAATGCGCAGGCGAACTGGCAGACGAACATGCTCACGTTGGCGGGCCGGGTGTCTCAGGGCACGCTGGACGAGTTGGCCCGCATGGGGCCGGAGGGCGCTCCTCTGGTGGCCGACCTGGTCAACCGGTCGGATGCGGAGCTGGACCGGTTCGACGACATCACCGCGATGCGGTCCAAGGAGGCAACCGATGCGTGGGGCGCGCAGCTGACGATGGCGGCCCCGGTGCTCGCGGGGATCTCGCGGAAGGCGGGTCAGGGCGCGGCGGATGCTGCGGCGGAGGCGCTGGCCTCCGGGACCAGCACGATCGCCGACATTGCGGCGCAGTACGGCATCACCCTCGCCAACGGGGTCAACCCTGTGCTGGCGGCGCTCGGCAAGAACGCGATCATCCCGGCTGCCCCGCGTGGGGTGCGCGGCCAGCCGATCCCGCACGCCGACGGCGGGATTGAGGATCACGTCGCGCAGATCGCCGCCGCCGGCGACTGGCGGGTGTGGGCGGAGGATGAGACGGGCGGGGAGGCGTACATACCGCTCTCCCCGGCGAAGCGTCCCCGGTCGCTGGACATCTGGCGTGAGACTGGCCGCCGGCTCGGTGTGGACGTGCAGGGCTACGCGTTCGGTGGGATCAACGACGTTCCGCGCCCGCCGTCGACCGCGCCCTTCCAGCCGCCGATCTCGTCCGGTGCTGATGCGGTCATGGAGAAGGCGTTCGATGAGCTGCGCGCCTGGCTGGCCGCGAACCTAGAGCCGGAGGCGTCGCCGTCTTCGTCGTCGGGCTTGGGCCCGCGTGCGGCGTCCGCCCGGCGGTACGTGATGGACACGTGGGGCATCCGGAACATCGGCGGCTTCGCCAAGCGGAACGTGTACGGGACGAACACGCCGTCGAAGCACTCAATGGGCAAGGCAATCGACGTGATGACGTCGAACCTGCGCATCGGCTGGGACATCGCGAACTTTTTCAACGGCCCCGGCCGCCGCCAATTCGGGGTGGACAACGTCATCTGGCAGCAGTCCATCGCTGGCCGCGGCGGCGGCGCCTTCAAGCGGATGCCGGACCGCGGGTCGCCCACGCAGAACCACATGGATCACCCGCACATCGACTTCCTCGCGAGGGGCGGTCTGCTCAACCCGCACGTGCGGGACATGGGCGGGCCGCTGCTGCCCGGCTACACGTTCAACGGCACCGGCTCACCAGAGACGGTTGTGCCTAACGGTCGTGCGGCGGATTCGTTCGACGTGTGGCAGCGGTCCAACTCGGGCGCGGTCGCTTCGGTGACCGACGCCCGCTCCTACCCGGTGACCGTGGTGGCCCCGCCCGACGTGAACGCCATGATCCGCGCTGTGCAGGACAATCAGCACACACAGAACTTCCTGCATGGCTGACCACTTGTGACCGCTGCAGCGATCTAGCTCTCGCCCCTCTGTGCCTCGAGAGCGAAAGCTAGATCGCTCAGCACCTGCCCCTTTCCCACCTTGCGATCTGCGGCGGTCAAGTCCACCAAGACTGTGTTGATGAAGACAAGGGCGTGGGCCAGCCTGAGGTCGCCCATTGATTCGAGGGCGTCGATTAGGTGTCTCGTGTACTCAGGGACGCTCATTCGGCCGGCCTGCTGCTCAATGTGGGCGGTACAAACGCCAACCGCCCTGAGTATCTCCTCGTCTGTTACGACAATGTCTTCACTCATGACAGAAGCCTCTCACTGATCTGCTGCTGACCGACACGCCGCCGGTCAGCAGCAGCGTCAGAAGTTGTACTCCCAGGCGCCCATCTGCCCCCAGGATGGGTCGAACACCAAGGTTCCGGCTGCTTCCGGCGCATCGATGACGACGTTGCCGACGTACATCTGTGCCGGGCCGAGTCCGTCGCTGGTGAACGTCTGGTCTGAGTCGAAGCACGAGTAGGTCGCCGCTGTGGCCAGTTCGTCGACAGTGATCCCATCGGATCCGATGAACTTGAAGTCGTACGGGGACACTGAGATGTAGTTGTCAGCCGTCAGTGCTGCGCTGGTGCTGACGCGCAAGGCGATCGCGATGATGTGGCCGTTCTCCGCGGGCTCGGCGTACTTCCCTGTGCAGGGCGCGTCAGGAGTGATCGAGTCGACGGCGAATGTCAGCAGCTGCTCGCCCGTGGGGCTGGTGATGCCACCCTCCTCGCCGAATCCCTTCACGAGGTTGCCGCGCTCGTTGGTGGCCGGCGTTGTGGAGCTGGCTGCGACTTCGCTTTCGGCTGCGGCGTCAGCGCTGGCGTTGGCTTCGACCTCGCTTTGAACGTCGGGCAGCTCCGGCCCGCCGGCGGTGTCCTCGGTGGCGGTGTTGCCGCACGCCGTCAGCGTGACCGCAGCCGCGGCGGCTATGGCTAGGCCGGTGACGCGGCGCATGATCACGGTACTCATCGGAAGCTCCCCGTTCGTGGGTCAGTGGTGACCGGTCGAAGGTAAGCGGAGCCGTTCCGAAACCGACCTGGCAGGAAGTGACGAAACTCCTGAGGTTGTGCAGAGGCGCGTCGAATGGAGCGCGGATAAGTCCTGTGACGTAATAAGCGAATGGCTCCCGCTGAATCCGCACCAGCACCCGCGTTCGCCATCCCGCCCGCGGCGCTCGCCGAGTGGTCTGAGCTGGCCCGCCAGATAGCTGACGCGGGCACGGTGCCGTGCCGGACGGCCGACCCGGAGGCGTGGTGGCCGGATAAGCGCGACAGCGTCGAGCTGGCGGTCGAGCTGTGCCGGCGGTGCCCGGTCCGGGCCGCCTGCCTCGACTACGCCCTGGCCGCTGACGAGCGGTATGGGATGTGGGGCGGCCTCCTCGTCGCCGAGCGGCAGGAGGTGACGGACCGTAGACGTCGCAGGTGGTAGCGACACGCCGGACCGTCTGCCCGGCTGAGGCTGTCCTGCGTCCTTGAGCTTGGGGTACGGGACTGCGGGTTGATCACACAACGTTGTCGCAGGTGGCTGGGCCATCCCCGCCGTGGTTTGCTATCGCCTCTTCATGCCACGAGTCACCATCACGCTCCGGAGTCGCCTCTATGAGTCAGACGAGAGACACCAGCGACGTCAGTGTGCTCTTCGCCGGCGAGGTGTACCAAGAACTGGTCCGCATCGCCAAGCAGCGCAACGTGTCGGTCGAGGACGTCTTGCGCGACGCAGTAAGCCTGGAGAAGTACGCCTTCGAGACGCGTCAGGGCGGCGGAAAGATCCTCGTCTGGACCCCAGACGGAGAGACGCGAGAACTTCAGGTGCAGTGAGCTCCGGCAACGAGTCGCCGAAAGGGGCGAACGGCTCTGACCCACAGCCCCCGAGGGTCGAAGGCCTTAAAGAACCTGAGTCAAGCAAGCTCGCGGTGGGGTTCGACGCCAAGGGGGCCTCTCTCGCGGCCGAGGGGCCGCGGGCGCCTGAAGACCTCCTGCGACTCCTCCTGCCGCCAGCACTGTCGATCCTTGGCCTCCCGGCGGCCATCACCGTGCTACTAGCCGACCGGTCCCTTTGGCTAGTCCTGGCTGCCCTGTCAGTCCCGCAGTTGATGGCACTGTTCTGGTGGGTCATCCTGTCAAGGGTCAGCAGAGTCACTGAACCTTCGCCTGCGCCGGCCAAATGACCGCGGACGATCAGTGTTCGGCTTTGCGACCGCATCGAGATCATCACCGGACATGCAGCCAAGGAGTCGAAGTATGAGGCGAAACATCACCCCAGCCGCGGTGTTCGCTGGACACCTTGCCGGGTTCACGGTTCTTGCGCTCATTCTCGGCGTCATCGTCGGCCTAGTGGTCTTCGCGCTCCATCCCTGGCTGCTCATCCTGCTCCCCATTGCGCTCCTGGCCGGGTGGCGGAACCAGCGCTATCCCGACCGCCGCCGTACGGCCGCCGAGGAACGCAAGCGGATCTACGGCTTCTAGACGGCACGCTTTTCCGACGTGTCCTGAGGCGTTCCGAACAACATTGAGCGCCGCCGTCGAGATGCCGGCGCGACTCAATGTTGTGCTGCGACGATGTAGGCGGCGCATCCGAGCCGGAAGACCGACACGCGGCGGATGCGTCCCTGCCGCTCCAGCGGGGTGAGCGTGCCGCTGGCGGTGGTCTGCGGCCAGTCAGTGAGGGCGCAAAGCTCCTTGACAGTGAGCCCGCGGTCGCCCTGTTCGGCGACGAGCTGCACGGCCCGGTCGCGCTTCGTCATGGCCGGCGGGGGCTCGGGCGCAGGACGCTCGCGGCGGACCCGCGCCTTGCGCTGCCGGCCATCCAGGGAGACGACCGTGGCGTCCTCGTCGTGCGGCACGACCTCGGCGACGTCGGCGGCGATCGTGGCCGGGGAGACGTTGAGACCGGCGGCCATGGCTCGCTGGGACATGCCCCGGGCGGACCAGGCGGCGACAGCATCACGGCGGGTGTCGATCGGCAGCCGGAACGCCTTGACCTCCGGGAGTTCGGCGGCGAGGTAGTCGTCCCACGTCGGGTAGTCCAGCGCCTCCCAGGCGCGGCCCTCCCACGCCTGCACGATCAGGTCGAGGGCGTCGGCGACCTTGGCCCGGATGCGCTGGGTGAGCTTCCGGGCGCCCCACTCGGTGAGGATCGTCGGTGCCCGTCCGTCGACCGCCGCGGTCACAGGAGACCCCGGGCGTGCTGCTGGGCCAGGGTGACGGTTGCGGCCCGTGCGGCGGCGGCGATCCGGCCACCGGAGCAGGCGACGTAGTCCATCGCCGCGTAGTGGTCCAGGAGCACCGTGAGGTCCGGGTCGGCCGCCTGGGCCTCATTGAGTCGGTCGAGGGTGTAGACGGCGCCGTGGGCGTCCTGCACGACGACAGCGGTGCGGGCGTACGTGGCGGCCTCGAGGATCGCGGCGGTGATCCTGGGGGAGGGGAGGAGCGTGGTGGCTTCCATACTTCCGAAATCGGCAGTATCGGCCTTCGACTACACCCGAAAACGGAAGCAGAATCACCCGGTCGGGTTAGTGCCGCTCCGCTCGGCCGCACGCACGACAGACGTGGCGTCCGTCGACAGGACTGGGGCGATCTTCTGGACATCGTCGAAGTCGAACGAGGCCGCGCCGTTGAACTTCCGACTCAGTGTCGACTGCGGGATGCCGGTGCTCTTGGAGAGCGCGTAGGCGCTCACGTCGCGCTCAGTCATCAGCCGGCGGATCTCCCGCCCGACGGCGGCGGAGAGCAACTCGGGCACGCGGGCAGCGTAGCGAGCCCTGGCGGCTGCCCGATGTCGGGACGGGGGCGTGCTGGTCGAGGCGGCTGCCGATACGAGACAGAGACGGCCGCCGAAGTGCGGCACGCGATGACGTGGAGGTAATCGATGGACCGCAGCGACCTCACCCCCGAGACGATCACCGACCCGTGGCAGAAGTTTCAGGCCGAGCACATCGGCCGGCAGACCAAGGCGCTGGAGTCCATGCGCGGCATGCTCACGGTCTGGATGGTCTTCACCGTCATCGGCGTGGTCATGATGCTGCTGACACTCTCCAACTGACCGCAGCGGGCGCCGGGGCGGACCGCTCAGCTTCTGAGCAGTCGAAGCCCCCCCTCGCGACAGCACTGAGCCCCGCCGTCATCGCGACGGCGGGGCTCAGTGCTCTTGCGGGTCAGCGCTGGGGTGGCTCCGACAACAAGGGCGTCCGCACCCGCGGACCCAATAACCCAAGATCGGCGACGGTCGGCCTCTTGCTGGAGGTGTTCTCCGCCGAGGAAACCTTCAGCCTCACGGGACGGTCGAAGGCTCGGGCGGGCCTCGACCGACCCGGCACCGGAGGCAGCGACGTCATCTGCTTGACCGGTTCGACGACCAGCTCGGAATCCTCCGACTCCTGCGCCGGGCCGCGTTCGGCCAGGAGGCTCGTGAGAGCCGCAGTCTCTGCTTTGGTCGCTGGTTCCGACGGGAGTTCCTCCCGCCCGAGCCACGCCGCGTCCAGCGCCTTGACGACCTCCGTCACCTTGCTCTTGTCGTAGGCCGTGTAGCGGGCGGTGGTCTGCGGCGAGTTGTGACCGAGCAACTCCTGGATCATCAGGACGTCCTTGGAAAGTCGGTAGGTCACCGTGGCGTACCGATGCCGCAGCTGATGGGCGGTTGCAGCGATGCCCTGACGCTTCAGGTGATGGTTGACGCTCTGCGATACCGAGTGAGGCGCGATCTGTCGGGCGTCGCGGCCGTAGAACATCGGTCCGGATCGCCGCCGACCGTGGGCCACCATCGCTTCGATGACGACAACGGGGGCCGGGACCACGCGTTCCTTGCCGCCCTTGCCTTCCCGCACCAGCAGGGTCGTCTCCTCATCCCCTGTCTGGAGGTCGCTCCAGTGCAGACCGGCAATCTCCTGGCACCTCAACCCGCAAAAGGCACCGAGGAGAATCATCAACCGGATTTTTGGCGTGGCGCTCTCGACTGCCTTGTGCAGGTCTGCCTCGGGCATAGGGCGCGGGACGCCTTGGGCGATCTTGGGTTGCGTCAGGCTGCCTGATGGGTCGACGGCGACGATCTGCATCTTGACCGCCCACTGGAACAACGCCCTGACGTGGCTGATGTACGCGTGGCGCGTTTCCGGGGCGCGGCCGGCCACAGACGTGCGCTCCCACGCCAGTAGGTCGGCCTCACTGATCTCGCGCAGCGGCTTACCGACGCGGAAGACCATGCGCTGTACGACGTCGCGGCGGACGCGGAGGGTGTTGGGACGGAGGCCACGCAGCTCGCGGCCCCACTCCAGGTAGTCCAGGAGGTCCGGGTCGGTGTCACCTCTGGCCGGGCTGTCGACCAGTCGCAGCGCGGTCACAGTCCCTTCACCGCCCTGAGCAGCTCGCCAGCATCGTCGGTCAGGCGCTCCCGCATCGGGACGCCGACCTCCTCGGCGATCTGGACGAGCGGCTCGAGGATGTCCTGCACGACGATCCCGAGCGCGCCGGCCGCGACGTAACCGAACTCCCGCGAACCCAGCTCCGCGATCGCCTCCTCGGTGAGCCGCTCCAGTTCCCGCGGCTTGTTGCTGACCGCGGCGAGGGTGAAGGCGAGACGGTTGGCCCGAGTGTTGATGGCGTCCAGGCTGACGACGCCGAGCGGCTCACCGCGGTCGTCGCTGAGCATGTACGTCTTGCCGCTCACACGTCACCGCCGTGCATCTTGATCGCCCGCAGCAGCTCCTCGGCCTTCTTGTGCGCGTCGGCGAGGAAGACCAACTCCTCTGCGTCGAACACGTCGTCCTCGGCCACGCCGAACTCGTCGACCTGGGGCGGCTCCATCCCGGTGTCGTCCTGCCACGTGTTGATGACGACCTCGATCACGCTGCCGTCGGCTCGCGTGTACTCCCCTACGGGCAGCTGGTGGTGAATCGCGTCGCAGTGGGCCCCGCCGATCCCGACCTTCGGGTGCTGGCCGTGGCACCAGAACGGGCACTCGGAGAAGAACAGGTGTGGGGTCAGCGCCTTCCGGTACGCGGCCCAGGCGCCGCGCTCCCAGAGGAGTCGGTCGACCTTGGCGGCGTCAGCCATCCAGTCGTCGGTTCGGTCGAACAGGTCGTCTGCCGAGATGAGCCCCTCGCGATGGGCGTACATGACGACGTCAGAGAGCTGCTTCGGGAACGGGCCCTCGGTGACCCAGTACATGGCGAAGTGCGGGTCGTTGCGGTCAGTGGCGAAGCGGGGCATGGCTGTGGGCTCCTTCGGTCAGCGTGCGGTGTGGGTAGCGGGCTGGTCTGACGGTTCGGTGGCGCGGCGGGTGTCCCGCTCGGCGCGGCGGATGATGAGCAGCAGCTCAAGGTCGATGCGCTGCCGGCGCGTCACGCGGACGTCCCGGCGAGCTGACGGAGCCGTGACCAAGCCGCGGCGATGGCAACGGGCGGCGGGTACAGCGGGCTGTCGATGTGGCGGACGTAGTCGTCCTGCCGGATGCGATGCGTAGCGTTCGGCATGGGTCTTCTGCCTCCTGGGGCGGGAGATCAAGACCCCGCTTTGGTGTTCCAGCACCGGGCGGGGTCACCCTCGTTTCGAGGACGGGGTGACCCTGGCACTTGCGGTGCCGGTCGTCTTCCTGGTGCTGCCGGTCACCGTTCTGTTCGCCCTGTTCCCGGGGCTGATCAGCATCGTCTCGCTGGCGCAGTGACGCCGGTGATCAACTGGAGGAAGGACGACGGATGCGCATGTATGCGTTCCTGATCGCTGCGCTGGCGGCCCTGGTGGACCGGGCGCGGGGCGAGGATGCCGAGCGGGGCGATGTCCCCGGCTGGGTGATGATCACGGTGATGACGGCGGCCCTCGTGCTGGCGATCCTCATCCCGTTCCGCGAGGCGATCGTCTCCGCCGTGCAGAACGCGTTGACCTCCGTCACGAGTGCCGGCTGATCCAGGACCCCCCGCTCCTCGCAGGCTCGCAGCGGGGCCCTGCACGGGGGCCGGGGCGGGACCCTGCAGAGGGGCCAGGCGACGGCGACCGCGAGCGGGGCAGCGCGGTCGTCGACTTCGTGCTGGTCGGAGTGCTGGTCGTCGCGCTGTTGCTGGCAGTGCTGCAGGTCGCGGTCTACGTGCACGTGCGCAACGTGGTGGTGGCCAGCGCCCAGGAGGGCGCCCGGTACGCGGCCAACGCGGACGTGCCGGTGGCGATGGGCGCCGCGCGGACCCTGGAGGTGGTCGCCGCGGCGACGTCGGACGGAACGGCGGCGGGGCTGGCGTGCACCTCGGTGCAGGAGGTGGACGACAGCGGCCTGACGCTGGTCGTCGTCCAGTGCTCGGGGGCGGTGCCCAGCCTGTTCGCCGCGTTGGGTGACCTGCTGCCGTTGCGCGCCACCGGGCGTGCGGTGGAGGAGGAGCCGTGAGCCGCCGGCGGGGCGACGACGGCGAGCGCGGGTCGGCGATCGTGGAGTTCGTGTTCATCGCGCTGGTGGTGTTCCTGCCGCTGGTGTACATCGTCGCCGGGTTCTCGGCGGTGCAGCGCGGGGTGTTCGCGGCGAATGCGGCGGCGCGGGAGGCCGGGCGCGCGCTGGGCACCGCGCCGGACCCGGTCAGCGGGCAGTCGCGGGCGGAGGCGGCCGTCGCGCTGGCCGTGCAGGACCAGTCGGTGGCGGCGACCGACGTCCGGCTGGCGTACGCGCCGGTGGGCGCCGGGTGCGGTGCGGCGGGTACCTACCTGCCGGCGTTGACGCCGGGGGAGGAGTTCTCGGTCTGCGTGACCGTGACGGTGCGCATCCCGCTGCTGCCGGAGTTCATCGACGCCAACACCGCCACCGGGCAGTTCGTCGTCGAGCGGGACCGGTACGTCGACGGCTGAGCTGACCGCCGCCGTTGTGCGCTCATCGCCTGCGTCCCCGACGGCGGACACAGGCGAGCAGCCGACGACCGTGAGCGCGGCAGGTCACCGGACGGCGAAATCGTGCCGGTCAGTAGGCGCCGCCGGCCGCCGAGATGGCGATCCGGACCCGCTCCTTCCCGGCCTCGGTGTGGTCCAGGATGAGCGCCCGTGCCCCGTCGGGGTCTCGCGCCTCGAGGAAGTCCACGACCGCGACGTGGTCGGCAGTGAAGCGGTCGAGGGTCTTCTCCACGCCGTGCAGTGCCCGGGACATCACCGCGGGGAGTGACAACCTCCGGTACGCCGCCGACAGGCTGGCGTTCCCGGCGAGCCCGACGACGGCCTCGTGGAAGTGGGCATTGGCGGTGACGTAGGCGTCGACGTCAACGAACCGGTCGGCGGCAATCCAGGGCAGTGTTCCTTGGGCGGCTGCACGCAGGCTCGCGAGTTGGTCCGCGGCGAGGGAGCCGCCCATCTGGTCGATCACGCCGCACTCGATCGCGGCGCGGGCGTCGTAGGCCTGCCAGGCGGTCTCCACGGTGACCGGCGTGACGGTGTACCCGCCGCTGCCGGCGACGAGCAGGCCGTCCGAACGCAGTTGCTGGAGGGCGCGGAAGACCGGCGCCCGGCCGACGTCGAGTTCGGTGGCCATGCCCTCCACGGTGATCGACTCGCCGAGTGCGACGGTTCGGCTGAGAACGCGTTCACGGATCTCGCGGTAGACGGAGTCGTCGAGCGTCTCGGCGAACCGTCCGAAGGACCCCCGGAAGTAGGCCAGGGGTGCACCGGGTCCGGCGGTCGCGGTCTGCACCTCGGCGAAGAAGACGCTGTGCGTGGCCACGTCGACGCACTCGCGGACCCGGCACTCGAGGTGAGCGAGGGACTCGGCGATCACCGGTACGTCGAGCGTCCCCGCGGCGAGCGCCACGTCCCGGAACTTGTCCGGGTGCCGGGTGGCGAACTGTGTGGCCAGTTCGCCTTGGTCTTCGGAGAGGATGTTGATCGCGAAGACCCCCGACGACCGCACCGCGTCGTTGGTGGGCAGCCGTCGGTTGAGGCAGACCAGCACCATCGGGGGGTCCATCGACAGCGAGGAGACGGCGCTGGCGGTCACGCCGAACTGCTGGCCGCCGTCCCGGGTGGTGATGACGGTGACCCCGCTGGTGAAGTGGCCGACGACGTCGCGGAAGACCGCCTGATCGGTGGTGGTGGTCACGGTGGGTGGGCCGGAGACGGTCATGACGCTCCCTGGGTCATCAGGACGGGGCTGCGATCGGGCCGGTTGCCGACCAGTGCGGCGAGCAGCAGCGAGCGGAGGGACCCCGCGTCGACGGGGCGGGGGTTGCTCGGGGGCGCGGTGACGACCGTGGCGGCCACGTCGTCGATGCCCGCTGGGTCGAAGCCGATCTCGGCCAGGCTCCGGGGCGCGCCGATCCGCCCGGCCAGCTCCCACAACCCCGTGGGCGCATCCTCGGCGCCCAGAGCGGCGGCGAGCCCCGCCATCGGCTCGGGCGCGGCCTCACGGTTGTACGCCGCGGCGTATGGCAGAAGCACCGCGTGGAGCCCGCCGTGCGGGAGCCGCTGGGCGCCGCCGAGCACGTGGCAGAGCTTGTGGTGGATGCCCATCGTGGCGTTGCCGAGAGCGATGCCCGCGAGCCAGGCACCGTAGGCGGCTAGCGCCCGCGCGTCGGAGTCCCCGGGTTCACGGACACAACGGGGAAGCGCGTCGGCCAGCGCGCGCACCGCCTCTACGGCGGCGAGCCGGACCAGCGGCGAGGCATCGCTGCTGTACGTCGCCTCGACGCAGTGTGCGACGGCGTTCATCCCGCTGACCGCGGTGAGCGACGGGGACAACGAGTGCGTTAGGTCCGGGTCGTAGACGACGGTCCGGGGCAGGACCCGGGGATCGCGGCCGGTCGTCTTACGGGTTCCGTCGGTGAGGCCCCAGATCGACGTCATCTCGCTGCCCGCGTACGTCGTGGGGACTGCGAGGACCGGCAGCCGCCGCTCCCTGGCCACCGCCTTCGCCAGTCCGGTCGCCGATCCGCCGCCGAGGGCGACCACCAGGTCGGCACCGCACCGGTCGGCCTCCGCGACCGCTGCGCGCGCCACCTCGACCGGAACGTGCTCGGTCACCCCGGTGAGGCCGCCGACCAGACGTGCGCCCAGGTCCGCCGCCAGCACGTCGCGGGCGTCCGCGGAGTGCGAGCCGGCCACGAGCAGGACCCGTTCGCCGCCCAGGGCGGCGGCCTCGGCGGCGACCCGGTGCAGGCTGCCGGCGCCGAAGACGACGCGGGGACCGGGCATGTCGTGCACGAAGCGCATGGACGAGAGCGTGTCCATGACCCGTTAACGGACGCGAAAAGCCTCGGTATGTTCCGCCTGTGCCCGGGTCGGTGAGCGATGTCACGTGAGGGCCGGCGGCGTTCGCCGACGGTCATCCGCAGCAAGTTCACCGTGCCGCCGCTGGCTGAGCGACTCGTCGCGCGGCCGCGCATCGCCCAGCTGATCGCCGAGCTCGTCGAGGCGCACCGACTGGTCTGGATCACCGCCACCGCGGGCGCAGGCAAGACGACGGCCGCCGTCCAGGCTGCCGCCGCGCTCGGCCGGCCGGTCGCCTGGCTGACGCTGGACGCGACCGATGTCGCCCCCGGGCGGCTGCTCGTCTACCTGGAAGCGGCCATCGCCGCCCGGGTGCCCGAGGCCGCGGGCGTGGTCAGCAGCGCGCTGGGCGCACGCATCCCGCACGCCGAGGCGGCGGGTCTGCTGGCGGAGTCGATCGGGGACACCGCGCTCCTGCTCGTCGTGGACGGGCTGGACCAGCTGGCAGGGGAGGGGGCCGCCGACGCCCGGGCCGTCCTAGCGGCGCTCGCCCGCTACGCGCCCTCGACCTCCCGCATCCTGCTGCTCGGCCGGGTGGACGTGCCCATCGACGTCCGCGGCGCCGGCGCAGACCGGGCCGCGGCGGTGGGCGAGGCCGACCTGGCCTTCCGGCCGGACGAGGCCGCCGAGGCGCTGGCGGAGGCCGGGATGACCGACATCGACCCGGTGCGCGCGGTTGAGGCCACGGGCGGGTGGGTCACCGGTGTGCTCTTCGAGGCCTGGCGTTCCCGCGAACACGTGGCCGGTGCGGGCGGTGAGGCCGATCCGCTGCACGGCTACCTCGCCTCCCAGATTCTCAGCCACCTCGACGAGGCCGACGAGGAGTTCCTGGTGGGCACCGCGCTTCTCGACGAAGTGACTGCCGCGCGGGCCGCCGCACTCGGTCAGCAGCGGGCCGGTGAGCGGCTCGCCGCCCTGCGCGCCCACCACCTCCCGGTCTCCTGGGACGCCGGGAAGGGCGGCATGCGGTGCCACCCGCGCTTCCGGGAGTACCTCCGGACACGTTTGGAGCGCAGGGAGCCCGCCGACGTGCGGCTGCTGCGCCGGGCCCATGGGGAGCTGATGGTCAGCGAGGGCCACCTGGAGGAGGCAGTCGAGGAGTTTCTCGCGGCGGGCGCGCCAGAACTCGCCCTGGGTGCGGCCGAGACCGGCATCCATGCGGTGATCGGACGACTTGACTTCGCCGTGGCCGAGCGCTGGCTGGCCGCCCTGCGCGGCCAGGACCGGCAGGGCGTGCGGCGCCTGGCCACGGCGGAGCTCATGCTGGCCATCGCCCGGGAGGACTACCGCAGCGGCGAGGCCATCGCGGATCGGCTGGCGGCCGAGGGCCACCGGGAGGAGTTGGCCCGGCGGTCGACGACGGCCGCCAGCCTGATGGCCTGGTGCTACTGGCACCTGGGGCGGATCGAGGACGCCCGCGCCGTCATCACGGCGGGCGAGTCCAGTCCCGAACTCGACGCGGTGGTTTACCTGATGTCCCTGGTGCGGCACGAGCCCGGAACCGGCCCGCCGACGCTGAGCGGCGGACCGATGGACGCCTTGGTCATGCGGGTCCACTACGCGCACGGGCGTCTTCACGAGGTCACCAGCGCGCCGACCTCGCCGTGGGCCGCCGCCGTTTCCGCGCCGTGGCGGGTGGGAGCGCTCCGCGCCACCGGGCGGCTGGCGGAGGCGCTGGCGCTGTACCGCGCGGCCGACGCGGGGGACTGGTCCCCAGCCTGGATGCACGGGATGGTCGGCGCGGAGCTCATGATCGACCTCGGCAAGAAGGCGGAGGCGCGGGCGGTCATCCAGCGGGGCCGGGAGCTCATCCAGGCCAGCGGGTCCGTGGTGTTCGAGTGGCTCAACCGGATCATCGAGGCAAAGGCCGAGTTGCGTCTGGGCGGTGACCCGGCGGTGGCCATGGCGCTGCTCGACGAGGTGGAGGCGGCCGGCGGCCGCCGGTACGAGTTCATCGCCGAGGCCCTCGATACCTGGCGTGGCCTGGCGCTGCTCCGCGCGGACCGTTCCGTACGGCAGGCCGCGGCGCTGCTCGGTCATGCGGTTAATAGCATGCGCGCTGCGGGCCGGGTCCTCGACCTTCCCACGGCGGCGATCTACCTCGCCGAGGCGAGGTGGCGTCTCGGTGAGGCCGGTGCGGCCGATGCCGCCGCCGACCAGGCCCTGGCCGCGGCCGCCCGCCAGGAGTCCAACCACCAGGTGCTGCTCGCCCTCGCCGACTTTCCGGCGGTCGTCTCCCGCCGGCTCGATGCCGAGGCCGGCGCCGACTCCGCCTGGCACGACGTGGGCCGGGCGCTGCGGGCGCGGGGCATCTCGGTGGACCCCGCGGCGCGAACCGTCCTGGTCTTGGCGGAGTTCGGCCGGACGGAACTGACCGTGGACGGCCGTGTGGTCAAGCCACGGATCGCGAAGAGCTTGACCCTGCTGGCTTACCTCGCGGCGGCGCCGGGGCACCGGGCCACCCGGGAGGAGTTACTGGCCGCCCTCTTCGGCGGCCGCAACGACGACTCGGCGCGCGCCTACCTGCGGCAGGCGGTCCACCGGCTGCGGGAGGTGCTACCTGACGGTGTCGGGCCGGTCTTTGCCGGCAGCGTGCTTGCCTTCCCCGCCCCGGTGGCCCTAGACGGCGAAGCCAATCGTGCCGAGGCGTTGCTCGCCGAGGCCGCTCGGCTGCGCGGGGAGGCGCAGTTCAGCGTCCTGCTCCGCGCGCTGGAACTGCTCGACCGCGGCCCGTACCTGCCCGGCGTCGAGTCGGCGTGGGCCGACCAGCGCAGGCGGGAACTGGCGTCGCGAGCCGTGGAGGCGCGCTTGTCCGCAGCGCACCTCGCCTTCGCCGCGGAGCGCTACCGGGAGGCCGAGGACCTGGTCGAGGCCGTCCTCGCGGTCGACCCGTACAAGGAGAGCGCCTGGCGGTTGAGGATGCGCATCGCCGACGCCCTCGGCGACGCGGACCGGGTCATCACCACGTTCCGCCGGTGCCGGCAGGCACTCGACGAGCTGGACCTGACCCCCGCCGACTCGACGCAGCAGCTGCTCGACCAACTCCGCCGCTGACCGGCACGGCCGGGTTTCTCCCCGGTTAACGCACTGGGCCCAAGGTTCCCGGCATGGCAGCTGACGGACGGGTCCTCGTGGCCCTCTACGAGGCCTACAACCGGCACGACGCCGGCGCGGCGGCAGCGCTCTACGCCCCTGACGGCGCGCACGAGGACGTCGCGGTCGGGCGCCCGACGCAGGGACGGGACGCCGTCGCGGCCGGGCTGCGGCGCTTCTTCGCCGCCTTCCCGGACGCCCAATGGACGGCGACCGACGTCCTGGAGCAGGGCGGACTGGCCTTCGGCCGGTACGTCCTCACCGGGACGCTGCAGACCGACATGGGCCCCTTCCGGGCGGTCGGCCAGCGGCTGGAGCTTCGTGGTGTCCACGTGCTGGACACCGCAGACGGCTTCATCGAACGGTCCCAGGACTACTGGGACAGCGGCACCTTCCGACGGCAGATGGACACCACCCCCACCCGAGAGGCAGAGACGGCAGCATGAGAACTGGTCAGGAGTACCTGGAGTCCCTGCGGGACGGTCGCCGCGTGTACGTCGGCGGCGAGCTCATCGAGGACATCACGACCCACCCGAAGACCCGCGGCTACGCCGAGGCGATCGCCGGCTACTACGACCTGCACCTGGACCCCAAGCACCAGGACATCACGACGTTCATCGACGAGAACGGGGAGCGCCAGTCCATGCACTGGTTCCTGCCGCGCTCCAAGGAGGACATCGTCCGCCGCCGGGAATACGCGCAGTTCATCTTCCGGCACTTCAAGGGCGGCATCTTCACCCGGCCACCGGCCGGGATGAACGTCGTCATGTTCACGCAGGTCGACGACCAGGAGCCGTGGGCGGAGAACTCCCGGTTCGCCAACGGTCACCGTGACCTGTCGGGCAACATCCAGCGCCAGTGGGACGAGGTCACGTCCAAGGACCTCGCCCTCTCGCCGATGTTCCTCGACGTCCAGTACGACCGCGGCCGGGACGACGCCATGGCCGAGACGCCGATGCTGAAGATCCTCGAGGAGAACGACGAGGGGATCGTCGTCCGCGGGTGGAAGGCGATCGGCACCTCCATCCCCTTCGTGAACCACCTGTTGATCGGGAACCTGTGGCGGCCCGGCCAGACGCCCGAGCAGACGGTCTACGCCCTGGTGCCGGTGGCCACTCCCGGAGTCAGCGTCGTCGCCCGGGAGTCGAGGGCCACGCCGGACGCCGACCCCTATGACCGTCCGCTGGCGACCATCGGGGACGAGCTGGACGGGATGGTGTACTTCGACGACGTGCTCATCCCCTGGTCGCAGGTGCAGCACATCGGCAACCCCGACCACGCCAAGTGGTACCCGCAGCGGCAGTTCGACTGGGTGCACCTGGAGACCCAGATCCGGCACACCGTGCACGCCGAGCTCATGGTCGGGCTGGCCCTGCTGATCACCCAGGCGCTCGGCACCAGTGGCAGCCCCGTGGTGCAGGCACAGCTCGCCGAGCTCATCCGCTTCCGGGAGACCTGCCGGGCGTTCATGATCGCCGCCGAGGAGACCGGCTTCCACACCCCGGGTGGCCTCTACAAGCCGAACAACATCTTCATCGATTTCGGCCGGGCCCACTACCTCGAGCACCAGCACGAGATGGTCAACCTCCTCATCGACTTCTGCGGCCGCGGCGTGGTCATCCAGCCGACCAAGCGGGAGCTGGACGACCCCTACATTGGGCCGAAGCTGGAGCAGGCGCTGCGCGGCTCGGAGATCAGCGCCCGTGACCGGATCAAGATCTTCCGGCAGATCAGCGAGCGCTTCCTCACGGAGTGGGGCGCCCGGCACGAGATGTTCGAAAAGTTCAACGGGACGCCGCTCTACCTGATCAACCTGCTCACCATGCAGCGGACCGAGTACCAGGTGGACGGCCCGCTCACCCAGCTGGCACGCGAGGTCCTGGACTTCGGGGACACCGCTGACCTCGGCAAGCGGGCTGAGGCGGCCGAGAAGGCGTCGCACTACGCGAGTGTCCGCTTCCAGCCCGAGTACGCCCGGGAGCAGGACGTGCACAAGGACTACATCGGGGGATCCGGGCAGCCCGTCACCGCGTAGCAGGGTCCGGTGGCCCGGGCGCTCCGCCCGGGCCACCGGCTGCCCCTCCCGACCCCGCCCGACGTGGAGGATCCCCGCATGCTCGTCCACGCAGACCCGTCTGCACTGCGCTGCCGGCCGCGGGCTGTCACGGTCGGCACCTTCGATGGTGTCCACACCGGTCACCGTGCACTGTTCCAGCGGCTCGCGACCAACGGGCTGGTCCCGACCGTGGTGACGTTCGATCCGCATCCCCGCCTGGTGCTCGGGCGTCCGGTGGACCTGATCGCACCGCTGAACCGTCGCCTGGAGCTAATGGCCGACGCCGGCATCGCCGAGGTACTGGTCGTGCGGTTCACCCAGGACGTGGCGCGGACCGCGCCGGAGGACTGGGCGGAACAGGTGCTGCGGCCGATGGGCGCCCGCCGGGTCGTGCTGGGGCGGGGGTTCCGCTTCGGTGCGCGCGCAGCCGGGGACGCCGGCATGCTGCGCGACCTCGGCCACACCGTCGAGGAGGTGGAGCTGCAGGGGGGCGCCTCCTCGACCCGGGTCCGGCAGCTCGTTGCGGCCGGGGAGATCACCGAGGCGGCCCGCCTCCTCGGCCGCCCGATCGAGCTCGACGGCGTCACCCGCCGGCTCCCCGGTGACGGCCGCCTCCGGCTGACGCTGGACGCCGGCAGGGTGGTGCCTCCGCCGGGGACCTACGCCGGACGAGCCCTCGGCCTGCCCGTCCTCGTCACCGTCGCCGGGAACGGGGAGGCCGAGTTGTCCGGCGCCGACCGGATGCCCGCCGTTCCACCCGCGCGCGTGCGGACGCAGCTGCTCTTCGGCGCCGACCTGCGATCCGGCCGTCCTTTGGTCCCGTCCGCCGGCGTCGCCCTGGGAGTGGCGTCGTGAACGCCCGGCTCAGGGCTTCCCGAACAGGCCCGATCTGCTGACCCTTTCCCGGATCTGGACCCCGCCGCCCTAACCGGCCGGAACGCGACGTCTGCGGCGGGCCTCGCCGCGGATGACGCCTGGGCTGCCCATGACGAAACGTCCGTCACGCCAGCGGCAGCAGGTCGGCCAGCTCGGCCTCGAAGTACTCCATGCCGAGGTCCTCGACCTCGCGCAGCTCGAGCTCGGCCAGCAGTGCGTAAGCGGCGTCGATGTCCATGCCGGGAACACTGCGAGCCGAGCCGCGGGGTCACCTCGAGCGTTCCGCAAGAGATCCGCAAGACCGCCGAGTGCGGGGTCCTTCATCAGGCGCCGCGGTCGGTCTCGGCGCGCACCACGCCCAGCAGCGCGACCTCCAGCGAGCCGTCACCCAGGTCGCCGCGCTCCACCGCCTCGCGCGCGGGCGCGGGCAGCAGCCCCAGGTCCAGGTCGTCCAGCCAGGCCACGCCGTCCCCGGTCGGCCGGCCGATCTTCAGCACGCCGTTGCCGGGCTGCACCACGTAGTCCTCGCCACCGAGCTGGATCGTCGTCGAGTCGCTCATGCGGCCCTCCTACCCCCGGTCCCGGCGCGGAACACCGGACGGGCGACACGCCGACGAACGGCGACATGCGCACAGCGTGTGCCGGATCACCGGCCCGACTCGCCGGTGCGACGTGGGTCGACTCACTCTTTACGGTCGCTTCGGCGTGGCGGGGGTGTGCCCGGGGCTCCTGATGCCGATGGTGAGGAGGCGTCAGGAGCGCCAGGGACGGCGTTCGGCGAGACTCCAGGGCAGGAGGTGGATCGTGCCGGGACGAGCAGGCGGCCCCGGGCTGCCCCAGGACGTGCGGCGACGCGACGGTGCCCAGCGTGGCCACACCGTCGTCGTCGAGGCCGTGCTCGACGCGCTGCCCTCGCCCACGCTGCTGCTCGACGCCGAGGGACGCGTGCTGCTGGCCAACTCCGCGTGGCAGGCGGCCGCCGAGCTGTACGGCGACGACCGGCTCGCCATCGGCATCGGCGGCGACTACTTCGGGCTGGCCCGGCAGCTGACCGACGACCCCGGCAGCCTGCGGGTGCTCGACCGCCTCCGCTCGCTGTCCCGCGGCGAGCGCGAGCTCGTCTCGTTCGACTACGCGTTCGCCACCACGGCGGGCATCCGCTGGTTCCACCTGCAGGCCTCCCGGGTCGACCGGGCCGGCCAGATCGTGGTCACCCACACCGACATCACCTCCCGGGTCACCGCCGAGCGGGCCTCGGCCTGGCAGGCGCGGCACGACCACCTCACCGAGCTGCCCAACCGGGCCCACCTGCACGAGCTGATCGACACCGAGCTGCGCCGCCCCGACCAGCCGTCGGTCACCGTCCTGTTCCTCGACGTCGACGGCTTCAAGGACGTCAACGACTCCCTCGGCCACGAGGTGGGCGACGACCTGCTGCGTCAGCTCGCCGCCCGGCTGAGCTCCCGCACCCGCGCGGAGGACACCGTCGGCCGGCTCGGTGGCGACGAGTTCGTCGTCCTGGGCCGCGACTGCGACGCCGTCGGCGCCGCGGCCCTCGCCGCCCGCTGCCAGAGCACCTTCGACGAGCCCTTCCAGCTCGCCGGCCGCAGTGCCCGGCTC
Organism: Modestobacter lapidis; assembly: GCF_054780755.1. NCBI lineage: Bacteria > Bacillati > Actinomycetota > Actinomycetes > Geodermatophilales > Geodermatophilaceae > Modestobacter > Modestobacter lapidis. Next base: position 325,554 of record NZ_BAAGVS010000003.1, on the reverse strand, counting down.
ACCGCGAGCATCGGCATCGCCACCGCCAGCGCCGCCGACGTCGCGGGGCTCCGCTCCACCGACCTGGTCGGCGACGCGGACCTGGCCATGTACGCGGCCAAGTCCGCCGGCCGCAACCGCGTGCGGGTGTTCAGCCCCGAGCTGCGCACCGCCGTCCGGCAGAAGGCGCTGGTCGCCACCGAGCTGCGCGGTGCCATCGAGGCCGGTGACCTGGTCCTGCACTACCAGCCGGTGCTGCACCTGCCGACCGGCGCGGTCACCGGCGTGGAGGCGCTGGTCCGGTGGCAGCACCCCGAGCGTGGTCTGCTGCCACCGGCCGACTTCGTTCCCGTCGCCGAGCAGAACGGGCTGATCGCCCCGCTCACCCGCTGGGTGCTCGCCGAGGCCGCCCGGCAGGCCGCCGAGTGGGAGCGCATCGGGCTGGACCTCATCGTCGGGGTCAACATCAGCGCTGCGCACCTGGCCACCGGCACCCTGCTCGCCGACGTCACCGATGCCCTGACCACGGCCGGCCTGGTTCCCGAGCGGCTGCTGCTCGAGCTCACCGAGACCTGCGTCGCCGAGGATCCCGAGCGGGCCGCCGAGCAGTTCGCCGCGCTGCGCATCTCCGGCGTCGAGGTCTCCATCGACGACTTCGGCAGCGGCTTCTCCTCGCTCTCCCAGCTGGTCTCCATGCCCGCCGGCATCCTCAAGATCGACCGCGAGCTGGTAGCCGCACCCGTCCACCGGCGCAGCCAGTCCGCGGCGGCCGTCGCAGCCGTCGTCGGCCTCGCCCAGGCCTGCGGCATGCGCAGCCTGGCCGAAGGCGTGGAGACCGCGGAGCAGCTGGCCCTGGCCACCGAGCTGGGGTGCACCTACGCGCAGGGCTTCCACATCGCCCGGCCGATGCCCGCCGCCGACCTGGAACGGTGGATGGGCGGCCTCCGGTCACGGCGCGCGCACCCGCTCGTCGTCGCCGGGGTCGGCTGAGCGTTCCGGCCGCCCGGGCGTGTGCCCGGCTGGATCAGCCCGGTTCGCCGCGCCGCTTGCGGTGGACGATCACGACGACGTCCACGGCCGCGATGACGGCCAGCACGAACAGGATGACGGCGAAGGCCACCGGCACGTCCAGCCGCAGGACGAGGAAGCCGAACACCGTGCAGATGATCAGCCCGAAGGTGGCCAGCACCAACCGCAACGTCAGCGCGCTCTGCGCGGGGCGCGCGCCACCGATGCCCGCTGTCGGGTCGTGGTGGTCGGGCAGGCCCTGGGAGTAGTCGGGACGGCGGGGTGGGGGGTCGGTCATGACTCGGCTCGGTACCCGGGATCAGAGCGCACTACCCTCGATCGACGTGGCCGCTGACTTCTCTGTCGTACTCGACGAACTGAACACGACGCTGAGGTCGATCGAGGCCGTCCTGCGGATCGACGACATGCGCCAGGAGATCGCCGACCTGGAGCAACAGGCCGCCGCACCCGACCTGTGGAACGACGTCGAGGCCGCCCAGGCGGTCACCTCGCGGCTGTCCTACCTGCAGGGCGACCTCCGCCGCGTGGAGGACCTCCGCTCCCGGCTCGACGACGTCGGCCTCATGCACGAGATGGCCGCCGAGGAGGGCGACGAGGCCACCACCGCCGAGACCGAGCGCGAGCTGGTGAGCATCCGGTCGGCGATCGAGGAGCTCGAGGTCCGCACCCTGCTCTCGGGGGAGTACGACTCCCGCGAGGCGCTGGTGACCATCCGCTCGGAGGCCGGGGGCGTGGACGCCGCCGACTTCGCCGAGATGCTGATGCGGATGTACCTGCGCTGGGCCGAGCGGCACAGGTACCCGACCGAGGTGTACGACGTCTCCTACGCCGAGGAGGCCGGCATCAAGTCGGCCACGTTCACCGTCAAGCAGCCCTACGCCTACGGCACCCTCTCGGTCGAGCAGGGCACCCACCGCCTGGTGCGCATATCGCCGTTCGACAACCAGGGCCGCCGGCAGACCTCCTTCGCCGGGGTCGAGGTGCTGCCCGTGGTCGAGCAGACCGACCACGTCGACATCCCGGAGAACGAGATCCGGGTCGACGTCTTCCGGTCCTCGGGCCCCGGCGGGCAGAGCGTCAACACCACCGACTCCGCCGTCCGGATGACGCACATCCCGACCGGCATCGTGGTGTCCTGCCAGAACGAGAAGTCCCAGATCCAGAACCGGGCCGCTGCGCTGCGGGTGCTGCAGGCCCGGCTGCTCGTCGTCCGCCAGCAGGAGCAGCGGGCCGAGATGGACGCGCTCAAGGGGGAGGGCAGCAGCTGGGGCAATCAGATGCGCTCCTACGTCCTGCACCCCTACCAGATGGTCAAGGACCTGCGGACCGAGGTCGAGAGCGGCAACCCCGGCAACGTCCTCGACGGCGACATCGACACCTTCATCGACGCCGGCATCCGGTGGCGGCGGCAGCAGGAGACCGCCGAGGCGAGCTGAAGAAGGACCTCGCGGCGCGCCGGGTGAACCGGTCATGGTGAGGCCTGCGCCGGGTACCGTCGTCCCTCGTGATCGAATTGCAACACGTCACCAAGATCTACCCGACCAGCCCCCGGCCGGCGCTGGATGACGTCTCCATGCAGATCGACAAGGGCGAGTTCGTCTTCCTCATCGGTTCGTCCGGGTCGGGCAAGTCGACCTTCCTGCGGCTGCTGCTGAAGGAGGACAACCCCACCAAGGGCGTCGTCACGGTCAACGACAAGAACCTGGGCACGATGAGCAAGTGGCAGGTGCCCAAGCTCCGCCGCACCATGGGCTGCGTCTTCCAAGACTTCCGGCTGCTGCGCAACAAGACGGTGGCCGAGAACGTGGCCTTCGCCCTCGAGGTGATCAACAAGCCGCAGCGCACCATCAAGCGCGTCGTGCCCGAGGTGCTGGAGATGGTCGGCCTGGAGGGCAAGGAGAGCCGCCTGCCCAACGAGCTCTCCGGTGGTGAGCAGCAGCGCGTGGCCATCGCCCGGGCCTTCGTGAACCGGCCGCTGGTGCTGCTGGCCGACGAGCCCACCGGCAACCTCGACCCCGAGACCAGCCAGGACATCATGCTGCTGCTGGAGCGGATCAACCGCACCGGCACCACCGTGGTGATGGCCACGCACGACTACCACATCGTCGACTCGATGCGGCGCCGCGTGATCGAGCTCAACGACGGCATCGTCAGCCGCGACCAGTCCCGCGGCGTCTACGGCGTGGGGCGTTGAGGTGCCAGCGGGTCACTGACCTGCCGATGACCGACGCACCGCAGAACACGACAGGGAACTGATGCGCGTCAACTTCGTCCTGTCCGAGGTGGCCGCCGGGCTGCGTCGGAACCTCACCATGACGGTGGCGATGATCCTGACCACCGGGATCTCGCTGGGCCTCATGGGCACGGGTCTGCTGATCGCCAACATGATCGGCGACATGCGGGAGATCTACTACGACAAGGTGCAGGTCTCGATCTACCTGACCGACGACGTCACCGACCCGCAGCGCGACGCCATCGCCGCCGCCCTCGAGGGCTCGCCGGAGGTGCAGGACTACATCTACGAGTCGAAGGCCGAGGCCTACGAGCGCTTCACCCAGCAGTTCCAGGAGCAGCCGGCGCTGATCGCCAACACCCCGCAGGACGCGCTGCCGGAAAGCTTCCGGGTCGAGCTGGTGAACCCCGAGCGGTACGAGGTCATCGCCCAGCAGTTCCCGATCGGGCAGAACGGCGTGGAGGACGTCCGCGACGAGGGCGACTTCCTCGACCGGTTGTTCAGCCTGCTCAACGGCGCCCGGAACGCGACCATCGCGGTGGCCGTCGTCCAGGCGCTCGCCGCGCTGCTGCTGATCTCCAACACGATCCAGCTCGCGGCCTTCAACCGACGCAACGAGACCAACATCATGCGGCTGGTCGGCGCCTCGCGCTGGTACACCCAGCTCCCCTTCATCCTCGAGGCGGCGCTGGCCGGCCTGATCGGCGCCGGGCTGGCCATCGGCGGGCTGGTGCTGACCAAGGTCCTCTTCGTCGACAAGACACTGGCCGGGCCGATCAAGGCGGGCATCATCCCGCCGGTCGACTGGTCGGCGATCGCCGCGATCTCGCCGATCATCGCGGCGGCCGGTGTCGGGCTGGCCTCGGTGGCCGCCTACGTGACGCTTCGGCTGTACGTCCGCCTGTAGCCGCGCGGCCGGGGGAGCCGGCCGGGAAGTCGGGAGGCGGTGGCGCGGGGTCCGTAGACTGGGGCCATGCCGCGTGAGACCGGGCGCAAGCTCATCGCCCAGAACAAGAAGGCGCGGCACGACTACTCGATCCTCGACACCTACGAGGTCGGCCTCGTGCTCACCGGCACCGAGGTGAAGAGCCTGCGCGCCGGTCGTGCCTCGCTGGTCGACGGCTTCGCCACGGTCGACCAGGGCGAGGTGTGGCTGCAGCACGTCCACATCCCCGAGTACACCGAGGGCACCTGGACCAACCACGCCCCGCGCCGCAAGCGCAAGGTGCTCATGCACCGCGCCGAGATCGAGAAGCTGATCGGCAAGACCAAGGAGGGCGGGCTCTCGCTCGTCCCGTTGGACCTGTACTTCAAGGACGGCAAGGTCAAGGCCACCCTCGCCCTCGCCAAGGGCAAGAAGGCCTACGACAAGCGGCAGACCCTCGCCGAGCGCGACTCGCGCCGGGAGATGGAACGGGCCTTCGGGCGTTACGTGAAGGGCCGCAAGTGAGGTTGCCCCGATGAGAGGCGTCGGCTACGACCGGTTCGGCGACGAGGACGTGCTCAGCGTCCGCGACGACCTGCCCGAGCCCCCGGTCGGCCCGGACACCGTGCTGGTCCGCACCCATGCCGCCGGCGTGAACCCGGTCGACATCGGCATCCGCGGCGGGCACCTGGCCGGGGCGTTCCCGCACCACTTCCCGATCATCCCGGGCTGGGACCTGGCCGGCGTCGTCGAGCGGGTCGGCCCGGCGGTGGTCGACTTCGCTCCCGGTGACGAGGTGTTCGGCTACCTGCGCCGGGACGACGTGCAGTGGGGGACGACGGCCGAGTTCGTGCCCGCGCCCCAGCGCTGCCTGGCCGCCAAGCCCGAGTCGCTGTCGTTCGCCGAGGCCGGGGCGCTGCCGCTGGCCGGGCTGACCGCCTACCAGTCGCTCACCGAGGTGCTCGACGTCGGCGAGGGCGACCGGGTGCTGGTGCACCGGGCCTCCGGCGGGGTCGGGTTCTTCGCCGTCCAGATCGCCGTCGCGCTCGGCGCGCACGTCATCGGCACGGCGAGCCCGAGGAACCACGGCTTCCTCCGCGACGCCGGGGTGGCCGAGGTGTTCGACTACGCGGCCGGGCCGATCAGCGGGCAGCTCACCGAGCCGGTGGACGCCGTCCTGGACCTGGTGGGCGGTGACACCCTGGCCGATGCGCCGGCGCAGGTGCGCGACACCGACGGGGCCCGGGCCCGGATCGCCAGCGTCGTCGACCCCGGCGTGCTGGAGCTGGGCGGCCGGTACGTATTCGTCCGCCCCGACTCCCACGACCTGGAGGAGCTGGCCCGGATGGCCGACGCCGGGCAACTACGGGTGCCGATCGCCAAGGCGTTCCCGCTGGCGCAGACGGCGGACGCCCAGCGGCTGGTCGCCGGCGGGCACGTGCGCGGCAAGGTCGTCGTCACGCTCGCCTAGCGTGCGGGCATGACTCTGCAGCCGCCGGCCGACGACGCCGACGTCCCCCGGTACTGGCGGGAGCTGGGCCTGCCCGGCCTGGTCGACGTGCACGTGCACTTCCTGCCCGAGCGGGTGCAGACCAAGGTGTGGCAGTACTTCGCCGAGGGCGAGCGGCACTACGGGCGGCCGTGGCCGATTCACTACGCGCTGCCGGTCGACGAGCGGTTGGCGCTGCTGAGCGGTCTGGGCGTCCGCGCCTTTCCGACGCTGCCCTACCCGCACAAGCCGGGCATGGCCGCCTGGCTGAACCAGTGGTCGGCCGAGTTCGCGCAGCGGGATCCCCGGGTGCTGCAGTCGGCGACCTTCTATCCGGAGCCGACGGCGGGCGCGGACGTGGCAGCCGCGCTGGCCGCCGGTGCACGGGTGTTCAAGGTGCACGTGCAGGTCGGCCGGTTCGACCCGCGCGATCCGCTGCTCGACCCGGTGTGGGCGCGACTGGAGGAGACCGGGACGCCGGTGGTCATCCACTGCGGCTCGGGTCCGCTGCGCGGCGAGCACACCGGGCCGGCGCCGATGATCGGGCTGCTCGAGCGCTTCCCCCGGCTCCAGCTGGTGATCGCCCACCTCGGCATGCCCGAGTACGCCGCGTTCCTCGAACTCGCCGAGCGGTACGAGCGGGTGCACCTGGACACCACCATGTTCGGCACCGACTTCACCGAGCGGCTGATGCCCTTCGATGCCGCGCTGCTGCCCCGGCTGGGCGCGCTGCGGGACAAGGTGGTGCTGGGCAGTGACTTCCCGACCATCCCGTACCCGTACAGCCACCAGCTCGCCGCGCTGCACCGGCTCGGGCTGGGCGAGGAGTGGCTGCGCGCCGTCCTGTGGGGCAACGGTGCGCGTCTTTTCGGGGTGACCCCCTAGCCTGTTTCACCGTGTCCACTCCTGCGATCGCCGTTCCCGAGGGCCTCACCGTCCGTCCGATGCGCCCGGAGGACGCCGGGCCCGTCGCCGAACTGCTGGCCGCAGCCGAGGCCGTCGACGACACCGGTGCGCTCAAGTCGGCCGAGGACCTCGTGGAGTGGTGGGTCCACGAGTTCGCCGACCTGGCGGAGGACGGGCGGATCGTGCTCACCGGGGACGGCGCCGTCGTCGGGTACGCCACGACGATCGCGCCGCCCACCTTCCGGGACGCCTACGGCGTGCACCTGGAGGGTCGGGTGCACCCGGAGTGGCGCGGGCGCGGGATCGGCCGGGCGCTGCTGGCCTGGCAGCTGGAGCGCGGCACCCAGCTGCACGCCGAGCGGCACCCCGAGGCACCGGCCCGGCTGACCGCCACCGTCTACACGACCATGCCCTCGGTGGAGGCGCTGGTCCGCCGGGCGGGGCTGGAGCAGGCGCGCTGGTTCTTCCACATGGAGCGGCCGCTCACCGACCTCCCCCCGCTCCGGCAGGTCGACGGCGTGGACCTGGTGCCGTTCACCTGGGACCGCAACGAGGAGGTGCGGGCAGCCCACAACGCCGCCTTCACCGAGCACTACGGCTCCAGCGAGCGCGACGAGGTGTCCTGGCAGGTCATGTTCACCGGGCAGCGGACCTTCCGCCCCGACCTGTCGGTGCTCGCGATCTCCGAGGGCGCCGTCGTCGCGTACGCGCTGTCCTACGTCTCCGAGACCGCCGCCGCGGCGACCGGGGTGCGCGAGGGCTACTTCGGGCAGATCGGCGTCCTCCCCGAGGCCCGCGGCCGCGGGCTCTCCAAGGCGGTGATCATCGCGGCGCTGCACGCCGCGGCGGCGAACGACTGCCAGACCGCCGGCCTCGAGGTCGACAGCGAGAACGTCACCGGTGCGCTCGGCCTCTACGAGAGCCTGGGCTTCGCCACGCACCGCACCCAGGTGTCCTGGTCGCACCGCCTCGCCCCGCTCCGCTGAGCGGAGTGGTTCGGTCGTGGTCAGCTCGACAGAACCATCCCGCCTAAGCTCTGCCGGGTGGTGAACCCCGAGCCGTCCGGATCCCTCGACCTCCGGCTGGCCGGCCGGGCGCACCGGCGGATCGAGCCGCTGCACTCGCACGTCTACTTCGCCCCCGAGCACGACGAGCACCTGGCGGCGACGGGCCTGCGCCCCGGCCGGATGGCGTACTTCGCCGGCCGGGCGGCGGCGATGGGCGCGGTCGGCCCGGGCGTGGTGACGGCGACCTTCAACAACTTCGCGCCCTCCCTGGTGGCCCGGCACGTGCCGCGGGCGTGGACCCTCGCCGGGCCCGAGCAGGCCGTCGCCGCCCGCCAGGACGCCGCCCGCGCCTCGCTGACCCGGCTGCTCGGCGGACCGGCGGCCGCAGCCGGGGACGACGTGGCGGAGCTGGCCGGCCTGCTGCGCGAGGCCTGCACCGTGCTCACCCCCGAGGGCCGTCCGCTCTACGCCGGGCACGCCGACCTGCCCTGGCCCGACGAGCCGGTGCTCGAGCTCTGGCACGCGGCCACCCTGCTGCGGGAGCACCGCGGCGACGGCCACGTCGTCGCCGTCGTGCGCAGCGGGCTGTCCGGCCTCGAGTCGCTGGTCACCCACACCCTCACCGGCCGGGGCTTCACGCTGCCGGCGGCCAAGGCCACCCGCGGCTGGTCGGACGGGGAATGGGCCGCGGCGCTGCACGCGCTGGAGGCGCGCGGCCACGTCGCCGACGGGGCGCTCACCGAGGCCGGCGCACGCGCCAGGGCCGCGCTCGAGGCGGAGACCGACGCGCTGTCCGCGGCGCCGTTCGAGCACCTGGGCGCCGAGCGCACCGGGCGGGTCGTCCAGCTGGCCGAGGCGCTCGCCGGCCGGCTGCTCGCCGGGGGCGCCTACCCGCCCGGCGTGCTGGCCGGTCGGGGCTGACGGCCGGGCCGACCGTTCACCCGGCCGGCCGCCACCGTGCGGTGCTGCCGGCTGGCATGGCGTGCCACCATGGGCGGCGGCCCGCGGACGCCGGGCTCCGGACGTCCGGGAGGAGGAGGCCATGCGCAGCAGCGAGCCGCCCGGTCCCAGTCCCGAGGTCCCCGCCCGCTGACGCACCCGGTCCGCTCCTGACCGCCTGCTGGATCGCGCACGGGGACCGCTCCGCCGCCCCCGTCCCCCGCGTCCACCCAGGAGCCCGTCGTGGCCGACCGTCGCCGTGCGCCGCTCAGCACCCCCCGTACCGCCCTGACCTCCCTCACCCGCCGGGCCCGTCCGGTGGTGGCCCCGCTGCTGCCCGACCCACCGGCCGTCGAGCCGCCGGTCGGTCGCCGCTCGCCGATGGTCGACAACGGCGTCTATGCCGCCGGCCGCCGGATCGCCACGCCCGCCTCGGCCGCCGAGGGCCACGAGTGGCTGGAGGAGGGCTTCGACGACCGGATGGTGTGGCTGGGCCTCTACCGGCCCGAGCCCGGCGAGCTGGGTGAGCTGGCCGAGCAGTACGAACTGCCCGAGCTGGCCGTCGAGGACGCGATCAAGGCGCACCAGCGGCCGAAGTTCGAGCGCTACGGCGACACGCTGTTCGTCGTCCTCAAGGCCGCCCGGTACCTCGACGCGGCCGAGGAGGTGGAGTTCGGTGAGCTGCACCTGTTCCTCGGCGCGGACTTCGTGATCACCGTCCGGCACAGCGAATCGCCTGACCTGGCGCGGGTGCGCCGCCGGCTGGAGAGCGACCCGGAGCTGCTGGCCCGGGGCAGCGAGGCGGTGCTGTACGCGATCCTCGACGCCGTCGTCGACGGGTACGTGCCGGTGGTCGCCGGCCTGGCCAACGACATCGACGAGATCGAGGTCGAGGTGTTCAGCGGCGACCCGGGGGCTTCGCGGCGCATCTACGAACTTTCGCAGGAGGTGCTGGACTTCCAGCGGGCCGTGCAGCCGCTGACCGGCATCCTCGACGCGATCACCGCGGGCTTCGAGAAGTACCACGTCGACGAGGAGCTGCGCAGCCACCTGCGGGACGTCGCCGACCACGTCACCCAGGTCACCGAGCGGGTGGAGAACTTCCGGGTGCAGCTGCGCGACATCCTGACGGTGAACGCCACGCTGGTCGCGCAGCGACAGAACGACGAGATCCGCGAGCTCACCGAGGCCAGCATCGCGCAGGGCGAGGAGGTCAAGAAGATCTCCGCCTGGGCGGCCATCCTCTTCGCGCCCACCCTCGTCGGCACCGTGTACGGGATGAACTTCGACGACATGCCGGAGCTGTCCTGGCACCTGGGCTACCCGATGGCGCTGGTGCTGATGCTCATGGTGAGCGTCGTCCTGTACCTGGTGTTCAAGCGCCGCGACTGGATCTAGGACGACGCCGGGACGGCGGGGAACACATCCTGGCCGCCACCCGTTACCCTGGATGCATAACTGCACAGGGGGTGATTGGTCTCGACTTCGGTCGTTTGACCAGGGGAAGCGAGCCGAGGAAGGCAACGATGATCTCGTTAACCATCCGTTGCAAAACACCAAGCGCCGATTCCAATCAGCGCGACTTCGCTCTCGCTGCCTGACGGCAGCTAGGCGAGTCTGTCAGCCCGGGTTCGTCATCGGCCCGGATCCTGGCATCAGCTAGATGACTCACCGCGCGTGCCGGTCACGGGTACGCGTGGGACAACAAACAGTGGCTGGGCCCGTCACACCGACTCGTTCACGTGATCGGTGGGGCCGAGCAGAGACAGAGTGAACTGCGCTCGGAGAAGCCCTGGTGAGGCGTCGGAGGACGCGGGTTCGATTCCCGCCACCTCCACACCCCGCACTCCACGAGAGCCCGGGAGGTCATCGACCTCCCGGGCTCTCGTGCGTCCGGCTCCGGCCACGACGGCCCCGGCGGGGTCCGCGGGCGCCGGAGTCCTGGCATCCTCTCTCCCACGGCGCGACGTCGACCGGTGCGCCATGGCTCGGTGGATCATGACTCGGGAGGTCGCATGGGCACGACGGCGGGGCGGGCCACGGGAGAGCCGGACGCGGAGCGCCGCCGCGGCGCCTTCAGCTCCCGGCGCGTCTTCATCCTGGCGGCGATCGGGTCGGCCGTCGGGCTGGGCAACATCTGGCGGTTCCCCTACGTCGCCTACGAGAACGGCGGCGGCGCCTTCGTGCTGCCCTACCTGGTCGCGCTGCTGACCGCCGGCATCCCGTTCCTCCTGCTGGACTACGCGATCGGCCACCGCCACCGCGGCTCTGCGCCGCTCTCCTTCGCCCGGCTGCGCCGCGGCACCGAGGGGCTCGGCTGGTGGCAGGTGGGCATCTGCTTCCTCATCGCCGTCTACTACGCGGCGGTCATCGCCTGGGCGCTGCGCTACACCTTCTTCTCCCTGGACGGTGCGTGGGGCGCCGACCCCGAGGGGTTCTTCTTCGGTGAGTTCCTCCAGGCGGGGGACGTCCAGGTCACCACCGACGTGGTGCCGGGGGTGCTCGTGCCCCTCGTGCTCGTCTGGCTGGCCGTCCTCGCGATCATGGTCCTCGGCGTCCAGCGCGGGATCGGTGCGACCTCGCTGGTCTTCATCCCGGTGCTGGTGCTCGCCTTCGCCGCGCTCGTGGTGCAGGCGCTGCTGCTGCCGGGCGCTGCCACCGGCCTCGACGCGCTGTTCACCCCCGACTGGTCGGCGCTCACCTCGGCTCCCGTCTGGGCCGCCGCGTTCGGCCAGATCTTCTTCTCGCTGTCGATCGGCTTCGGCATCATGATCACGTACGCCTCGTACGTCGGCCGTCGCGAGGACATGATCGGCTCCGGCCTCGTCGTCGGCTTCTCGAACTCCGGTTTCGAGCTGCTCGCCGGCATCGGCGTGTTCGCCGCTCTGGGCTTCATGGCCCAGGCCAGCGGGGTCCCGGTCGGCGAGGTCGCCAGCGACGGGATCGGGCTGGCCTTCATCGCCTTCCCGGCGATCATCAGCGAAGCCCCGGCCGGCGCCCTCCTCGGCGTCCTGTTCTTCGGCTCGCTGGTCATCGCCGGCATCACCTCGCTGGTCAGCGTGATCGAGGTCGTGATCTCCGCCGTCCGCGACAAGCTCGACACCAGCCGCCGCACCGCGACCCTCGTGGTCGGCGTCCCCGCCGCCGTGCTGAGCCTGGTGCTGTTCAGCACGACGAGCGGCATCTACGTGCTCGACGTCGTCGACCACTTCGTCAACCAGTACGGCATCCTCGTCGTGGCGCTGGTCAGCATGCTGGTCGTCGTCTGGGTGCTCCGGGCCCTGGCCGGCCTCGGCGAGCACCTCAACGTCCACGGCCGGCCCCGGGTCGGCGCCGGCTGGCGCGTGCTGACGAGCTTCGTGGCCCCGGTGGGCCTGGCCGTCGTGCTCGTCCTCGCGCTGCGGGACGACCTCGCCGCGCCCTACGAGGACTACCCCGGCTGGTTGCTGCTGGTCTTCGGCTGGCTGCTGGTCGTGGCGCTGCCGGTGGTCGGCTTCCTCCTCGCCCGGCTGCCGTGGCGCGCCGGGACCCACCTGGACGGGCCGCCCCCCGGCTCCGATCCGGCGGCGCCGTTGCAGGCGATCCCCACGACGGACCCGCCCGCCGGCAACCCCCCGGTCACCGGGCACGACGAGGGAGGAACCCGATGAGTACGGCCGCGATCGTGATGATGGTGGTGGCGATGGTCGTGATCTGGGGAGGCCTCGGCCTGGCCATCGCCAGCCTGCTGCGCCACGGTGCCGTCGAGGACCGCACCGAGGATCGACGCCGAGACCCGTGACCTCGGCGGACGACGGGTCGAGGAGGTGCGGCCGCCCGGCACGGTGCAGCGGTGGCGCAGGCTGTGCCGCCCCCGGGTAGGAATGGGCGCATGGAGTTCCGACACCTCGGCCGCAGCGGCCTCAAGATCAGCGAGATCACCTACGGCAACTGGATCACCCACGGCGGGCAGGTCGAGGCCGACGCCGCGACCGCCTGCGTCAGCGCGGCCCTCGACGTCGGCATCACCACCTTCGACACCGCCGACGGCTACGCCGAGGGTCGCGCGGAGCAGGTGCTGGGCAAGGCGCTGGCCGGCGAGCGCCGCGGCGGCATCGAGATCTTCACCAAGGTCTACTGGCCGACCGGGCCGGGCGCCAACGACCGCGGCCTGTCCCGCAAGCACATCCGCGAGTCCATCGAGGGGTCGCTGCGCCGGCTGGGCGTCGACTACGTCGACCTGTACCAGGCCCACCGGTACGACTACGAGACCCCGCTCGAGGAGACGATGGAGGCCTTCGCCGCCGTCGTGCGCGCCGGCCAGGCCCTCTACATCGGCGTCTCCGAGTGGCGGGCCGAGGAGATCCGGGCCGCCAAGGCGCTGGCCGACGAGCTGCACGTGCCGCTGGTGTCCAACCAGCCGCAGTACTCCGCGCTGCACCGGGTGCCCGAGGCCGAGGTGATCCCGGTCTGCCGCGAGCTGGGCATCAGCCAGGTGGTCTTCTCGCCGATCGCGCAGGGGGTGCTCACCGGCAAGTACCGGCCCGGGCAGCCGGTGCCGGACGGGTCGCGGGCCACCGACCAGAAGGGCGGTGGCGCGAACTTCATCTCCCGGTGGCTGAAGGACGACGTCCTGGAGCGGGTCCAGGAGCTCCAGCCGATCGCCGCCGACCTGGGCCTGTCGATGGGCGCACTCGCCGTCGCGTGGGTGCTCCAGGAGGAGAACGTCGCCGCGGCCATCATCGGCGCCAGCCGCCCCGAGCAGGTGCTCGACAACGTCCAGGCCGCCGGGGTCCGCCTCGACCCCGAGGTGAAGCAGCGGATCGACGAGGTCCTGTCCCCGGTCGCGCTGACCGACCCGGCGCTGACCGTGAGCCCGAACCCGCGGCCCTGAGCCATCCGGCCGGGGTGCGGCCCGCCGCGCCCCGGCCGCGCCGGCCGGTTCAGCCGGAGATCTCGGCGCAGGCCAGCCGGCTGCCCGCCGCCTCCGCCGACGGCGCCGCCGCGTCGGTCGCCGCGTGGACGATGAGGGCGCTGCCGTCCTCGTCGAGCAGGTCGCCGAGGTCGCTGGCACCCACCATGCTGCTCATCCGGGCCACCTCCGCCTCGCCGACGATCAGCGGCGGCAGGTCGCCGGGGTCCTCGGTGAACACGATGAGCTCGCCGGCGGAGAGGAAGTCGCCCAGCAGCTGGGGGTCGCCGGGGGCGGCGCTGTCCGGCTCGCAGATCCCGACCTCGTACAGGCCCACCGGATGCGTGCCCGGGCTCAGGCCGCTGGCGTCCACCTCGACCTCCACCCCGCTGTCGGTGTCGGTGAAGGTGGCGGTGCCCAGCACGCTGCCCTCGGGGTCGACCAGCTCGGTGCTGACCTCGACGGGCACCTCGATCGGTTCCTCGACGTCGCCCTCCTGGGTCGCGAAGCTCCCGCCGACACCGGTCGGGTTGTCCCCGCATGCGGCGAGCAGGAGGAGGGCGGCGGTGGCCGGGACGACGGCGGCGGATCTCACGGGGGCTCCTCGAGTCGGCTGTCGGGGTCACCGGCTGCGTGCCCGTCGTCGCGACGGGGACACCCGGGAGGGCCCGGTCGTCACGCAACCGTCACGTCACCGGTCGGCCGCACTCCCGGTTCCGTCGGAGCCGCGTGGCGGTGCGGCCGGGCCGTGCCCCGGCCGGTGCCCGGCGACCCGCGCCGGGTGCGCGGTGCTCGTCCCGGACGGGCGCTGCGCCGGCGTGATCCGCGGCAGCTCGCTGGTCAGCCAGCGCACCGGGCGGCGCTGCGCCGGGCGGCGGGCGGCCAGGAAGTCCAGCGCGATGGCCGCCGTCCAGGACTGGTCCCTGCTGCCCAGCACCTCGCCGGTGAGCGGCTCGTAGTACTCGGCGAAGTTGCAGTCGACCAGTTGCGACAGCCCGGCCAGCCGCAGCGCGTTGGCCGCCTCCGGTTCTCCCGACCGGTTCAGCGCCCACGCCATCAGCCAGTTGAGCACCGGCCACTGCGGGCCGCGCCAGTAGGTGCGTTCGCGGAACGCCGGCGAGGCGGGGGAGACCGACGGCACCACCGGCCAGCGCAGCCGGGAGTTCCCGCACCACCGCGGCCCGAGCAGCAGGTCGCGCTGCCGGCGGGTGACCGCGTCGTCGCCGCCGCACAGCAGCGGCGCGAACCCCGCGGCGCTCTCCACCTCCAGCCACCTGCCGGTGCGCAGGTCCAGGTCGCGGGCCAGCCCGGAGGTCGGGTCGACCGACCGCAGCACCCCGGTGCGGAACCGGCGGGCGATCGCCCGGGACTGCGCCACCCCACCGGCCGCGCCGCCGCCGATGCCCAGCTCCTCCCCCATGTCGGCGAGCAGGTCGCTGGCCGCGGCCAGCAGCGCGGACACCAGCACGTCCCCGACGACGAAATCGCCGGTGGCCCGGTAGGCGGCGTCGTCGTACCGGGTGCGGACCTTCTGTTCCAGCAGCCACAGGTAGCGGGCGTACTCGACGTCGCTGGGCCGCTGCGAGGGATCGGACACGTGGGCCAGGTCGGCCCGGACGAACGGCGGCAGGTCCGGCCCGGGGTGCACGTTGGCGTAGGGGGAGTCCCAGCGCGGGGAGTCGTCCATGCCGGACTCCCAGCCGTGGTGGATCTCCACCAACCCGTAGGAGTACGGGTCGCGGGCGGTGGCCAGGTAGGAGTGCCAGGCCAGCCACGCGTCGAAGGTCTCGACGACGAACGACTCGGCCAGCCGCTGGTCCTCCCCACCCCGGCGGCGGGCGTCGTGCAGGATCCGCGATAGCGCGATCACGTGGATCGGCGGCTGGCAGATGCCCGAGGTGGGCACCCCCGCCGGGCGCGCCGCGGCCACCTGGATGCGCCACCGCGCGGGGCCGGGGAAGTAGTCGCTGGGCTGGTGGAACAGGATGTGCGGGATCATCCCGGTGGCCCACTGGCCGGTCAGCAGCGTGCGCAGCTCGGCCAGCGCCCGGGGCACCGACACGGTGGCGATGCCGAGGGCGACGAAGCCGGCGTCCCAGCTCCACATGTGCGGGTAGAGGGTCGGCGAGGCGACGGTGAAGGCGCCCCGGTCGTTCGCGCGGAGCACGTAGCCGGCCCGGCCGGCCATGAGCCCGATCTCCACCGCACTGGGCTGCGACACGGTCATCGCGGGGGTCGCTCCTCTCGCCGGGCTCCGATCCTCACCCGCCGCCACCCTTGCACCGATGTGGGCGGCGGAGTTCACCGGACGTCACTCGCCCGGCGTCGACGGCTCCCGGCCGCCCCGCCACCAGGGCGCCCGGGCCAGGAAGTACAGGCCGACACCCACCAGCAGCATCACCCCGGCGAACAGCCAGGTGCGTCCCTCCTGCTGGTACAGCAGCAGCAGGCACGATCCGATCGCCAGCACCGGGAGGATGACGGGCGCGGTGAAGTGGTCGTGCCCCACCCGGTCGCGGCGCAGCACCAGCACCGCCACGTTCGTGCTGAGGAAGACCAGCAGGAGCAGCAGGACGACGATGTTCGCCAGCGCGCCCAGGTCGCCGACCAGGGTGAGCGCCATGGCCACCACGGTGGTCACCGCGATCGCCACCCAGGGTGTGCGCCGTCCCGGCAGCACCCGGCCCAACGCCGGCGGCAGCAGCCGCTGCTCGGCCAGGCCGAACACCATCCGGCTGGCCATGATCATCGTCAGCAGTGCACCGTTGGCCACGGCGACGAGCGCGACGAAGCTGAACAGCCAGTCGGGGACGCCGACGCCGCTGGCCTGGACGACGGCCAGCAGCGGGCCCGAGGATGCGGACAGCTCCTCGGCCGGCAGGACGATCGAAGCGGCCAGGCCGACCAGGACGTAGACGACGCCGGCCACCAGCAGCGCGCCGAAGAGGGCGCGCGGGTACACCCGGCTGACGTCCTTGACCTCCTCGGCCACGTTCGCCGAGACCTCGAAGCCGACGAAGGAGTAGTAGGCCAGGATCGCTGCGGCCAGCACGGCCGAGCCCGCCGAGACGCCCTCGGGGAACTGCACCACCCGGCCGACGTCGCCCTCCCCGCGGCCGAGCACGATCGCGCCCAGGACGACGACGAGCAGCAGGCCGCTCACCTCGATCACGGTCATCACCACGTTGGCCCGCACCGACTCCTGGATGCCGCGGGCGTTCAGCAGCGCAACGAGCAGCAGGAACACCAGCGCGGCCGGCACGGCCGGTACGTCGAGGAAGACGGCCAGGTAGTCGCCGGCGAAGGCCAGCGACAGGCCCGCGGCGCTGGTCACGCCGGCGGCGAGCATGCAGTAACCGACCAGGAACGACACGACCGGACGGCGGAACGCCCGCTCGGCGAACACCGCCGAGCCGCCGGCGCGCGGGTACTTGGTGACCAGTTCGGCGTAGGACGCGGCGGTCAGCATCGCCAGCAGCAGCGCGACCAGCATCGGCACCCAGATCGCGCCGCCGGCCTCCCCGGCGATCTCGCCGACCAGCGCGTAGATCCCGGCCCCGAGGACGTCGCCCAGGATGAACAGGAACAGCAGCCTGCCGCTGACCACGCGCCGCAGCGCGGTGCCCGCGCCGTCGCCCCGGCCTACGCTGCCCACCGGACCGGGTCGGTCCGCCTCCTCCTGCGGTCGCTGCGTCACCCGAGGAGTCTTGGCGGGGCCACCCTCCCCGGCAACCGGAGCGCTCGCCCGGCGCCAGGCGGCCGCCACGATGTGCGCGCAGGGCCACTTCTGGTCATCGGGACCGCCACCCGGCGCACTCCGTCGTGGCCACTGTCCACAGGTCCTCGGCCGCACCTCCGACCGGGAGCGCGGACGCGTCAGGCTCGCCGGATGGTGCGCGTCGTCGAGACCGTGGTCGGCCCCGACGGCTGGACGACCTGGGACCGGTTGGTCGCGCAGGTGAGCCCGGCGACCGTGCGGGCGTGGGTCGCGGCCGGGCGCCTGGTGCGCCTGGACACCGGCGTCTACGCCGCGCCGCTCGCGGACTGGCGCACGCGGGCCGCCGCCGTCGCCCGGCAGCGGCACGCGGTGGTCAGCCACGGCACCGCGCTCGCGCTCTGGGGCCTGGTTCCCCCGCCGGACGGGCCGGTGCACCTGAGCGTGGCCCCCGGGCGCAGCGGTCGCGGCTCGTCCGGTGTGGTGCTGCACCGGGGGCGTGACGTCGACTGGCACGTCCGCCGGGTGGCCGGGATGCCGGTGACGTCGGTCGAGCGCTCGCTGGTCGACGCGTGGGGGAGCCCCGGCGGTCTGGACAGGTCTGCGCTGCGGGGCGCCGTCATCGCGGCGGTGCGGGAACGGCGTTGCTCGGCAGGTGACCTCGCGGCCGAGGTGGCGCGCCGGACCCGGCTGCCGTGCCGGGCGGAGCTGGCCGAGCTGGTACGGCTGCTGGCCGAGGGGTGCCGCAGCGAGCTGGAGATCTGGGGGTGCCTGCACGTGCTCCGCGGCCCGGGCATGCCGGCCTTCGTGCAGCAACGGCCGGTGGTCGTGGGAGGAGAGCGCTTCCTGCTGGACGCGGCCTGCGAGGAGGTGCTGCTCGCCGTCGAGATGGACGGCGCCGCGTGGCACGGCTCGCGGACCCAGCGCGAGCGGGACATCCGCCGGGACGCGCTCGTGGCGACGGTCGGCTGGCAGACGCTGCGCTTCGGCCACGCCCGGCTGACGAGGGCCCCCGAGCACTGCCGGCGGGACATCCGGGCCGCCTACGAGGTTCGTCGCCGGCTCTTTCGCCCGAACGGAGTGCGCTGAGTGTCGGTGCGCCCGCCGGGAACCGACACCCGGCGCACGTCGTGCGGCCCCGCGGCGCTGCTCAGCGCTTGGACTTGACGACGACGAGTACGTCCTCGTTCTGCAGCGTGCCGATCAGCGGGTCGTCGAAGCGCAGCGTCCGGCCACCGCGGGTGACCGAGAGCACGATGTCACGCAGCGAGCGGGCGTCCAGCCCGACCTCCGACTGGGCCACGGTCCGCTGGACCAGGTCCAGGCCGCGCCCAGCGGTCAGCAGGTCCTCCACGACGGCCACCACCCGCGGGCTGTCGGTGGACAGCCCCAGCAGCCGGCCGGCTGCCGCCGAGGAGGTGATCACCGAGTCCGCGCCGGACTGGCGCAGCAGACTGGCGTTCTCCTCCTCGCGCACGCTGGCGGTGATCGGCACCGTCGGGTTGAGCTGCCGCACGGTGAGCGCGATCATCACCGCGGCGTCGTCCCGGTTGGCCGCGACGATCACCGCGCGGGCCTTCTCCACCGACGTCCGGCGCAGCACCTCGGCCCGGCCCGCGTCGCCGAGCACCGCGGTCAGGCCGGCCGCGCTGGCCTCCTCGACCGCTGCCGGGTCGGCGTCGACCACCACGATGTTCTCGGCGGCGGTGCCGTTGCCGAGCAGGGCGCGGATGGCGCTGCGGCCCTTGGTGCCGTAGCCGCACACGATGACGTGCTGGCGCACGCGAGACCTCCAGCGTCGGATCCGGAACTCTTCCCGGGAGCTCGCGGTGAGCGCCTCGAGGGTCGTGCCGATCAGGATGAGCAGGAACATCACCCGGAGCGGCGTGATGATCAGGATGTTGACCAGCCGGGCGCCGGACGTCACCGGCACGATGTCGCCGTAGCCGGTGGTGGAGAGGCTCACGGTGGCGTAGTAGGTGGCGTCCAGGAGGCTGATCTCGCCGCCGTTGTTGTCGGTGTAGCCGTCGCGGTCCAGGTAGACGATCGCCACCGTCGTGATGAGCACCAGCGCGGCGATGATCACCCGCCTGCCGACCTGGCGGGTGGGCGTCTGCTCGACGTGGGGCAGCTGCACCCCGCTGTGGTCGCTCAGCATCCGGTTGCTGCGCGGTCCGGTCGGTCGCAGGTCACCGGCGCAGAGTAGTGACCCGCGAGGCCGGGTGCGGGATGCGCGAGGCCGACGCCACTCAACCGGGTGGGCGGTCGTGGTCGGTGACCGCCGCCAGCACGCGGGTCAGCAGCCCGTGCAGCGTCGCGGCCTCCGCGGCGGTGAGCCCCAGGACGGCGGGGTCGGCGAGCGCGCCCAGCACCGGCCCGGCCCGCAGCAGGGCCGCGCGGCCCTCGTCGGTGAGCCGCAGGTCGATCCGCTGCCCGCGGCGCGCGCCACCGGAGCGCTCCACCCAGCCGGCGTCGGTCATCCCGCGCAGCAGTTCGCTCATGCTCTGCGGGGTCAGCTGGAGCCGGCGGGCCAGCTCGGCGGAGGTGAGCACCGGGTCGCGGGCCAGGTGGGTGAGCACGAAGAACGTGTGCGGCCGCAGCCCGACCGTGGCCAGCTGCCGGGCGAACAGCGCGGTCATCGCCGCCCCGGCGCGGGCCACGGCATAGCCGGGCAGGCCGGCGGGGTCGTTCCGCACCCACGCCGGCATCCCCGTCCCGCCGCCCTCGGCGGGTTCCTCGTGCCGCTCCACACCGGTCAGCGTAGGTTGAGCCCGGGCATCAGTCTCCTGATGCTTTCTGCCTGGAGGAGAGATGATGGGCCGACTGACCGACTGGGTGCTCCGCCACCGGCTGCTGGTGGTGCTGGTCTGGCTGGTGCTCGCCGTCACCGGCGGCTACCTCGCACCCACCACGATCGACCGGCTCGGCTTCGACTTCAGCAGCCCGGGCCAGGAGGCCTACGAGGCCAACGTCGACATCGTCGAGCGGTTCGGCAACGGCGGGGACGTCGACCCCCTCGTCGTCGCCGTCACCCTGCCCGAGGGCACCACGGTCGAGGAGTCGACCGAGGAGCTCGCCGCCGCCTACGGCCGGCTGGCCCAGCCGGGGTGGCGCGTCGCCACCCCGCTGCAGGACACCGCCGGCGCGGCCGAGCTGGTCGGCGAGGACGGCCGGACGGCGGTCGCCCTCGTGTGGCCGCCACAGGTCGAGGGCCCCGCCCCCTATGCCGCCGCGCTGCCCCAGCTGGAGGGCGCGCTGTCGGGTGTGACGGTGGCCGGCGCCGAGTTCGTCGTCACCGGCAGCGAGCCGCTGGCCGAGAGCGGCGGCAGCGAGCGGCCGATCATCGTCGAGATCGCGCTGGGCGCCGGCGGCGCGATGGTGGTGCTGGCGCTGGTCTTCGGCTCCCTGCTGGCCCTGGTGCCGCTGCTGATGGCCGGGGTGGCGATCACCACCACGTTCCTGCTGGTGCTCGGGTTGACCACGATCACCGACGTCAGCTTCATCGTGCAGTACCTGGTCGGGCTGATCGGGCTGGGTGTGGCGATCGACTACTCGCTGCTGGTGGTGATGCGCTGGCGGGAGGAACGCGCCGCGGGCGCCGGCAACGACGACGCCGTCCGGATCGCCATGACCACCGCCGGGCGCGCCGTGGTGTTCAGCGGCGTCACCGTCGCCATCTCGCTGCTCTCCCTGGTCGTGCTGCCGCTGCCGTTCCTGCGCACGGTCGGCTTCGGCGGGCTGTTCATCCCCCTGGTCAGTGTGCTGGTCGCGCTCACCCTGCTGCCGGTCATCCTCGCCTCGGCCGGCCGGCGGCTGGAGTGGCCGCGCACCCGGGCCGGCCGGCAGGTGCCGGCCGCTGCGAGCCGCACCTGGCACCGGGTGGGCAGCACCGTCGTCCGGCACCGGTGGACGTCGGCGCTGCTGGCCACCGTGCTGCTCGCCGTGCTCGCCCTGCCGGTCCTCGGCATCCGGCTGGGCTCGCCGGAGGTCGTGGCCACCGCGAACGGCTCCGGCCCAGCGGCCACCGCTTTCCGCGCCGTCGCCGACTCGGGCATCTCGCCGAGCGTGGCCAAGCCGGTCGAGGTGCTCACCGCCGACCGCGCCGAGGCCGTCGACGTGCTCTCCGGCATCGACGGGGTGGCCGGCGTCCTCGCGCCCGAGGGCCCGGCCTGGGAGAGCGGTGGCGTCGGCATGGTCGACGTCGTCCTCGCCACCGATCCCTCCACCGACGCCGGCCGGGACGCGCTCGCCGCGGTCCGCGCCGCGGCGGACGAGCTGCCCGACACCATCGTGGGGGGCACCGCGGCCGGTGACGTCGACTCCGTGGCGGGCATCTACGGCAACGCCTGGTGGATTCTGCTGATCATCGTGGTGATCACCTTCGTGCTGCTGGCCCGGGCGCTGCGCTCGATCTGGCTGCCGATCAAGGCGCTGGTGCTCAACGTCGTCTCGGTGGCGGCCGCCTACGGGATGACCGTGTGGATCTGGCAGGAGGGCCACCTCACCGACCTGCTCTTCGGTGCGACGGCGACCGGCACGCTCACCTTCTGGGTGCCGATCGCGGCCTTCTCGTTCCTGTTCGGCCTGTCGATGGACTACGAGGTGTTCATCCTGAGCCGCATCCGGGAGGGCCACGAGCGGGGGATGACCACCGACGAGGCAACCGTCCACGGCGTCTCCCACACAGGCCGGCTGGTCACCTCTGCCGCCCTGATCCTGTTCCTGGCCTTCGTCGCGCTGTCCACGGTCCCGGTGGTCGACGTCAAAATCTTCGCCACCACCCTGGCGCTGGGCATCCTGCTCGACGCCACCGTGGTGCGGGGCGTGCTCACCCCGGCGCTGGTGGCCGGCTTCGGCGAGTTCAACTGGTGGTGGCCGTTCGGTCGCCGGGCCGAGGTGCCCGGCCGCCGCGCCGACGAGGAGCGAGCGGTCAGCGCGTGAGCACCGGCTGGGCCAGGATCTCCCGATGACCTCGCAGCGCACCGCACTCGTCCTCGGCGGCGGGGGCATCACCGGCATCGCCTGGGAGACCGGGGTGGTGGCCGGGCTGGCCGACGCCGGGGTCGACCTGACCACCGCGGACCTGGTCGTCGGGACGTCGGCCGGGTCGGTCGTCGGCGCCCAGCTCACCACCGGGACACCCGTCGAGGACCTCTTCGCCGGGCAGCTGGAGCCGCCGTCGCAGGAGCGGGTGGCCCGGCTCGGCCGCCGGGTGCTGGCCCGCTATGCCCTGGCCATGCTGCGGTCGCGGCGCGACGACGCGGCCTTCCGCCGCCGGATCGGTGCCCTCGCCCGCGCGGCCGCCGACGCCGGGCTCACCCCCACCGAGGAGGAGCGCCGCGCCGCGATCGCCTCCCGGCTGCCGGTGACCGAGTGGCCCGACCGGCGGCTGATGGTCACCGCCGTGGACGCCGAGACCGGGGAGTTCGTCCCGTTCACCCGGACGTCGGGGGTGGAGCTGGTCGCCGCGGTGGGCGCCAGCTGCGCCGTCCCCGGGGTGTACCCGCCGGTGACCATCGACGGACGGCGGTACGTCGACGGCGGCATGCGCTCCGGCGCCAACGCCGACCTGGCCGGCGGCTACGACCGGGTCGTCGTCCTGGCCCCGCTGCCCCGCGGGATCGGGCCGATGACCAGCGTGGACGCCCAGGTCACCGGCATGGTCAGCCGCGTCGCCGTCGTCTCGCCGGACGACGCCGCGCGCAGCGCGATCGGGAAGAACGTGCTCGACCCGGCCGCCCGCGCCGCCGCCGCCCGGGCCGGGCGCCGGCAGGCCGCGGACGTCGCCGCCCGGGTCGCCGAGGTCTGGGCGGGCTGACCCGCGCCGCACCCGGGGTGGTTCAGCGCTGGTTGAGGTGCCGCAGCAGCGTCTCGCCGAAGTCGCGCATCGCCTCGACCTGCGCCGGACTGAGCTGGTCGAACAGGTGGGCCCGCACGCTCGCCACGTGCACCGGGGCGGCGGTCTCGAGGGCGGCGAAGCCGTCGTCGGTGAGGACGGCGAGCTGGCCGCGGCCGTCCTCGGGGCAGGTCTGCCGCTGGATCCAGCCGCGCTCCTCCAGCCGGGCGACCGCGTGCGACAGCCGGCTCCGGGAGGAGAGGCACTCGTCGGCGAGCTGGCTCATCCGCATGCGCCGCTCGGGAGCCTCGGACAGCTGGACCAGGATCTCGTAGTAGGTCATCGAGATCCCGGTCTCCCGGGTCAGCTCGCGATCGAGCTGCGCCTGCAGCAGTTGGCTGCTGTACATCCACGCCCGCCAGGCGGTCTGCTCTGCCGCGTCGAGCCAGGGGGTGGCCGTGTCGGGGGTCGGGTCGGCCGGCGAGGCGCTCGACGACACGTGCGTGGTCATGTCGTCACAGTACTAGCGGAATAATCAAGTCCTCAACTACGCTCACCCAGGCAGACAGTCAAACGCTCAATCACTTGGAGGGTCACATGACCAGCGCCACCATCCAGATCCCCGGTTACGTCGTCGGCACGTGGGACATCGACGCCAGCCACTCGACCGTCGGCTTCTCCGTCCGGCACATGATGGTCAGCAAGGTCCGCGGCTACTTCCGCGAGTTCTCCGGCGAGATCGTCACCGCCGCGAACCCGGCCGAGTCGGCCGTCAACGCCACGATCGACATGGACTCGATCGACACCCGCCAGGAGCAGCGCGACGCCCACATCAAGTCCGCGGACTTCTTCGACGTCGGCAACCACACCGTCATGACCTTCCGGTCCACCGGCGTGCGCAACCACGGTGAGGACTGGGTCGTCGAGGGCGACCTCACCATCAAGGGCATCACCAAGCCGGTCACCCTGGCCCTCGAGCTCAACGGCTTCGGCCCCGACGCCTACGGCGGCACGCGCGCCGGGTTCAGCGGCCGGACCGAGATCTCCCGCAAGGAGTTCGGCGTCGACATCGACATGCCGATGGACGGCGGCGGTGTCGTGGTCAGCGACAAGGTGGGCATCGAGCTCGAGATCGAGGCCGTGCTCCGCACCGCCTGAGCACCATCTCCGGCGCGGCACCCCTGCTGCCGAGCGCCGCGACGAGCTGACGAGGGCCTCGGGTGACCACCACCCCGGGGCCCTCGTCGCGTCCGATCCGATCGGCCGTCGCCGGCCCGGCCGGGGCGAGGAGGAGACTGGTCGACATGTCGACTTCCACCCCGACCCGGGTCCAGGCCCGCTTCCCGTCCGCCGTCCCCGTCGCGGTCGGCCTCGCCGCCGGCTTCGCCATCGCGCAGGGGACCGGCATCCGGGCGCTGGGCGGGGCGGTCTTCGTCGCCGGTGGGCTGGCGGCCGGCCTGCTCTGGCGGCAGCGTCGCGGCCTGGCGGTGGCCGCCGCCCTGGGGGTGGGCTACGTGGCCGCGTTCGTGCTGACGCACGTGCTCGCGATCGGCGTCGGCTGGCCGGCCTGGGTGGCCGTCGGCAGCGTGACCGCGGTCGCCGCCGCGGTGTCCGCCTGGATCGCCGACCGGCCCGCGGTCACCGGCTGAGCCCTCCCCGCGGGCAGGGCATCCGGTTCTCCGGAATGCCAGACCGATCACAGCCGCCCGGTCGACGGGCTCGGGTCACTTACCATGGGAAGGTCGTCGGTCCGGCGGCCGTTACACCTGTGTCCAGCGCCGCCGCGCTGACCCCCTAGTGACTCCCTGAGGTGCCTCTCCGCATGCCCACCCGCAACGACCTGCGCAACGTGGCGATCATCGCCCACGTCGACCACGGCAAGACGACCCTGGTCGACGCTCTGCTCCGTCAGTCCGGAGCACTGCACCGGGCGAAGGGGGAGGGCACCGACAACGACTCGACGCAGGACCGGGTCATGGACTCCATGGACCTCGAGCGCGAGCGCGGGATCACCATCCTCGCCAAGAACACCGCGATCCGGCTGGCCGACGCCGACGGCAACCCCGTCGTCGTCAACATCGTCGACACCCCGGGCCACGCCGACTTCGGCGGCGAGGTCGAGCGGGCGCTGTCCATGGTCGACGGCGTCGTGCTGCTCGTCGACGCCTCCGAGGGCCCGCTGCCGCAGACCCGCTTCGTGCTGCGCAAGGCGCTCGCGAAGGGGATGCCGGTCATCCTGGTGGTGAACAAGACCGACCGGCAGGACGCCCGCATCGCCGAGGTCGTCGACGAGTCCTACGAGCTCTTCCTCGAACTCCTCGAGGACGCCGGCATGGACGCCGATGTGCTCGAGTTCCCGATCGTCTACAGCAGTGGCCGCACCGGCCGCGCCTCGCTGATCCGGCCGGCCGACGGCGAGATGCCGGACAGCCCGGACCTCGGCCCGCTCGTGCAGACCCTGCTGGACACCATCCCGGCGCCGGTCTACGACGCCGAGGAGCCGCTGCGCGCCCAGGTCACCAACCTCGACGCCTCGCCCTACCTCGGCCGGCTCGCCCTGCTGCGCATCTACTCCGGTGAGATGAAGAACGGCCAGCAGGTCGCCTGGTGCAAGGCCGACGGCACGATTCAGCGGGTCAAGATCACCGAGCTACTGGTCACCGAGGGGCTGGACCGCACGTCGGCCGCCAGCGCCGGCCCCGGCGACCTGATCGCCATCGCCGGCATCCCGGACATCGGCATCGGCGACACCCTGGCCGACCCGAACGACCCGCGCCCGCTGCCGGCGATCACCGTCGACGAGCCGTCGATCTCGATCACCATCGGGATCAACACCAGCCCGCTGTCGGGCAGGTCGGGCAAGAAGGTCACCGCTCGGCTGATCAAGAACCGGCTCGACCAGGAGCTGATCGGCAACGTGTCGGTGCGGATGCTGCCCACCGAGCGTCCCGACACCTGGGAGATGCAGGGCCGCGGCGAGCTGGCGCTGGCCATCCTCGTCGAGCAGCTCCGCCGGGAGGACTTCGAGCTCACCGTCGGCCGCCCCACCGTGGTCACCAAGGAGATCGACGGCAAGCTGCACGAGCCGGTCGAGCGGGTCACCATCGACACCCCGGGCG
This sequence comes from Modestobacter lapidis, assembly GCF_054780755.1. Classification (NCBI taxonomy): domain Bacteria; kingdom Bacillati; phylum Actinomycetota; class Actinomycetes; order Geodermatophilales; family Geodermatophilaceae; genus Modestobacter; species Modestobacter lapidis. Next base: position 299,486 of record NZ_BAAGVS010000003.1, on the reverse strand, counting down.
AGTACGTCGGCACGCTGACCCAGGCGCTGGCCGTGCGGCGCGGGCGGCTGGAGAACCTGGTGCACCACGACACCGGCTGGGCGCGGATGGAGTACATCGTCCCCTCGCGCGGGCTCATCGGTTTCCGCACCGAGTTCCTCACCGAGACCCGGGGCACCGGCGTGCTGAACCACAACCTCGAGGGCTACGAGCCCTGGCTGGGCGACATGCGGGCCCGTCCGACCGGCTCGCTGGTCGCCGACCGCACCGGTGTGGCGACGACCTACTCGATGTTCTCGCTGCAGGAGCGCGGCCAGATGATGGTCTCCCCGGGCACCGAGGTCTACGAGGGCATGCTGGTCGGTGAGAACTCGCGTCCGGACGACATGGACGTGAACATCACCAAGGAGAAGAAGCTCACCAACATGCGCAAGTCCACCTCCGAGGAGCTGGAGCGGCTCATCCCGCCGCGGCTGCTCAACCTGGAGCAGGCGCTGGAGTTCTGCGCCGAGGACGAGTGCGTCGAGGTGACGCCTGCGACGGTCCGCGTCCGCAAGGTCGTGCTCGACCAGACCGAGCGCGGCAAGTCCAAGAACCGGAAGCCCAAGCCGGCCTGACGAAGGACCCCGCTGCCCCCCACCGCTCGCACGCTCGCGGCGGGACCTGCAGCGGGGCCTGACCGCTGCCCCCCACCGCTCGCACGCTCGCGGCGGGACCCTGCAGCGGGGCCTGACCGCTGCCCCCCACCGCTCGCACGCTCGCGGCGGGACCCTGCAGCGGGGCCTGACCACGACGCCCCCGTTCCCTGCTGGGAACGGGGGCGTCGTCGTCGGCAGGTGGTGCTGGGGCGGCAGGGGCCGGGAAGGCAACTGTTGTCGGCGCGTCACGCTGCGTACAGACCTGCCGTGTGGCGCCGACACGTCCGGCGGTGCTCCCGGTACCGCCCCGGGGTGTGGTGGCCGCCGTCGTAACTTCCGCACTGGAGGGGTGGCGGCGGCGAGCCGCACGCCCCGGGGGGAACAGGACGAGAGGCGGTCGGCACCCATGACCAGCGGGCGATCAGCAGGGTTCCGGAACGGCATCGACGTGCGGGTGCGGTTGCGCCGCGACGGGACGACGGCGGAGGCGGCGTTCGACGGGGCCTGGTGGCCGCGCAGCCGCGACCTCGCCGTCGAGCTGCCGGAGCTGATCGCCGCCCTCGACCTCCTGGACGTGCGGGTCGAGCGGTTCACCCACCCGCTGCAGCCGTGGGAGACGGTGCCGGCGCGCAAGGTCGCCGTCAACGGCCGCGTGGTCCGGACCGGGGCCTTCGGCACCATGCACCCGCAGCTCGTCTCGCTCACCGCCGAGGGGGGCCGGCGGATCGACCTGCTGGTGGTGCCGCCGGAGGCCGACGCCCTCACCGGTGTTCGGGCGCTGCGGATGAGCGGTCAGCGGGACGAGCGCAGCACGCCCCAGTACGTCCTGGCCGCCGCCGGCTCCCGCCCCGTGCCCGAGGTCGCCCAGCTGGCCGGTCGCCGGGCCGTCTGACCCTCTCCTTCGGTCAGTCGCGCGGATCCTGCGGGCGGCCGGCGCGGACGGTGTCGGCCTCCTCGGCGAGCAGGGCCACCTCGTTGCCCGGGGCGTGCTCCTGGGCCTCGGCCGCCAGGGCGTCCGCCGACTCCTGGGCGCGGTCCTTGCGGTACTCGCGGAAAGAGTGCACGACCGCGGCGACCCAGACGCCGGCGAGCACCACGTAGGCGGCGTAGCTGACCGGGTCGCTCGCGTCGATCCAGTCGCTGCGCAGCAGGGTGCGGGTGTTGGTCAGGATGATCGCCCCGCCGACCAGCGAGCCCAGCATCCGCGGCGGGACGTGCCGCACCAGCCAGGCCGCGAGCGGAGCGGCGATCATGCCGCCCACCAGCAGCCCGGCGACCCACATGAAGTCGATGCCCTGCGAGCCCAGGGCCATCAGGAAGCCCAGGCTGGCGGCCAGCGCGACGAGGAACTCCGCGGTGTCGATCGAGCCGATCACCTTGCGCGGCTCCATCCGGCCGCTGGCCAGGATCGCCGGCGTGCCCACCGGCCCCCAGCCGCCGCCGCCGGTGGCGTCGACGAAGCCGGCGACCAGACCGAGCGGGCCCAGGAAGCGCTTGCGCATCGGCTTGCCGAGGTTGCGGCGGTCGACCCCGCGCAGGGTGAACCGGACGAGCAGGTAGATGCCCAGCGACAGCAGGATCAGCGACATGACCGGGGCGGCGACCGCGGTGGAGAGGTTCGACAGCACCGTCGCCCCGGCGAAGGCGCCGAGGGCACCGGGAAGACCGATCTTGGCGACGACCTTCCAGTCGACGTTGCCGAACTTCCAGTGCGCGGCGCCGGAGATCAGCGTGGTGCCGATCTCGGCGAGGTGGATCGAGGCCGAGGCGGTGGCCGGGTTGGTACCCAGGGCCAGCAGCAGGGTGGTCGAGGTGACCCCGTAGGCCATGCCCAGGCTGCCGTCGACCAGTTGGGCACCCAGACCGACGAGGGCGAGCAGGACGAGCGTCTTCACGGGGGAGTGCTCCGGGTCTTCGAGGGCGTGCGCGCTCGGACGGCGCGGTGCACGCAGTGCTGACGGGGAAGGCGCCGCGAGGCGCGGGGGTCAGCGACCCGGACAGCGGGCGGTGCAGACGCGGAGCAGATCGATGTGCAGGCGGCTCACGAGGAGCTCGCCGGGCATCGCCGTCGTCCGCATGGGGCTATGTCTACCATGTTGGTGAACTTGGGCGCAGGGGCCCCGCGTCAGCTGCGACGGTGCAGGACGTCCTGGCGGATGGTGAGCCACGCCACCGCCGCACCCGCCCCCATGAGGGCCGCGCAGGCCGCCATCGCCGTCGGGTAGCCGGCGCCGAAGATCGCCGGCCGGGCGTAGTCGTCGCCGGCCAGCCCGACGGCCACCGGCAGGGCGGCGACGGCCAGCAGCTGGGCCGCGCGGGCCACGGCGTTGTTGACCCCGCTCGCCACGCCGGCGAGCGCGTCGGGGGCGGCGCTGAGCACGGTCGCGGTCAACGGGGCCACCACCGCCGACATCCCCAGGCCCAGCAGCAGCGATCCGGGCGCGACGTCGGCCCAGTAGGAGCTGCCCGCGTGGACCCGGCTGAGCAGCAGCATCCCGCTGGCAGCGACCAGCGGCCCGGCGGTCATCGGCAGGCGCGGGCCGATCCGCTGGGCGAGCGCACCGAACCGGGCCGACAGCAGCACCAGGGCCAGGGTCGAGGGCAGCATCGCGGCGCCGGCCGCCGTGGCGTCGTAGCCGAGCACCGTCTGCAGCTGCAGCACCAGGAAGAACGAGGAGCCCCCCAGGGCCGCGTACACGGCCAGCGTGCTCAGGTTGGCGCCGGTGAACTGGCGGTCGGCGAACACCGACAGCGGAAGCATCGGATGCCGAGCCTGCCGCTCCCGGACGACGAAGGCCGCCCCGGCCAGCGCCGCCACCGCCGTGGCCACCACGACCGGAGCCGCGCTCGGGGCGCCCCCGGCTGCGATCAGCGCGTAGGTCAGGCCGGCCAGCGCCAGCGCGCCGAGCACCGCCCCGGTGACGTCGAAGCGGCCGGAGGCAGCGGGGTCCCGGCTCTCCGGCACGTGCCGGGCGGCCAGCAGGGCGAGGACGGCGAGGGGCGCGTTGACCCCGAAGACCCAGCGCCAGCCGACCGTGTCGACCAGCAGACCGCCGACCGTGGGGCCGAGCAGGCCGGCGATCCCACCGAACGCCGACCACAGCCCGATGGCCCGCGGCCGGTCGGCGGCGCGGAACGAGGACTGGATGATCGCCAGGCTCCCCGGAGTGAGCAGCGCCCCGCCGACGCCCTGCAGGACCCGGGCGGCCACCAGCTGGCCGGTGCTCTGGGAGAGGCCGCACAGCAGCGAGGCGACGGCGAACCAGGCGACGCCGACGACGAACACCCGCCGGCGTCCGTACCGGTCACCCAGTGCGCCGCCCAGCAGGACGAGCGCGGCCAGCGTCAGCGTGTAGCCGGTGATGCTCCACTGCAGCCCGGCCAGCGAGGCGTCGAGGTCCGCGCCGATGGCCGGCAGGGCCACGGTGACCGCGGTGGCGTCGAGCAGCGCCATCGCCGAGGCCAGCACGGTGGCCAGCAGCACCCAGCGGGCCGGTGCCGACCCCAGCGTCACCGGCTCGGGCGCCGCCCGAGCCGGCATCGCCGTCAGCCGACGATGAAGTCGGTGACGATGAAGGCCAGGGCCGCGACGGCGGCCGCAGCGGGCAGGGTGACCACCCAGGCGACGACGATGTTGCCGGCCACGCCCCACCGGACGGCCGACAGCCGCCGGGTCGAGCCGACGCCCATGATCGAGGTGGTGGTGATGTGCGTGGTGGACACCGGCACCGCGAACACGGTCGCGGTGGTGACCATGACCCCCGACGCCACGGTCTGGGCGGCGAAACCGCCGGCGGGGGTCAGCTGGATGATCCGCCGTCCCATCGTGCGGATGATCCGGAAGCCGCCGGCGTAGGTGCCCGCACTAATCGCCAGGGCCGCGGCCAGGATCACCCACAGCGGGACCTCGAAGGTGTCGATCTCCCCGGCGGTGTACAGGGCCAGGGTGATGATCCCCATCGTCTTCTGCGCGTCCTGCATGCCGTGCCCCAGCGCCATCGTGGCCGAGCTGACGATCTGCGCGTACCGGAAGCCGCGGTTGGCCTTGTGCGCGTTGGCCCGCCGGAAGGACCACAGCAGCGCCAGCATGAACAGGTAGCCCAGGCCGAAGCCGACCAGCGGCGACACGATCATCGGGATGATGACCTTGTCCAGGATGCCCATCCACTTCACCGAGTGGGCGGCTGCCAGCGCCGCCCCGATCAGGCCACCGATCAGTGCGTGCGACGAGGACGAGGGCAGCCCGTAGTACCAGGTGATCAGGTTCCAGGTGATGGCGCCGACGAGCGCGGCGAAGACGATCTCCAGACCGTTCCCACCCTCGGGTGGGTCGATGATCCCCTCGCCGACGGTCTTGGCCACCGCCGTGGAGAGCAGGGCGCCGATCAGGTTCATCACCGCGGCCAGGGCCAGTGCGACCCGCGGCGTCAGCGCCTTGGTGGAGACGGCGACGGCGATCGAGTTCGCCGCGTCGTGGAAGCCATTGGTGTAGTCGAAGATCAGCGCGACGACGACGATGACGACCAGTGCCAGGAATGCCCCGTCCATGTCGGGGTCAGGACTCCTTGACGGCGATGGTCTCGACGACGTTGGCCACGTGCTCGAACGCGTCGGCGGCCTCCTCGAGCTGGTCGGCCACCTCCTTGAGCTTGAGGATCTCCAGCGCGTCGAACTCCCCGGAGTACAGCCGCGACAGCAGCCGGCGGTAGAGCTTGTCCGCCTCGTTCTCCAGCCTGTTGACCTCGATCCAGTAGTCGGAGAGGTCCTTCATCGAGCGCAGCCGCGGCATCGCCTCCGCGGTGACCTGGGCGCAGCGCTGCAGCAGCGCCACCTGCTGGCCCATCTCCACCGGGAGGGTGCCCAGCTTGGTGAGCACGACCAGGTCGGCGGCGGCCTCCATGCAGTCCATGACGTCGTCGAGGTCGCTGGCCAGGTTGTAGATGTCCTCCCGGTCGAACGGCGTGACGAAGCTGGAGTTCACCTGCCGGAAGATCGCATGGGTGGCCTGGTCGCCGGTGTGCTCGAGGTCGCGCAGCCGTCGGCCCAGCTCCTCCCGGCGGGCGTGCTGGTGCACGAAGTCGCTGAGGACGTCGGTCGCCGTCACGAGGTTCTCTGCCGAGACGGCGAACATGCCGTAGAAGCTCGAGTCCTTGGGCGTGATCCTGAATCGCACGCTCTGCTCCGGATGGGGGAGGACGGTGGGAGGTGGCCCCGCCGAACGGCGAGGTGACCGTCGGGGAGCATAGGTCCCCGGGCGGCCACCTGCCGCCCACCGGGTGTCCACACGACACCCCATCGGGAGGTCACCCACGTCCGGGAACCATCCGGCGCGCCGCGGCGACTACTCCTGCGTGCACTCCCGCAGCTGGTCGGCGCGTCCGTGAGGAGGCTGCTGCCCGCCCTCGTCCTGCTCGTCGCCGTGCTCGGCGCAGCGCTGGTGCTCGACGTGCTGACCGCGCGGCCGGCCCTGGCGCACGCCACGGTCGTCGCCACCACCCCCGCGGACGGCGCCCGGCTGGACACCGCGCCGACCGAGGTGGTCGTCGAGTTCAGCGAGGGGGTCTCGCTGGGCGCCGGCTACGCCCGCGTCCTCGGTCCCGACGGGCAGCGGGTGGACACCGGCACCCCGACGGTGCAGGACGGCGTCCTGACCCTGGGCCTGCGCAACGACCTGCCCGATGCCGGCTACGTGGTCACCTACCGGGTGGTCTCCGCCGACTCCCACCCGATCACCGGGGCGTGGTCCTTCGTCGTCGGGGACGGCGCGCTGCCCGCCGCGTCGGTCGCCGACGCGGGCGCGTCGGCGAGCCCGGCGGTGGCCGCCGCCCTGCCGGCCGCCCGCTGGCTCGGGTACCTGGGCCTGGCGCTGGGCCTGGGCGTGCCGGTGATCCTGGCCACCTGCTGGCCGCTTGGCTGGGCCGTGCCGCTGCTGCGCCGCCTCGCCGTCGCCGGGCTCGGTGCGATCGCGGCCGGGGCGCTGCTCAGTCTGGTGCTGCAGGGCCCCTACACGGCCGGTGCCGGGATCGGGTCGGTGGCCGATCCGCAGCTGCTGTCGGCCACCGCCGGTTCGGCCTTCGGGGTCACCGTGCTGGTGCGGGCGCTGCTCGCGCTGGGCCTGGCGGCGGTGCTGCTCCCGGGCTGGCGGCGCGGCCGGTCCCCGGGCGCGGGGCTGCTCGCCGCCGCCGCCGTCCTCGGGCTCGGGCTGGTGGTGAGCACGGCCGCGGTCGGGCACCCGGTCGCCGGGTCGCTGCCCGGGCTCGCGGTGGCCGTCACCGCCGTGCACGTCGCCGCGATGGCCTGCTGGCTGGGTGGGCTGGCCGCGCTGGCCGTCGGGGCGCTGCTGCCCGGTATCCCGGCCGGCGAACTGCGCCCCGTGCTGCTGCGCTGGTCCCCGCTGGCCGCGGGCCTGGTCACCGCGCTGGTGCTCAGCGGGGTGCTGCAGTCGGTCCGCGAGGTCGGCTCGCCGTCCGCGCTGGTCAGCACCACCTACGGCTGGCTGCTGCTGGCGAAGGTGGGGGTGGTGCTCGTCGTCCTCGCCGTCGCCGCGGTCAGCCGTGACTGGGTGCAGCAGCGGCTCGGCGGAGGGCCGCGCCGGCCGCCGTCCGGACGGCGGGTGGTCGTGCAGGCCTTCGCCGCGTCCGCCGGCCCGTCGGGCGACCCCGTCGCCGGGTCCGGAGCGGCCGGCCCGGGGCCGGTCGCGGTGCGGACGCTCCGCCGGTCGGTGCTCCTGGAGGTGGCCGGCGCGCTGGTCGTGCTGGGCCTGTCCGCCGTGCTGGTGGGCACCCCACCCGCGCGGGCGTCCGTGGCCGCACCGGTGGAGGCCACGCTGCCGCTGCAGGTGGCCGGCGGTGCCGACGCGGGCGGCGACGTCCAGGTGTCGCTGGCCCCGGCCAGCCCCGGCCCCACCACGCTGCACGTCTACCTCTACGACGACGCCGGGCAGCTCACCCAGCCGCGCGAGGTGCGCGTGACGCTGACCGAGCGCCAGCAGGAGATCGGCCCGCTGGAGGTCGACCTGGCCGCCGCCGGCCCGGGTCACTACGTCGGCGACGGCGTCACGCTGCCCACCGCCGGCAGCTGGACGCTGACCGTCAGCGTCCGGCTCGACGAGTTCACCGCAGCCACGGCCAGCACCGTCTTCGCGGTCCGCTGAGCCTTCCCCCCGAGCCCCACCCGAACAGGAGAACCGTGTCCCCGCACCTGCCCTGGCCGTCCCGCCGGCGAGGCCGCCGCATCCGCACCGCCGTCGTCCTGGCGCTCACCGCCGGCCTGGTCGCCCTCTCCGGAGGCGTCGCCGCCGCGCACGTGACCGTCTCCTCCGCCGACGCGGCACCGGGCGGCTACGGCAAGATCACCTTCCGGGTGCCCAACGAGAGCGACGCGGCCAGCACCGTGGCGCTGCGCATCCAGGTGCCCACCGACACCCCGCTGACCTCGCTGCGGGCGCAGCCGGTGCCGGGGTGGACGGTGAGCCGCACCGACGTCCAGCTCGACCCGCCGGTCGAGGTCGGCGACGAGCTGGTCACCGAGGCGGTGTCGGTGGTGGAGTACCGGGCCGAGCCGGGCGGCGGCATCGCACCGGGGCAGTTCCAGGAGTTCGCGCTGTCCGGTGGGCCGTTCCCCGAGACCGAGTCGCTCACCTTCAACGCCGTCCAGGTCTACAGCGACGGCTCGGAGTCGGCCTGGATCGAGCCCACGGTGGAGGGCCAGCCGGCACCGCAGCGCCCGGCGCCCGTGCTGTCGCTCACCGGCCCGGGCGGCGCGACCACCGACGCGCACGGCGGAACTGCCGGCGACGACCCGGCCGGTACGGCGACGGCGGCCGGCGGGGAGGACGGCGGGAACGGCACGGCGGTGGCCGCGCTGGTCGTCGCGGTCCTCGGGCTGATCGCGGGGCTCGCCGGTCTCGGCCTCGGCCTGTCCGCCCGCCGACGTACCGTGTCCGAGTGAGCTCTGCCAACCGCGTACCTGGCCGGTCGACCCGAGGACGCCGCGGGCTGACCGCGTTGGCCGTCGCCGCCGGGCTGCTGCTGACCGCGTGCGGCGGCGACGGCGAGGCCGAGGGGCACGACCACCACGGCGGCGTCGAGGCGCCGGCGACCGTGGAGGAGAACGCCAGCCCCTATGAGGGCCTGCACCTCGAGGACCCGTACCAGAAGCCGGCGTTCACCCTCACCGACACGACGGGGGCGCCGTACGACTTCGCCGCCCGCACCGCCGACGGGCCGACGCTGCTGTTCTTCGGGTTCACCAACTGCCCGGACGTCTGCCCGACCACGATGGCCGACGTGGCGCTGGCGCTGCGGAGCGTCGACCCGGCGGTCGCCGAGCGGACGACGCTGGTCTTCGTGACCACCGACCCGGCCCGGGACACCCCGGAGGTGCTGGGGGAGTACCTCGGACTCTTCTCGGCCGACCTGCCCACGCCTTTCGTCGGGCTCACCGGCGACCAGGAGCAGATCGAGCAGGCGCAGCTGGCCGCCGGGGTGCCGCTGGCCCAGGACGACGGGCAGGTGCACTCGGCGCTGATGCTGCTGTACGGCACCGACGGCGAGGCCGACGTGGCGTTCGACGCGGAGAACACCGTCCGCGACATCGCTGCCGACCTGGCCGTCGTCGCGGCGGAGTGAGTCGCGGGGTGGGTCGCCGCGGGATGGGACGCGGAGCCCGCCGGGACGTGGCCGTGCAGGCGCGCCGGCTGCTGGTGGTCCTGCTGGGGGTGCTGGCCACCCTGGCGGTCGCCGGCCCGGCGGCGGCGCACGTGGGCGGCGGGCAGGCCGGCGGCGACTTCGACGGCCGGGTCCGGTCGGTCACCCCCGAGCTCGCCGGTGTCGCGGTGCGGGTGCTGCAGTTCGGCGACGAGCTCGAGGTGGTCAACGAGACCACCACCGAGCTGGCGGTGCCCGGGTACTCCGGTGAGCCCTACCTGCGGATCGGCCCGGACGGCGTCTGGCGCAACACCCGCAGCCCGGCCACCTACCTGAACCTCGACCGTTACGCCTCGAACGGTCTGCCCTCCACGGCCGCCGTCGAGGCGGAGCCGGAGTGGCAGCAGGTCTCCACCGAACCGCGGTACCTGTGGCACGACCACCGCACGCACTGGATGACCCAGGGCGCGCTGCCGCCGGTGGTCGCCGCCGACCCCGCCAGCCCCCACACGGTCATCGAGTGGACCGTGCCGATGAGCTACGGCGGGACGCCGGTCGTCGTCGCCGGTGAGCTGACCTGGAGCCCGCCCCCGCCGGGTTGGCTGGTCTGGCCGGTGTACCTGCTGCTGCTCGCCGCGACCGCCGCGGCCGGCTGGCTGGCCCGCACCCCGGGCCCGCTCGCCGGCGCGCTGGGGCTCGGCGCGGCCGCATCGCTCTGGCACGCGGTGTCCACGCCGGAGCCACCGGTCACCGTCTCCTCGTACGGGGGCGCCGTGCTGAGCGCGCTGCTGCCGGCGTTGCTGCTGCTGCTGGTCGTGGCGGTCGGCGTGCGCTCGGCCCGGCGCGGGCGCGGTGGGCTGACCGGGCTGATGGCGCTGATCGCCGGATGGCTGATGCTCGTGCAGGGCCTGCCGGACGTCGACGTCCTGTGGTCGGCGAACGTGCTGGCCACCGGGCCGCAGCTGCTTGCCCGGGTCGCCGTGGCCGTGCTCCTGGCCGGTGGCCTGGGGCTGATCGTGGGGGGAGCCGGCGCGCTGCGGCGCTTCCGGGATCCGCGGCCGGCCCCGCCCGCGCCGTCGTCCCCGGCGCCCGAGCCCGTCCGCGGCTGAGCCGCGAACCGGCCCCTCGGTCGGGGGTGGCGCCACCGTGTGTGACCGAGGAATCACAAGCGTGTCATTCAAAACACGCCGTACGGGGGGTCACAGAGCGGTCACACCATGTTTGGGTGGGTGCAATCGACCGGGGCAGGGAAGCCCGGGTTCTCCCGAGGGGCAGGTCCATGGGCTCGAGGCACGCAGGGGCGACGCGCAGCACCAGGGCCGCCGTTCCTCCGGTGCCGCGACGGATCGCGCTCCGCGCCCACCCGGCCGCCCTGCTGGTCGCCCTGGTGGTCGGCGGGGTGTTCGCCGGCCTGGTCGGTGTCCAGGGTGTTCCGCTGGCGATGGCGGACGAGCCGGCGTCGGTCGCCGAGCTGATCGGCTCGGACGACGAGGCCGTCATCGCCCCCCAGCTCGCCCCGATGGCCGCGATCACCGTGGTGGAGGCCAAGGCCCGGCTGGCCGAGGTCGCCGCCACCCGCCAGGCCCGGGCCGAGCAGGCCGCCGCCGAGGAGGCCGCCGCGATCGCCGCGGCCGAGGCGGCGCGTCCCCGTGCGGCCAGTCCGGTCGAGGGCGCCCGGCTGACCTCCTGCTTCTGCCCGCGCTGGGGCACCATGCATTGGGGCATCGACCTGGCCGCCCCGATGATGACCGAGGAGTACGCGGCTGCCGACGGCGTGGTGCTGCGCGCCGGGTCGGCCAGCGGCTACGGCAACGTGGTCTACCTCCTGCACGACAACGGCGACGTCACCGTCTACGGCCACATGGAGAAGATCCTGGTCGATGCCGGTGACGTGGTGAGCGCCGGCGACACGATCGCACTGCTGGGCAGCCGCGGTCAGTCCACCGGCCCGCACCTGCACTTCGAGGTGTACAAGGGCGGCCTGGACGGCAAGCGCGTCGACCCGGTGGCGTGGCTCGCCGACCGCGGCGTGGACCTCTGACGGCCCCTCTGCAGGATCCCGCTGCGAGCCTGCGAGCGGTGGGGGGCAGAGGGGTCCTTCCTCAGGCGGTGCGTGCGGTCGCCGTCACCAGGGTGGGCAGCACGAGGCCGACGTGGAAGGGCAGCACCACGGCAGCGGTGATCAACCCCGGGCCGGGTGCGGGCAGGTCGGCGACGAGCCAGCCGACGACGGCGGCCAGCTCGGCGGTCAGCAGGCCGAACCCGATCCGGTAGGCGCGGGCGTAGGACTCGCCGCGTACCTGCCACTGCCGCTCGTCGAGGGCCTCGGCCGGCAGCTCCTCGATGCCCCGGGTGGCCGCCTTCAGCGCTCCGAGGCAGAACACGAACGCCAGGATGACGACCCCCAGCCCGATCAGGCCCGCCACCGGCGCCCGGTCCAGGAGGGCGAACAGGGCCGCCTCCGCGGCGAGCAGGGCGACGAGCGCCGCGGCCAGTGACCGGCGGGCGCGCAGCGTACGCAGGCTCTCGAACCGGGGGTCGTCGAGGCGGGCGGCGCGTCGTTCGGTGCGGGTGCTGCTGGTCATCGGATCTCCTGGGTGCCGTAGACCTGCTCGGACAGGGCGCGGAACGGGGTGAGGGAGAAGACCGCCTCCATCGGGAGGCCGAAGACGGCGGCCAGCCGGAGGGCGAGGGTGGCGCTGGGGCTGTACTCGCCGCGCTCGAGGTAGCCGATCGTCTGGTAATGCACGCCGACCGCGTCGGCGAGCTCCTGACGTGACATCCGGCGCTCGGTTCGCAGCAGTGCGAGCCTGTTGTAGAGCTCCGCTTCGTCGGAGCGTTTGCGCGGCGGCATGTAGTATTTTTACTACAGGGCGACGAAGATACGCAAGCATGGTGGGATCGCCCGGTGAGCCGGAGCAGCGAGGACTCGAACCGGCGGATGCTGCGCGCCCGCGATGTCATGGATCGCGACTACGCCCAGCCGCTCGACGTCCCGACCCTCGCCCGGGTGGCGCACGTGTCGGAGGCGCACTTCATCCGCACCTTCCGCGACACCTTCGGCGAGACGCCGCACCGCTACCTGCAGCGACGCCGGGTGGAGCGGGCGATGTGGCTGCTGCGCAGCACCGACCGGAGCGTGACCGACGTCTGCATGGCGGTGGGCTTCTCCAGTCTCGGCACCTTCAGCCGGGTGTTCGCCGATATCGTCGGGGAGCCGCCGAGCGTCTACCGCCGGCGGGGGCCGCTGGCGCCGGTGCCCAGCTGCTTCGGGATGCGGTGGTTGCGTCCCGGCTCGAACAGCGCAGTTACGGAGAAGCCCGGGCCGGCGCCGGGCCCCTAGCGTCGCGGGCATGTTGAACTCGATCACCATCTCCCAGCTCTACGTGCTCGACCAGGACCAGGCGCTGGACTTCTACGTCGGCAAGCTCGGCTTCGAGGTGCAGACCGACATGATGTTCGGGCCGATGCGCTTCCTCACCGTGGTGCTGCCCAGCGATCCGGCCCGCGCCGTCCTGCTCGAGAGGCCGGCGCCGCCCTCGGTGAGCGACGAGATCGCCGGCCAGGTGCGGGACCTGGTCACCAAGGGTGCCGCCGGCGGCCACCTCTTCTTCAGCACCGACGACGCGTACAAGACCCACGCCGCGCTCAAGGACAAGGGCGTGGACCTGCCGGAGGAGCCGATCGTGCAGCCCTACGGCATCGACTTCGGCTTCCGCGACCCGTTCGGCAACCACGTGCGGGTCGCCCAACTGACGCCGACGCCCCCGAGCTGAGCCCGGTCACCCGGCCCGCCCGCTGCGCCGTCAGCGGGCCGGGCGGAGCTCCGGGAGCACGGGGCCGCCGGCGGTGGTGAGAAGCGCAGGGGCCGGTGCCGGACGGCGACGCGCGGAAGGGAGGCCCCCGCAGCGGTCGCCGTCCGGCCATGTATCGTTCTGCACGGCCCGGACACACCAGACCGGGTCGGCAAGGGGCTGTGGCGCAGCTGGTAGCGCACCACACTGGCAGTGTGGGGGTCAGGGGTTCGAGTCCCCTCAGCTCCACCCCGATGACCAGGCCGTTCCCCTTCCGGGGAGCGGCCTGAGTCGTCTCTGGTTGCAGTTGTGGTTGCAGTTTGCCCACCCTTACCTGGCAGCAGCAGGGCGCTCATCCGGTCGGCGGCCTCTCTGGCGAGGGCCGGCATCACGTGGCTGTAGATGTCCATCGTGGTGCGCATCTGGCTGTGGCCGAGCAGCTCCATGACCACCCGCGGGTGCACGCTCTCGCTGAGCAGCAGGGTGGCGGCGGTGTGCCGGCCGTCGTGCAGCCGGACGTGCCGGACGCCGGCTTTCTGCAGCAGCCGGGTCCAGTCGTCGTGGTCGGTCTTCTTGTCGATCGGCCGGCCGTTGGGCTGCGCGAAGACCAGGTCCTCGTCGTGCCACTCGGAGCCGGCCAGGATCCGCTCGCCGAGCTGGGCGGCCTTGTGCTCCCTGAGTGCATCGAGCAGAGGCAGCGGCAGCGCCAACGTGCGCTGGCTGCGGCGGGTCTTGGGCTCCTCGTAGACCAGCCCGCCGCCGCGGACCCGGTGGATGCTGCGCCGCACGGTGAGGGTGCCGGCCAGCGGGTCGATGTCCTTCCACTGCAGCGCAAGCGCCTCGGACTGGCGCAGGCCGAGGGCTAGCGCGACGGTCCAGCGGGCTGAGTTGCGGACCGTCGTGGCGGCTCCCAGGACGGCGCGGGCCTCGCCGAGGTCGAGGGCGGTGGCGATGTCGCTCTGTTTCTGGGCGGGCGGATCGACCAGGCCGGCCACGTTGCGGGGGACGTGCCCGCGCTGGACGGCGACGGTGAGGGCCCGGGACAGGATGCGGTGATGGCGCAGCGCGGTGGCGGGGGAGTAGCCGGCGTCGAGGAGCGCGGTGTAGAGCTGGTCGAGGTGCTCGGGGCGCAGCCGGTCGAGGCGGTGCCGGCCGATGCCAGGGATCAGGTGCTTGCGGACGGCGGATTCGTAGCTCTCCAGCGTCCGCTGGCGCACCCGGCGGGGCGCGATGGTGGTCAGCCAGTGCTCGAGCCACTCGGCGACGGTGGGAGTAGACGTCTCTGTGATCATCCCGGAGTCGCGCCTGCGCTCGAGCTCGCGGACCTTCGTGACCACCACGCCCCGGCTCTTGCTGCTGACGTGCCGGCGGTCGAGCTTGCCGGCGAGCGTGAACCCGACGGAGACGTAGCCGTGCCAGCGCCCGTCGGCGCCCTTGTAGATCGTCGACTCGCCGTTCGACGCCCGTCCCGCCATCCGCTACCCCTCGCCGCTGCTTCGAGGGCTCAGTTTCGCCGAGCACTCGGGTGATGGGCAGACGCGCTGTGGATTCATGTGGCGTCCGGCGAAGGCTGTGGACGGGACGGAGAAGCCTCTAGCTGGCGGACGTAGCGGTCCAGCTCTGCCTGAGAGATCCGGCAGCTGCGGCCGATGTGTACGGGACGCAGCGCCCCGCTCTTCATGAGCGCGTACACCGTCGTGCGGCCGATGCGGAGGACCTCCGCCGCCTCCCCCGGCGTGAGGAGGAGCCAATCGGCGGCCATGGCGTCTCGAAACGGCTGCAGACCATCCATGTCGACCTCTCCCGAATCAGTCGCGCGTTGATGCGAACGCTGCCGTTCGACGGTGGGGGAGGGGCCTGCCGAACATCTCCAGTCCCTTGCCAGCCGACGGAGAGGTCGTCACCGGAACCCCTGGACACGCGAGCGACGGGCGCCTGCCGCCAACTAGAGACGTCCTGGAGCCTCAGGTTCAGCACACGTCGAGGGCGCCGGTGAGGCGGGCGCGTCTCCGGTAGACCTCCAGTACCGGCTGGAGTGCCCGGGCCAGGGGGGCAGGTAGCGGTGGTAGACGCGCCCGTCGTTCAGCTGGTTGGCGCGTGGGGACTAGAAGTCGGGGCTGTTGTATGACAGTATGACAGAAACGTCACACACAGCTACGGAAGGATGCGCCATGGCAGTTCTGAACATCCGAGTCGACGACCGGGTTCGCGACCAGCTGAAGGAGCTGGCAGACGGCCATGGCGTCACCACCAGCGAGTACGTCCGCGATTTGCTGATGGAGGCACTCGTACCCGTCTTCGAGCGCGAGGTGAAGCATGGCGAGGAGCCACCGGCCGAGAGCATGCGGATCGTCGACCGACAGGTGCTCTCCCTGCTGCACCGGATCCTGGGTCGAGTGCTGCCGGAGGACGCCAACGACGTCGACGGCGACCTGGAGTACCAGTTGATGCGGGCGAAGATCCTTGAGGAGGGCTACACGGGCGAGTACTGGTACGAGACCGCCGGCTTCAGGACGGAGCTCTCGAAGCGCGACTGCAGCCGCGTGTCGGACATCCTGCAGATGTACCGCATCCTCACGTACAGCATCAGCGACCTCGAGAAGGAGGGGGCGCCCGTCCCCCAGGAGCTAGCCCACCAGCTCGCGTTCCGGGGCTTCGACCACAACGACGCGCTCGAGGGGCACATGGCGAGCTACGTCGAGTTCCTCATGCGCGGTGGCGAGCGCTGGACGGAGCTGCAGCCCCAACTCGAGCGAAACGACAGCGGGAACTCGCACATGCCCATGCTCGACACCTACCTGCGGATGCTCTCGGAGTTCCGCCGCATCATGGACAGTCGCAAGCGGGGAGTCCGCCGCCTCGCCTACCTCCTGTCGCTCGAGGAGCTGGAGCGGATCGCGGACGCGGGCGTCCACCCCTCCCACCGAACCCCGAAGAGCTGACCGACAGGAGGGGTGCCTGGGACCAGGAGGCCTCAGCCGGCTCTGCGGCTCAGTCGCTCGCTGCCGCCTCCGCTCCGAACGCCACGGCGTCGTCTTGCATGGCCTTCAGAACCTCGAAGTTGCGCAGCACGATGTCGGGGTCGTAGGTGTGGGTCATCTGCAGCCGGGACATCCGCTCGAGCACCTCCTCGTCGGTCAGGTGATCCAGCCAGGCCGAGATCTGCTCGACGTTCGGGGAGCCGTCCATCTGACGGAGCATGTCGACCATGTCGATGCGGACCGCTGCCGCGCCCAAGCGCTGCTTGTGTCGGTCGGCGGCGGGCGTGGTCGAGCCCGCTGAGATCGCGCGGCGCTCGTCACCGTGCCCCACAGCGATGTCGTAGCGCGTCGGCAGCTCGGGCCTGGGCGGCTCGGTGCCAGTGACGAGGCGCGGCACCGCCTGGGTCCGGACCCAGTGGGAGATTTCCTCCAACTCCTGCATCAGCACCGGCCACCGGTTCGTCTCGGGCCGGTTGATGCCGATCGTCGGGAAGAGCGCGACCGGCACCCGAGTGCCGAACGGAGTCTCGGCGATGACGTCCCCCACCCGCAGCGGCACCTCCGGGCGAGCCGGAAGGCTGCGGACCGAGCGAGGCATCTGGTCCTCCTTGTACATGGCGGCGATACGGACCGCCGTGACCGCCGGAGTCCGGTGCTTCGCGTGGTTCGTGTGGAGCACGAGGCGGGCCAGCGGGTGGTTCTCGGCGTCCTTCCGGTTGAACGGCTGCAGCCCCTCGATCCGCTTCACCAGCTCGGTGCCGGGAAGCAGCGAGGCAGGGCCGTTCTTCACGCGACCCTTCGCCCAGGACTCGAAGTCCTCGGTCTTGCGGGACGCCGGGATTTCGACCAGGCGCGCGGCCTTCTCGTCCAGCGCCCCGTCGCGGAACTCGACCTCGGCGAACAGCGCGTGCTCGAGCGCGGCTCGGAGCGCGACCAGCGCATCGGCGACGAGCAACGGGACCTTCCGCGGTATCGGGACCACGTGTGTCACGACGGTGCGCGTGTTGGGGAAGGCGGGCTGCTCCTCGAGCTCGAAGGTTCCATCGGGCCGCGTCTGGTAGGCGAAGAGCACGTCGGCGACCTGGCCGATCAGCTCATCCGCATGTGACAGGGTCCCGGCCACACCGAGCTGGTGATCGGGCAGCCAGTGGTGCACCGAGTCCTCCACGACGGGATCCTAGGCGGCGTGCGCATGTGGCGGCGAGGTCGCCGGAGAACCCTCACGGTGGCCGGCTGACCTTGTCGGACTGATCCGTTCGCTACTGCCAGGCGCGCTGGTAACCGGCACCGCGTCCGACGACCGAAATGCAAGACGTGTGTGGCACTTGATCTTGGACCTTCTTCAGTGCTCGACGGCCGCGACGAAGCCCGGGTGTAGGGGGCCGGGCCATACAGCTGATAGCCGTTGACCTCGTCCCTGCGGGAACGTCCTGATGACGCCATCGCGGTGGACGGGAGGTTGCTGCAGGAGGCGCTGCCGGCGTCGACCTTGGTGGTCGCGATCGGTCGGGGAACGTCAGCAACAGGGTCTGGTTGAGCACCGGCGAGGCCGGTGAGGTGGTGCCGCCGTTGTCGTTGCGGTGCTGCGCCCAGGTCTGGAGCAGCTTGTTTGCGGCAGCACCTCGGCTTCGTCAACCTCCCGTATCGCTCGAACGCCGCATGCAGTCGCACAGGGCCGGTCGCAGATAGCTGCCGCGTTGGAACCCGCCGAGCGCGTCTGCAGGCCCTCTGATCGAGGGACGCGCGTGACAGCTGTGCTCGGTTGCGAATCGCACCGGCGTGGCCGGGTCACTCGTCGACGATCAGGTTCCGCATCCCGGGCTAGCGTCGCCATACCAAGTCACCGCCCACCGGGATGGGCCGCTCAGCATGGGACGGGAATCATGTACGGGACGGCGAAGACACGACCGCGCTACCGAGCCGGCAGGGCGCTGGCCATCGCCGCCCTGCTAATGGCCACGGGCTGCGGAGGCACGGACGAGCCCGAGGTCGACCCCTTCCACTTCGGCGAGATGACCTTCATCGGCACCGTCACCAGCCACGACCCGTACAACCCGAACCAGCTCGAGGTCGACAGCGCCGACGTCAAGCTGAACCTGATCGGGCCCGTCGACGGCGGATGCTTCAACGCTGAGCAGTCGCTGCGCGAGCAGGCGATGGCGGCCAAGGAGTCCATGCTCCCCGTCGGAACCCGCGTGCTCGTGGCCATGGCCGACGACAGCGGCGACTGGGCGTTCGTGCATCTGCTTCCGGCAGGCTCGGACACTCCTGAGCCGCCCGCGCCCGCGGCGTCGGTGAACGAGCAGCTGGTCGCCGGCGGCTTCTGGGAGCCGGACGGGTTCGAGCTCGACGACGACGACAGCGAACCCGCCACCACGACGTTCGCGATCCGCTACGCAGACGTGCTCTCCCCCGTGCAGGTGCAGTACGCGCCCCTCATCGTCGCCGCCGGCAACGCCACGAAGGCCGCGCGCACCACCGGCTACGGCACCTGCCTGGCCGAGTTCGAGCAGGCCGAGGCAGAGCGTCTCGTTCGGGAGGAGGAGTCCAGACGGGAGTTCGAGGAGTGGAATCGGCGCTACCGGAACAGCGGCGGTGGTGGTGGTGGTGGGTACTGCCGCGACGGCGACGGGGACGGCATCTGCTACGAGGACTGACGGGCGTCGCCGCCCGCGGCTAGCCCCCAGGCCATCCCGCGGCAGCCGTCCTGCCGGTGTTCGCCCTCGTGGCGCATCCAGATGATGACGTCGAGGACCCGCAACGGGGACACCGCCTCGGGCACCCCGGCGGCGTCCCGCTGCCAGGCCAACAGGTCGGGAAGCGCGCCGTCCCGCGCCGCGAACAGGGGCTGCAGCCAGCTCCACAACCCCGGCGGGCACCCGAACGCGCAGCTGACCACGCCGTCGTAGACCGCGATCAGCTGGGGCCGTTTCCGGGCGAGCAGCTTGTTCACGATGACCCACCCCATCCCCTTCGGCTTCCGCAACAGCTGCCAGGCCAGATCGGCGGGGGAGCCGTCCGACAGGAGGGCAGCGGCCGCCGCGTCGCGGATGCTCACGTCGGTCGGGATGCGCATGAGGTGTGTGGCACATGATCTTGGTCGATCGCCAGTAGCGCCCAGGAGCAGGACGGCCCGGGGAAGGGGCACGAGGATCGACGCCAAGGCCCTGGTCGAGCGACTCCGGGCGGTGCTGCGCGGGGCCGAGCGGTGACGGAGGGCGAATCGTCAGGTGGCTGCCGCCAGTGACGGCCTGGCAGTGGCGGTACGAGGTTCGAGTCCCTCGGCGCGACCCCGTGGCGATGGTCCGACGCTAGGGGTAGGTCGGCGGGCCTGCGCGGCTCGGACGGCCGACCGCGTCATCTCATGCCCGGCGCTGCAGGCTATGGCGCGAGCGACCGCTTAGTCCGGTCGGATGACACGTTGCGATAGTGCTGGACGACTTAGGGGCTAAGTGCGAGTCTTCACCTCCCTACATCGTTACCGGAGGCAGACATGGCACGGATCAACAAGGCAGTGGTGGTCACCGAGGCGACCCGGGCGGCGCGGCGCGTCCACTTCGTGGTCGAAGACCCGGCTGTGATCAAGGCCGCGAAGCAGGCAGGCCGGGACGTCGCCCAGGCTGCCCGCTCCTGCACGGAGCTCGGCGGTGAAATCAAGGCGTCATGGGCTCGCTCCGAGTGAACTACTCGCCCGAGGCGCTCGGCCTGGTGGTCCGTGAGCTGCGCGAGGCGCAGTCCCCGAGGTTGACTCAGCGCGAACTGGGCGTCCGTGCGGGATACGGAGAAGCCGGCGCCGGAGTCGCGATCTCTCGCATCGAGAGCGGCCTCTCGAGCCCCAGCGCCGACCGACTCGTTGGCCTCAACCAGGCGCTCGATCTCTTGCCCGGCGAGCTCGTGACGCTCGCCGCGCGGCGCACCGAGAACCTCGCCGCGGCTGGCGGAGGATCGGCGGGCGCGACGGACGAGTCCCTGCGGAACCGACTGGTGCGCGTGCAGCGCATCGTCGAAGAACGGACCGACCGCCTGTCGAGCACGGTGGATGCCTTCAACGAGGCGCACGACCTGGCTCGGGACGAGTTCTTCCTCCCATTCGTGCGCGCCGCCGATGCCATCTCAGGCGCCCCTCCACCGCCGACGGAGAGCCTGGAAGAGGGCGTTCCGGAAGAAGGCGCCGACGCCGCTGCCACAGCCGCGTTCCGGCTGCGTTTCGCGAGCTACGGGGTCGCCCAGACGCTGTCCGGGGCGGCAGCAGGCGTAGCGGTGGGGAGCGCGGCGGGCGCGGCTACTGCCTATGCGGCCTTCACCGCCGCCGTCACCTGGGGCACGGCCTCGACGGGTGTCGCCATCTCCGGGCTGTCCGGCGTCGCCGCGTCCAATGCCGCGCTCGCCCTGCTGGGAGGCGGCACCCTCGCGGCCGGCGGAGCGGGCATGGCCGGTGGCGCCGCGCTTCTCACGGGGCTCGTCGCCGGTCCCGCAGTCGTCCTAGCTGTGAGCGGTCTCGTGTGGGTCGCTCGCCGGAACCGGCAGCAGCGGCAGGAGCTCGCAGTGAAGCTCGACGAGGCCGAAGCGCAGCTCGATGCGCAGGCGCGAGGCGTCGAGGCGTTCATCGACCTCGTGGGTCGCGCCGCACGGATCCTCGAGTACGTCGCCGTCCACGGTGCACACGCCCGCGAGCGGTGGTCCCGACGACTGCAGGCACCGACCGAGTGGGACGAGCTGTCGCCCGCGCAGCAGGAGCAGTACGACGACTTCGTCCAGCTCTGTGCGGCACAGCTCGCCGTGGCGACGCTCGACGTGGAGCGGCTGCTGGTACTCCGAGGTGAGGAGCTCGACCAGGAGATCGGCCTCATGGACCAAATCCTCGACAAGAGCGAGGACCTGGTTCATAGCCGGGCGTGATGCGCTGGGACGCTCGGGCTCTGCCGCTCTCTCCTGTCGGTCGGACTTGCCGTGCAGAGTGGGAGTTGTCATAGGGCACTCTGAAGGATTTGCTGACTGGCCACCCACTCGACAACCGCTAGTCCACCCCACCATAAACACGGCCCGGCGCCTCACGGTGGCCGGGCCTGCTACGTCTACAGGTCGGTGCTGGCTGCAGGCATGGCTACTGGCCGCGCTCGACGAGCCCCTGCGCGGTTGCGTCATAGACGTAGCGGACGATCGCTCCTGACTGGATCAGTTCGATGGCCTGGTCGATAACGGCCCTCGGAACCACAAACCACTCCGACGCGTCGTAGTCCCGGCCCCAGCGATCCACCTGGCTTATGTCGAGGCGGACTTCTGCGAAGACTCGGTGCAGCAAGTTCTCCAGGGCAGACGCCTTGAGGTTGTAGGTGCGGTAGCTGGCCACCACCTCCACTCGCGCCATCAGATACGTCGGCGATTTCTCCGCGTCCTTGATTCGGAGTTCGACCGACCCGCGTGTGAAGCCGATCTTGTAGAGGTCCTTGATGCCGGCAACCTGCGGGTCCGCGCTGAGGGACCGAAGCACGTAGATGTAGCCGCTCACCTGGTCATCGCTGAGGATCTCGGGCGGTTCGGACTTGACGACGATCTGGCCGTCCTCGTCGCTCAGCCTGATGCCTAGGGACT
Source organism: Modestobacter lapidis (assembly GCF_054780755.1). Classification (NCBI taxonomy): domain Bacteria; kingdom Bacillati; phylum Actinomycetota; class Actinomycetes; order Geodermatophilales; family Geodermatophilaceae; genus Modestobacter; species Modestobacter lapidis. The sequence goes on along the minus strand of NZ_BAAGVS010000003.1, from coordinate 277,854 downwards.
GCCGATACATCGAAGACTCGGTGCCGTTCTCGAAGATGCAGCGGAGCCGTTCACGCTTGTTTTGTCTCACGGTCGTCTTCTTGTATTCGGTCTCACCAACCTCGGCGATGAACAGCATGACTCCGTTGAGGACGAAGAAGGCCCCAGGGAGGATGTGGGTCATGCCTGGGTAGGACAGCAGCTTGCTCACACCGTCACGCAGCTCGGCGTGCTTCTGCTTGAAGAGCGGCTCGAACCGCTCGAAGTCCTGTGCCTTCTCGCGGCGCGCCGCGTTCCCGCTGTCGTAAGTCTGACGGCGCACCGGCAGGTCTGAGACGTCCAAGAGTCCGGACTCGTCATCGAGCAGGTCGAGGTCGTTGCCACCGAGCAGGTCGTCAAGCGACGCTGGCGCCTCGGGCGTCTCCAGGAGACCAAACTCGTCGAGTGGCTTCAGCGCAGCGATCTTCTCCTCGCTGGCGAGGATGCCGTCGAGCCGGGCGCCGAGCTTGCGTTCGGCGATTTCACGCGTTGTAGAGCTTGGGAGCCGCTCGTGTACGCGTCGGAATTCAACAATCTCCAGGAATCCCCGCTTCAGGCGATCGGCTGAGGTGACCTTCATGGCCCGATCAGGTCCGTCGAGCAGGCCATTGAAGTCAGAGTCGAGGATGTCATCGATGCTGGCTGGGACGACGGCGTCTGCCGACCCCGCTTCGTCGCTGGCGCTCATACGTCGTCCCGAGCCTCGGCGTTGCGCTGCGCGGCATCGCGCTCCTGCTTTTTCTTCTGCAGGAAGAGCACTACCTCGGCGTACCGCTTCTCGGTCGGATCGTCGGAGCGCAAGTTCGGTTTGCGCCCGTTGACCTTGGCCCACTGCTGAAGCTTCGGCCAGGTAGTCAGCGCCTCTTCCTCGGTTATCACAACCCTTGTCGAAGTAATCGCATCCGAGATGATCCGCAGCACGGAAGGCGTGACGGACTTGGAGATAACCTCGAAGGCGCGCTGGAATGGGTTGACGGAGTCGATTAGGTTGATGTTGATGTCGTCGATGTTGACGAACTTTTCCGACATCTTGATAAACCGCTTGTCGCCTACTTCACGGACTTCGCCGTTCTTGATGACAGAGTCCACGACCACCTGCTGGCGCAGTTCCTCGACCTGCGAATCGTCCAAGTCGGGATAGCGCTCCCGGATGATCTTCGGGATCAAAATCTTGTTGGTCGTCTCGGGGTCCACTGAGCCAGCAGCGGCCTTTGCGAACGTGTCGTCCTGCAGGATGGTCGCCTTCAGGTCATTGAGGTCCGTCTCGACGATCTGCTTGACCCGCTCGGAGCTAGGCTCCTTGAAACCTCTAATTTTGATGACGCTCGGCGGGGTCGGAGCGTCGTCACCGCTGCGCTTAGTCTTGAACTCGAAGTTCTGGGCCAGCACCTGTTCCATCAGCAGCGACGCCGTGATGGCCTTCAGCATGTTGTTCACCGACACCTTCACCTCGCTCTGCGATGCGTCCGGCTCGGCAATTAGGTTGGTGAACTGAGCGTGCTCCTTGCCGGGCGAGTCACGGGTGACGCGACCAATGATCTGGATGACCTCAGTCAGCGATGCCCGATAGCCGACAGTGAGGGCGTGCTCGGCAAAAGGCCAGTCGAAACCCTCCTTGGCCATCCCGAGAGCCAGAATCACGTCTACGGCGTCCCGGTCCTTCGATGCGACAGTGGAGAGGTGGTGCAGGGTGTCGGCGCGCTTCTTCTGGTCCGTGTCATCTACGAGGTCGGCCAGGCGCAGGAGCTCGCCGGTGTCGGCCCTGCGGATGCTGATGATCCCAGTGTCAGGGTCGGTGGACTCGACGTGGCCGATCGAGTCGATGATGAACCCGACCTCCTCAATCTTGTCCTTCGTGGACTCTCCCGAGTTCACGTTCGGGATGTGGAGGATCGTCTTCTTGTCCAGGTCGAAGACCTCGCCGATCGCCTCGGTGTAGCGGCCTTGGTAGAAGTGGTGGCCGATGCCGAGCGAGTTCAGGTACTCGTAACCATTGAGCTGGTCGTAGTAGTTGAAGGTGACCGGCGTGAACCGCGCCTCGTCCTCGGCCGACAGCACAGGAACCGAGTCGCCGCGGAAGTATGAGCCCGTCATCGCGATGATGTGCACGTCCGAGCCGTTCATGACATCACGCAGGAGCGCGCCGAGGCGGCTGGCTTCGATGTCGGCAGAAACATGGTGAAACTCGTCGATCGCGAGCACGGTGCCGTTGAACGCGTCTGGGGTCAGCTTCTCGACGGCGAAACGCAGCGTGGCGTGCGTGCAGATCAGGACCCCCTCGGGGCCGTTCAGGAACTCGATGAAGGCGCCGACCTTGCCCTGCGAGGAGCCGGGGTCGCACAGGTTGAGCTCAGGCTTGACCTTCCAGTCCGCGAAGAACCCGGACTGGGTGAGGCTCGTTGAGGCAAACGACCCGCCGATCGACCGCTCCGGCACAGCCACAACTACCTTCTTACGACCCTGGTTGTAGAGCTTGTCGAGCGCCACAAACATCAGCGCCCGCGACTTGCCCGAGGCCGGCGGGGCCTTGACCAACAGATGCTGCGCTTCGCGCTTGGCGAAGACACGCTGCTGCATCTCGCGCATACCCATCGCGTCGGTGTTCACGGACTCGCCCGTGCGTGCGTACGTCACGTCGACAACGTTGATCGGCTTCTTGGTCGCATTCACTTGCGGGCTGCCCTCGCCCTCTCCGTCGGGTCCTTCGCGGCCTCATCGGCAGTCATCACCTCATACATAGCGAACAGGTCGGACAAACGCTGCTCATCCGCCTCATACCCACCCCCAGAGTAGAGTGAATCGACCAAGGCATCGATCTCAGCGTGAGAGGCGCGCAGGTCAGCGGGCATTAGACTCGGATCATACAACTCAGCCAGCGTCTTCTCGCCGTGATACTCACGTACATCAAGCACCCGCAAAGCAGCCATCGTGAGTTGCTCCAGCACTGAATCACTTAGTGGAGGCACCGGGAAGTTGTTGTAGACGATTGTGTTCGAGTAGCGATAGTCGGTCTTCAGTTGACCCCCCACCGCTCGTGTCCAGACCATATGCATGCGCGAGGTCAACAGAGAGAACAGCCATGGTTCAGCGTCATAAACGCCGAACGCGGCGTCCGATATCACCGTGCTCGAGTCGAGGTATCCGATTGGTATGTAGTCACGCCGCGCCGACGAGACTCTCGGGACAATTATCGAATTCGTTGGCTTGTAGCTGATCTGCACGAATCTGTGAGGTTGAGCGGCGAAGGAAGCCGTGCTACCGGCTCTGCTTTCGCTTCGCTCCCTTGCAACGCGTACTAGTCGGGACGCGATCGCGGTGATCGACGCTGCAGTCGAAACGGAGCTGTCGCTTATCCACAGGCAATAGCGTTCACCGTCGTTGATCGCTTCGGATGATCCCATGTACCGCTTGATGAACTGCTCGCTTCGCGGGTCCTCGGCGATCATCTGAGCTCGATCCTCAGGCGAGAGGATGAGGCCGCCGCCGTCGCGCGGCATGGAGCCGAACACCATGTCAGGACGGGGAGCCCCAAGTGGCTTCCTGCGCCGCCCGATCACGACGTCCGCACCGTCGGCAAGATACCCATTGATGTTGGTTGCCGTGATCTGGAGATCGTCCGTGTATAAGTACTTCGGACTAGCATTGGCGTTCCGCAACCCGATCACGGCGACGGTCACACCTGCGTTGCGCTTGGCGTTATTCTCCCACTTGAACGATGTGTAAGCGAAGCCGATTTCGACGCCTTTGGCGAAGATCATCGGAAACATCAATCCGACATGCTCGCCCTGCGCGACCGAGTTGGTGGTGACGAACGCCAGCTCCGCGCGAGTGCCTTCGATGTAGTCGGCCCCTTTGACGAACCAAAGCGCGATGTAGTCGAGGTTCTTCGAGTACGGGCGACCTTCGAAGACGAAATCGTAGTCGGCCTTCTGCTCCTTAGTCTGCGTCTTGGCGCCTGCGTACGGCGGGTTGCCGATCAGGTAGATCTCTTCGTCGCCATCGTTGGGACATATCTTCTGCCAGTCAACGCGGGTAGCGTTGCCTTGGCGAACCCGTCCGGTCTCCCTCAGGGGAATCAAAGGTAGGTCGACGCGGAACTTCTCCAGGAACTCGCGGTTCATCTGGTGCTTGGCTATCCATAGGGAAAGGATGGCGACCTCAACCGCGAAGTCGTCGATCTCGAGACCGAAAAAGTTCTCAACGTTGATCTGAGACGAGGCGAACAGGACCTGATGCTTAGGGTGCAGTTCGGCGAGGCGTTCGAGAATCGCGTGTTCCAGGCGCCGCAGTTCCTTGTATGCAATAACGAGGAAGTTCCCGGACCCGCAGGCTGGGTCGAAGACCTTAATCGTACTGATGCGTCTTAGGAGACCTTCAAGCCTCCTGGTCGAGTCGTAGGCCCGGTCGAAGTCCTCTCTCAGTCCATTTAGGAAGAGGGGCTCAATGGCTTTTAGGATGTTCGGAACGGAGGTGTAGTGTTGGCCGAGGTCTGAGCGCAGACTGGGGGTGACGATCGCTTGGAACATCGACCCGAAAATGTCGGGGTTGATCTCTCGCCAGATCAGCGTCCCAGACTCGATCAACAGGTCCCTGGCCTTCCTCGTGAACGCCGGGACGACCTGGTCGGGCGCGGAGGTGAAGAGCCTGCCGTTGACATAGGGGAACCCTGCGAGGTGCACGGGCTTGTCGGCAGCGTATTCGGTGTCGAGCGCGGCAAAGAGGTCGGTAAGGAAGCCTGCGACGTCGGCTCCGTCGGCTTGGGTGTAGGAGCCGACGGCGTTGGTGAACTGACTTTGGGAAAAGATGCCAGTATCTTCGGCGAAGAAGCAAAACAGCAGCCTCGTGAAGAAGATGTTGAGGACGTGGCGCCCATTCGGAGCATTGAGCAACTCAGGGTTCGCGCCGACCAGTTCGTCGAAGAGTCTGCCCATCCGCTCGGCAGCTCGGACGTCAGCATGGGTCTCCGCGACGTACTGGGCTTTCTCCATTCCAGCCCAAGGTAGAAAGAATGTGAAGTGTTTGTCGATGTCATGGATCGGGATAAGCAAGGTTTCGCTGGTCTTGGTGTCGACCGCGAGAAGCTCATTGTAGTTGGTGACGATGACGAAGCGGGTGTTATAGCGAACAACCGTCGGTGACGTCCTGAGCTTCTCGATCGCGGCTAGTGGGTCGCCGACGGTCTCGCGAAAGTAGACAACGTTTTTCTGCGCGACCTCGTGGATCTTGTCGTCGGCTACGTTCAGCGAGCCGTTGCGGAGCCGGGTGACGTTGCTCGGGGAGCGTCCGTACGCGAGAAGCAGTTCGAAGATGAAGTTGCGGTCGTAGGACGTGCGTCCGCCCAGTGGTGCGACGCGTTCCTCGATCGCCTTGAGGTTGAGCTTCACCGAGCTACTCCTTGTGCCATGCGCTCATCTCAACATTGCCCACCGACACTGCGGTCATGACGGCGGATCCTCGCCGGCGGCGCCGCACCACTGCGGCGGACGGACCCAACTGGCTGGCTGATATAGCAGCCCCCGAGCGGCCCGAGCTTGCGAGCCGGCATGCCCATCCGTAGCCATCTCTCGGGTGAGCGGTGTCCTTGGTGACGCCGGGATGGGACCGTCCGCAAACAGTCAGGGGCCGGCTACGAATCGCCCTGCGGATGGTGGCGGTCCATGTTGCATCGGCAGCCCACGGTAGTGGGAGCGAGCCCGTACGCCCCGCAACTGACGGATGGCGTTCGGCGGACGGGGTCGAGATCGATGGTGGTGGGCGCAGTGCCTGCTCCTGGATCCCGCCGTGCGAAGGGGCTGCTTCGCTTCGGATGACTTCCTCGCGAGACGCTACGGCCTCGCTGCAAGCCACGAGCCCTGTGGCCAGCCGCCGCGCCGAAAGCTCTCGAGACGGAGGCGCGGACGCACGCGGTGGCAGGGAGGTGATCTTCCCGCGATCGGTCGTAGGCCACGTGCCGTCGTACGGCGTGCCGAGTCCCGTCCTCCACTGTCGCACGGACATAGTTGGCGCGATGGAAGGAAGCTCAAGATGCTGATACATCGCGTTGTGACGCAGCCCGGCACTCACCGTGTCGCCTCACGGAACATTGACGCGCTCATGGAGCTCCTCGCCAGCGGCTCGCCAACAGCTTTTGACGCGGCAGTCGCCTACGTCACGGACTCTGGAGTCGACGCCCTAGTGGCCGAAATCGGATCCAGTCGGGTGGGTCCTGCCTGGTTAGCCATGAGGAAGCGATGGCTTGTCAGCTGCGATTGGCTTCGGTCGGACCCGACGGCGCTCAATCGGCTGCAGTCGATGCCTTTCTCGGAGGTGCGCGTTCACGATGGTGATCGGGTCGTGGCTCGACCAGGCTGCGTGCCCTTCGTTCCGTGGCATCCGAAGTGGTTCGCCATCCGTGGTCGCGGAGTCAGAGGCTGCCTTTGCGGGTCCGGTAACCTTTCGCGCAATGGGTTACTGACCGGCCACGAGGTCGGAGTGCTGCAGATTGTCACACGTCCCACGAGCGCTGCGGAGAGATCCGTGGACACGAGTCTCCGAGACGGAGAGTCATGGTTCGAGCGGCAGTGGCGCGCGGCAACTCCATTGGGGAGGGTGCTAGACGCGTATGCGGCCCAGTTTAGCAAAACGCCACAGGGTTTGGCTCGAAACGACGATGTCTCTGACGCCACGGGGGGAGTCGGGAGTCGATACGGCCTAACTCCGGCGCAATTGGTCGCGCTTTCCACTGGGACTCACTTCTGGATCGAGGCAGGGATCCTCAGTCGCAACCGTGGACCGGGCCGCCCCGGCAACCAGCTGATGATGTCGGCGCTCATGCGCGTATTCTTCGGCGCGGAGGCATCCGAGGTGCCTCAGAACACCCTGGTCGCACGGCCAATCGTCGAACACCCAATCCAAAGTGCGGTTCGTGTGGAGGCGCCCATCCGGTTCAGCGACAACTCCATGGACGTTATCAGCCTGCCTGTGCCAGACGCCCCGTGGCCCGCCAGCTATGATGACCAAACGCTCATGTTCTCCAAGGTTAATCGCCATTCCTCCCGACACTTCATCCTGGTCTCGCGAAACGCGCAACTCTCAGAAGAGTGGCGACAGAAATCAATGGATCAAGGGACGTCGTACGAAATGAGGAGTGGGCGCAGGTGGGGCGTTTACAGCTAGTGTCAGGTCGCCTCCGACCGCTTCGGCCACAAGCTCCCCGCGACCGCACCAAAATTGGCGTGTCCGACCGGGATTATGGCGTCGTGCCCCGAGGGAAGGTTCTGCCCTTCGCGACATAAAGGACGTCTAGGAGGGCGGTCCGCCCGGCATTGCCCTCGACGAGCGAGTCAAAGCCGCCCTTGCCGTGGTGGCACAACGCAATTAGATTGCCAACGCTGCCCGCTGGCCAGCACGGTCCACTCGGATTGTGGCGGCTTTGCCTTCGGTATGTGCGGTGGTCTGCAGTTTGAGTGGGCCGCGACGCCGGCTGACACCAGTCGCCGCTGTCGCAGCATGCCGCCACTGTGGTAACGGCATCGTCTCGGGTTCCCGTGCTCTCGGTGCAGCGCCTCATGCTGCTGACGCCTCGGCGGCTCGGCCTGCGAGGGCGTCGGCGGCGGCTAGCCAGCGGGGGTCGACGTCAGTTGGTTCTCCCAGGTCGACAGGATCGTCGCCGGCCGGGTCGTAGCGCCAGCAGTCGTGGAGCCGCCGGTCCCAGGTAGCAACGACACCGCTCCCAAGGTGCTTGACGCGCACGTAGTCGATAGCCGGGTCGGCGACGACCGCGGCTCGGAACGCAGCCGTTAACTCTCCGGGCGCCAGCTCAACGGCTGGGTCGGTGATGCCGACAACTTCGACGGTCGCAACCTGACGGCCACGCTTCACTGTTTCCTTGCGGACGATGAGCTGAGAGCGGTCAACACCCAGGGAGGCGGCGAGGGCGCCGTCGACCTCTCGCCTTGTCGACTCCTTTGCGAACCCGGCGAGGGACGCCGCGAGCTTGAAGGCGGGGCGGACGCCGGGCTGGGATGCCCGCCGCATTGCATCGGGCGTGAAGTCGAGGGTCGGCGCCGTGAGGATGCGGCGCCAGGCGTTACGGAGCCGCGTGCGCAGGGCGTCGAGATCATGCTGTTTGGTGAGCTGCACGGCCAGATCGACGGCGGAGATGATTGTCACTGCGGCGTCGCGCTCGTCGAACGCCTCCATGGCGGCCCACTGGTCCTCGTCGGACAGTGTTTGGATGTAGCCGTCCGAGGTGGCGTCGCCGAAAAGGAACGCCCACAGTTCGATCTGGTAGCCGATGCCCTTGTCGGGGCCGACGACGCCCTTGGCGACGAGGAGTGCGAGGAGGTGATTGAGAATCACGGCGTTCGTGAGCGCGACCCTAGGGCCGACAACCTCGAGAAAGTCCCGGTCGCGAAGTGCCTTCGTGAACCGCTCCGCGAAGCGCTGCCACGCCAGCCGGTTGCGGGTCTCGATCTTGAGGCGGCGGCGTTCTCGCTCCTCGTCTTCTTCCCCTTCGGCCTCGTATTCTTCAATGGTTTCGTCGGTGGGCATGTCGTCGTTCTCGCCGGGAAGAATGGCGGTCGTGTCGTCGAGGTCGACGTCGTACGCCCCCTCGACCTGGTCGGCTGTCGGGCCGACTGCTGCCGGCTCGGCTCTGTCGTGGTCGCCGAACCCGCGAAAGTAGTCGGTGATGGCGCTGAGGACGATCTGGAGGTCCGTGGCCTCGAGGCGGTCGGCGTGACGGGTCACGGTCTCGTACTGGGCCAGGCGGGGATGGCGGCGCAGTGCGTCGAAGTTGAGGTCCTCCCACGCCTGGTGGGGGCCACCTTTGCCGTCGCCGGCGGTGTCGGGTGGGGGGGAGCGCCGGGCGAGACGCCAGAGGCTGTGGCGGTCGATGACGAGGGTCGCGTCGAGCTCGTCGAGGAGGCCGGCGAGGTCGTTGTCGTATGCCTCCAGGTCAAGGCTGCCGGCCTTGCGAAGCAGGTCGGGATCGCGCCGCCCCGTGAGGAGGGTCGCAAGCGACGCAGGGTGGTACGGGTAGACGGGCGTGGTATCGACGTCGCCGTCCTCGGCTGCGACGCGCAGCCATACGGGCACGGCGCGGAAGTCGAGGGCAGTCGCGGCGTCGCCAGACGGCGCGACGGTGTAGGTGGTCCCGACTCGAATGACGGCACCGGGCGTGACGGTCCCGGCGACGATGAGCGAGAGTTCACCACCGGGCAGTTCACCGGCAGCGACGAGGGTGAGCTTCGCGTCGGCCCACGTGCCACGCAGTAGCCGGGGGCGGGTGTCGGTGGGCGCGGTCTCGTGGTCGCCGAGGTAGGTGACGTCGAGGTTCGCGACTTCCTCCGGTGCTTCCCGGAGGTCAAGGCCGTTGAGCAGATCCTCGAAGTGCTGGGGCGGTCCTTGGGCGAGGGTGACGAGCTCAATGTTGCCGGCGGGCCGCTCGCCGACGGCCCGGTCAGTGCGCCACAGCGCGGCAAGGGACAGGTTCGCCGACCCAGTGAAGGTGATGGATCGGGTCGAGGTGCGAATGAGGATGAACTTGGCGTGCAGATAGGTATCGGGGAACTCGGGAGCGGAGGCCAGCTGCACGTCGGTCAGTCCTGGCGCTGCTGCGAGGACGTTGGCGAGCGCAGCCGGGTCGACGGAGGTTCTGCCCGCTTGGGCGAGGACGCTGACGTGGTCGGGTTGGAGCGCATCGATGAGGCGGCGGAGGGCTTCACAGCGCTGGTCGTGGAACGGGGCGTGCACGAGGAGCTCTAAGACACGCTCGTTGGCGACGGCGGCGATCAGCTGGTCGCCGAGGGGTTCGACGAGGTTGTGGCGTACACCGGCTGGCCGGGCGGCGGGTGCCCAAATCCACGGTGTGTCGGCCCACACCGCGTCGAGATGCTTGCGCGCCTGGCTGTCGAGATATCCGCGCAGGGCCATTAGGTCGAGGAGGTCTTTTGCTGCCTGGAACTCGGGCAGGTAGGTGGCGTTGGTGTCGGTGGTGTCGTAGCGGTAAAACACCTCTCCTCGCGACGCGTATCCGTCTATCCCGAGGTTGCCGCTGCCGACCAGCAGTGTGCCGCCTGCTGCGTCGACCAGGAGGAGAAGTTTGGCGTGGGCGCTGCCAACGTTGGTGATGGGTGTCGCCAGGTAGTGGCGGTTGATGTGACGGAGGCGAGAGCCACCGGAGGCTAAGTCGGCGAGCTGCCCGGCGAGGACGACGTCGTCGGCGAGAACGATCCGGTTGTGGGCCCGGCTGACGTGGCGCCACAGCGGGCCTTCGAAGAAGTCCAGCTGGGCGCCGAAGGTGCAAATGACGGCGTGGTCGCGGGGCTTGGCCAGCACATCAGGCACGCTGAGGCGCTCAGCTATCATCGCCGGGCTCGTTCATCGCGGCTTCAAGGTGCGGTTCCGGCAGGTCGCCGTCGGCGAGGAGACGTCGGCCCGGGTCAGTGAGCGCATGCGTCGCTCCGAAGAGGCTATCGACGAAGCCGAGCTCGTTCACGGTCGTTGCGAGTGCCTGGAACCGCGAATTGCTCATTTCTGCCCGCGCGTAAGCGTCGTAGAAGTGCAGATACTCGCCTTGTCGACGGAAATGGAACGTGTCACCCGTCTGCGCGAGCTTGGCGACGGCAACACGCTCGTGCTGGCGGATGACGTAGTCGCCAAACAACCAGCGGGCCGCCTCGCCGAGGCTGAATCGCTGTCGGTCGCGCCACTGGTTGAAGAACCGACTGAGAGCGAGGCGCGACACGCCGCCGTCCCGACAGATGTCCCAGTCCTCGGAGAACGCCAACTCGTTACGACGCGATCCGACGCGAGTAGCGACCAGGGCCAGCAGCGTGAGCGCCACCGGGATGACAGCCGGCTCGCCACCTGCCGCGTTCGCCCATCGGTAGAGGCGGTGCTCCGTGACAGGTGCGGCGATGTCCCACGAGTCATCGAGGTCGCCCCCGACGTTGCCGGCTCCGGTTGCCCAGTACGCAAGGTCGGCGACGGTTGAGGAGGCGTTGAGATGGGGGTCGTCGACCCCAAGCGCCGAGGCGAGGGCCGCGGAGTCGATGGCGTCGTCGATGAACTCCCACCACGTCGAGAGCGGAACGACGTCGCCGCTCATCCGCACCTCGCCGATGCCCCATTCGGCAAGGTACCGCCACATGCGGTTTAGCGCGTAGGCGTAGTACTCGCGGGCTTGGTATAGCCGCCACCGGCGGGCGGTACGCACGTTGGGCGCTGCGGGCGTCCATGCGGCTCCGCCGGCACCCGTTGAGTGGAAGTAGATGAGGCGTCGAAAGCGATCCTCAGACAGTTCGTAGCCGGCGGTCTGCTCCGCGAGGTCGAGAAACATGCGCATGGTGGCGCGGCGCTGCTCGGCATCGCGCGGACCACCGGCGTGGAGGAACACATCTTGGAGCAGCGGTCGGTCCGGTGCGGTCGGTGTGCGCAGTTGGCAGAGGCAGGCCGCCCGGATGTACTCGGCGACCACGTCGGCTGGTACCAGAGCCTGGTCGTCGTCAAAGTACTCGCGGTAGTAACGAGTGCCGCCGATCGCTGTCCGGAACGCGGCCGCGATAGTGCGTCCTTCCGGCGTTGGCGCATCGTAGGGAAGCCCGGCGGCGGGCGTCGCCGGCAGTGTGAGGCCCATCCCGGAGATAGCAGCGCTGTAGTAAAGGCCATAACCGCCGAGGGGGTCCTTGATGTAGTTGAACTGGGCGTTGTAGACGGTTGGTTGGGTCTGGACCAGCGCGCTCGCCTTGTTCGAGCCGACGATGGCTTGGAGCGGGCCGAACTCGTCGTGCTCCGGTCGATCGCAAAGATGGCAGCCCGCCGCGAAGATTGCCTCACGGGGCCGGTAGAAGCGCGAGAAGTCGCGGCGGGTGCGGGGTAGATCGCGCCGCCAGAACTCGTCGAGCAGAAATGTGTAGAAGCTCCAGTAGCGGGGGTGGACGGTCTGCACGACGATCCCAGGGGACAGCTTCGGCAGGATCTGGTCCGACGACACGCTGGCCAGACCGAGGTGGTCCTGGCCCTGGCTCGGCGGGTACAGCTTTTCCGTCCACTGCGGTCGGACGGCGACGTCAGCCGGCAGCATCATTAGCCCCTCGGCATCGAAGGTCGAGAGCGACCCGGCTGTCGCTTCGGTACCCCATGTCAATCCATGGTGCCGAGCTGCACGCACCGTCGCACCAGAGCCTGACGGATCGCCGCTCGGCACGGCCTCGAGCTCACTGCGTGACCTGAGTGTGGTCACGCGGCCCCAAGAGAGCTGGCACGGGGCTAGGACCTCGCCGGATGAGCCGCCCGACGTGACCAGAACATGACCAATGGAGCGGAGAACAAGGGTCTCCAGGGGACTAAAACGGGCCCTTCGAAGGGTTCTTCAGACCTTCTCCAGTTCCCTAACAGCACCTGAACTGCGCTTTTGCGTGGAGCGGGTGACCGGGATCCAACTGGCATGGCCAGCTTGGAACGCTTTGCCCTTGGTCAGCCGGGGGGTCTGCCCGATGTCGCATCCGCGGTGGCCCTCCAGGCTGGACCAGTCGGCTGGGTTGCAGTCCTGGTTGCAGTTGGCCACGTTCGCCCTAATTCGTAGTCGTGCGCGGCCGTATTTCTTCGCTGGTCACATGGCTTATGGAACTGTGGCGAACCGCCCTGAACGCGATCATGACGGCCTGGCAGTGTGGGGGTCAGGGGTTCGAGTCCCCTCAGCTCCACCCTCGCGACCGGGCCGTTCTTCCATCGGGAGGGCGGCCTGAGTCGTCTCTGGCGCCACGGTGGTGGCCACTGGTGCCGCTCAGCCGCGCAAGCCGTCTCTGTGCCTGAGCGGCCCGCTCAAGGACGCCTCGGACGGGTGCCATCGCGGCGCTGCGGGGGCAGAGCGGCATCCGGTAGGCATCACCAGACGGTGCCCTGCGGGCGATGGACATCGCGGCGCGCGTGCCGCCTCGAGCAAGCGCGTACGTGATGTACTTGACGTACTTCACGTACTTATGCATGATGGGCATCCGCGAACGTCATGCACACCAGCGTGAGCGAGTAACGCCCGTCCACGAATTGGGCATCACGAACACGATTCGGCAGGAGCCTGCAGTGACGACCGTCCGACACTTCGACAGCTTCACCTCGGCACGCACCAATCTGCGCCTGGTGTTGGACGCTGCGCGCGCGGGCCTGGTCACCACGGTCACCCGCGACAAGGAACGGTTCGTGGTCATGACGGCCGAGGCCTTGGGGGCGCAGCTGCGCCGGCTGGTTCCCTCGATGGCTGTTGTGGTCGCTGAGGGCGGCGGATGGGCAGCATTCATCCCGGGCCTGCCGGCGCACGGGGACGCGGACACCTTCGACCGCGCTGTCGACGATCTGATCGCGGCCCTCCGGGAGTACGCCGACGACTGGAACGAGCGGTTGCATGCCGCGCCCAACCACGCTCAGCACCGCAGCCTGGTGGAACTGGTCGAACTTTCCGACGACGGGCAGCTGCGTCATTGGCTGCTGACCGATCATGCTCCGGCGGGCATGGTCGGCGCACCCGCCCACGCGTGAGCGGCGCCGGCAGTCGCCGCGACCATGACCGCTTCTGCCAGGTCGAGGGATGGGCTGTGGTCCGCAACGCACGCGGCGGAGTCGTCGCCCACCACGTCACCTACGAGCTGGGGCTGCCAGGCGGGCGCACCCTGCGGACCCGCATCTCGCGGCCGCCGAACACCGAGACCTACGGGCCCGGGCTCTGGAAGCGCATTCTGACCGACCAGCTGGAAGTCTCCGAGGCCGAGTTCTGGGCGTGCGTCTCCAACAAGCAGGTCCCCGTGCGCGAGACCGGCGTCAACGAGGCACCAGCCGCGGCGCTGCCGGCTGGCCTGGTCAATCAGCTGCTTCACACGGCGGGCGTCCCCGAGGCCGAGGTGTCCCAGATGTCCCTGGAACGGGCGCTGGTGGTCATGAACGAGTACTGGTCGCGGCCGAAGGACTGACTCGGCCCGGCCCGCGGGGATGCCGCCGGGCCGGTGGGCTCACTCGGGTACCCGGTAGCCCATGCCCCGCACCGTCATGATGATCGTCGGATTGGACGGGTCGGCCTCCACCTTCGTGCGCAGCCGCCGGACGTGGACGTCGACGAGGCGGGAATCACCGAAGTAGTCGTAGCCCCACACGGTCTCCAGCAGTTCCTCCCGGCTGAAGACCCGCCCGCGGCCGGCGGCCAGTTCGCTGAGCAGCTTGAACTCCGTGCGGGTGAGCGGCACCATCTCGCCGTTGCGGGTGACGATGCCGTCCTCGGGGGCGATCTCGAGATCACCGATGACGACCTGCGTGCGGAGGTCGGCGTTCCCCGCGCGGCGGGCGAGGGCCCGGATGCGGGCGGAGAGCTCCTTGGCCACGAACGGCTTGGTGATGTAGTCGTCGGCGCCGGCTTCCAGGCCCGCGACGACGTCGTGGCTGTCGGCCCGGGCGGTGACCATGATCACCGGGGTGCTGGAGACGCGGCGGATCTCCCGGCAGACCTCGAATCCGTCGAGGCCGGGCAGCATGAGGTCGAGCAGCACGATGTCGATGGGGTGCTCGGCCAGTCGCTGCAGCCCCTCCTCGCCCGAGGCGGCCTCGATGACCTCCAGCCCTTCGCGCTGCAGGGTCATCGACACGATCCGCCGGATGCCGTCGTCGTCTTCGATGATCAAGACGGAACGGGCCACGTCGGGATGGTGCCCCGCCGCCGGCATCCTCAACCTCCGCACCGCCCCCGTGCGCACGGCCGGCTTACGGTCCCGTGACAGGTTGCTCCGAGCCGTCACGGTGGCGGTGCGTCCTTCCGGAGCGTCCCCGACCAGGCCGGTTCCCCGGAAATCCGGGACCGCGGACGCCGGCTCGGCCTCCGATGTCGGACCGACCGGTCGTCGCGCTCGTGACGAGCTCGTGTCGAAGCACGCCACCACGGATCCACGCGGCCGAGCAGGGCATCCCCGGACCGAGCGGCTGCACCGAGACCGCCCGGACGAGAGGATCCGACATGCCGATGCCCACCACACGGCGTCGCTCGGCGGGGCTGGCCATCGCCGGCGCGCTGGCACGGCGTTCACCGTGGGGGGCGAGGAGATCGGTGAGAACCCGATCCTGGTCGTGGCCGCCGACGTCCCGGCCCTCGCGGAGGGCGACGAGGTGACGGTGGCCGGCACGGTCGCCGAGTTCCAGGTGGCCGGGTTCCAGGAGGATCTGGACCTGGACCTCATCGACAACGAGTTCGAGGACTTCGACGGTGACCCGGCGATCGCGGCCACGTCGGTCACGACCCCGTAGCCCGGGACGTCCGGCAGCCGCCCGGAGCGGGGATGACCGCGAACGGATGGGTAGGGGGCGGCCGTGGAACTCCTCCTGACGTTCGCCATCCTGCTGTTCGGCGGGGTGCTGCTGTCCGGGCTGGCGCACCGGACGATCCTGTCGACCGCCGTGCTGTTCCTGCTCGCCGGCTTCCTGCTGGGCGACGGCGTCACCGGGGTGCTCGACTTCCAGCCCGACGACCAGATCGTCGTCGGGCTGGCCGAGTTCGCGCTGTTCTCGGTCCTCTACACCGACGGCATGCGGCTGGGCGCCGCCGACCTCCGGGCTGCCTGGCGGCTGCCCGGCCGGGCCCTGATCCTCGGCATGCCGCTGACCTTCGGGATCACCGCGCTCCTGGCGCACTTCGTCGCCGGACTGCCGTGGACGGAATCGATGTTGGTCGGAGCGGTTCTCGCGCCCACCGACCCCGTTTTCGCCTCGGCGATCGTGGGCCGCCCCGAGGTGCCCGGCCGGCTCCGCTCGCTGCTCAACGTCGAAAGCGGCCTGAACGACGGGCTGGCGTTGCCCGTCGTGCTGGTGCTGCTGTCGGTCCTCGCCCGGGACGAGATCGCCTACACCCAGCTCGCCACCGAGCTCGCGCTGGGCGTCGCCCTGGGCTTCGTCGTCCCGGCGGTCGCGGTGCTGCTGATCCGCAGTCGCCTCACATCCTCCACGCCGCTGTACGCCTCGCTGGGGGGCCTGTCGATCGGGCTCATGGTCCTCGCTGCCGCGGAGCTGACGCACGCCAACCTCTTCCTCGCGGCGTTCACCGCCGGCATCACGATCGCCACCTTCGCCCCGAAGGTCGAGCACTCGTTCAGCGAGTTCGGAGAGCTCGTCACCGAGCTGCTCAAGCTGGCGGCCATCCTGGTGTTCGGGGCGTTGATCTCCCCGGCCTTCCTGGGGGAGATCCCGCTCAGCGGATACGTCTTCGCCCTGCTGGCGCTGCTGCTGGCACGCCCGGTCGCGATCGGTCTGGCCCTGCTGCGCAGTGGCCTACCCGGGCCGGAGCGCGCCGCCGCGGCATGGTTCGGGCCGAAGGGCTTCGCGTCGGTGGTCTACGGATTGCTGGTCCTGGAGGCCGGGATCCCCCTCGCGGACGAGATGTTCCACCTGGTGGCCCTGGCGATCGTCGCCTCGATCCTGGCCCATTCGTCCACCGACGTGCCGATCGCCCACGCGTTCGCCCGTGCCGAGGCACGGCGGTCGCCGGCGGGACCCGATCAGCAACCGACCGGCGTGCCGGCGGACGAGGTGCCACCGGACGGTCAGCGGCACTGATCCCGCGCCGCACGGGTTCGTCACGGAGTCGACAAGCAGCGCGCAGCTGTCGCCGCCGCCGATGACGGTCGCGTGACAGCAGGCGCGCCGCGGCCACCCGCGACCGTCGGCAGGGCAACCCAGGAGCGCAGCGACCTGCCGCCGGCCGCTCCGCGGCCCGCGATCCACCTCGACCTGAGGAGTTCACATGAGCGCCATCCGATCCCGCACCACCCGGGTGCTGGGCGCAACGACCATCGCCGTCTCGCTGAGCCTGGGGCTCGCCGCCTGCGGGGACGACTCCGCGAACCAGGGCACGACGCTGGCCGACGTCAACGAGGAGGGGCTCGAGGACCAGGGCGACGTCGACCCGCGGGAGGACGACGTCAGCGAGGAGGACATCGCCAACGCCCCCAACTCCGACGACGCCGCCGCGTTCTTCGACGACCCGGTGACGGGGGAGCCGGTGACCGTCCGGGGCACGATCGTGGAGGTGCTCAGCCCTCAGGCGTTCGTCATCGGTGAAGGGGACAAGGCCACGCTGGTGACCCGGCCGACGCCTGCCGGGGTGACCCTGCTCCCGGGGTACACCGCCCAGGTGACCGGTGAGGTCGGGACGTTCATCCTCCTCGAGGTGGAGGAGGACCTCGGCGTGGACCTCTACGACGAGAAGTTCGGCGTCTTCCAGGACGGCCCCTACATCGCCGCGACCGACGTCAACCTGCTCGACGAGGAGTGATCGGCAGCCGGGCGGCCACCCATGACGATCGCGTGTCGAGTCGTGACCGAGGGGTGTTCCGCGCCGGCACCCGGGGATCACTGGTCCTGTGACTGACGCGGAACAGAGCACGACCGACCGGTCCGGGATGACCGGATCGGCCGGCCGCGGTCGAGCAGCGCTCGCCGGGCTCGCGGCGGTGGCGGCCGCCCTGGGCGCGGCAGAACTGCTGGCCGGGCTCCTCGACCGGGCGCCGTCCCTGGTCATCGCCGTCGGCGACCTGGTGGTCGACAGCGTGCCCGGCTGGCTGGAACGGGCCGCCATCGCGGTTCTCGGCCAGGCCGACAAACCGGTCCTCATCGCCGGGATCCTGGTGGTCGCGGCGGCGCTGGGTGCGGTCCTCGGCGTCCTGGGCCGGCACCGGTTCGCGCTCGCCGCGGTGGGGTTCGCGGCCTTCGCCGCGCTCGGGGTCGCCGCGGCGATGGCCGATGGCCGCAACGCCCTGCCGGTCACGGTCGCGGTCGGCCTCGTCGGGGCGGGCGTGGGCATTGCCTGCCTGCACCGGCTGCTGGCCCTGGCCACGCCCGGGGCTCCGGGTGCGTCGGTGGCCGACGCGCCGCCGGAGCCCCCCGTCGACCGTCGGCGCTTCCTGGCCGTCACCGGGGGCACCACCGCACTGGCCGTGCTCGCCGGCATCGGCGGCTTCCTGCTCTCCGGTCGCGAGCGGATCGGCGCCCTCCGGGCGGCGATCCGGCTGCCGGCGCCGGTACGACCGGCCGGCCCGGTCCCGGCCGGAGCCGATCTCGAGATCGCCGGCCTCACCCCGCTCTTCATTCCGAACGAGGAGTTCTACCGGATCGACACCGCGCTACGGGTGCCGACCGTGGACGTCGACGAGTGGCAGCTGAGCATCCGCGGTCTGGTCGACCGCCCGTTCACGCTGACCTACCCGGAACTGATGGCGATGCCGCAGGTCGAAGCGGACATCACCCTCGCCTGCGTGTCGAACGAGGTCGGCGGTGACCTCGTGGGCAACGCCCGCTGGCAGGGGGTGCCGCTGCGGGACCTGCTGGCCCGGGCCGGCCTCCAGCCGGGCGCCACCCAGCTCGTCGGGCGCTCCGTCGACGGCTTCACCGCCGGCTTCCCGACGCGGACCGCGCTCGACCTCGAGGAGGCGCTGGTGGCGGTCGCGATGAACGGCGAGCCGCTTCCGCTCGAACACGGCTTCCCCGCGCGGCTGGTCGTCCCCGGCCTCTACGGCTACGTCTCGGCGACCAAGTGGCTGTCGGCCATCGAGCTCTCCGGATGGGACGTCGACGGCTACTGGATCCCCCGCGGCTGGGCCAAGGCGGGGCCGGTCAAGACGCAGTCGCGCATCGACGTCCCCGGCCCCGGTGGGGTGGTCGCCCCCGGCCGGCGGCCGATCGCCGGGGTGGCCTGGGCCCCCACGCGGGGGATCGACCAGGTGGAGGTCAGCATCGACGGCGGGCCGTGGACGGTGGCCGAGCTGGCGCTGCCGCTGGACGTCGACTGCTGGCGGCAGTGGTACCTGCCGTGGGAGGCGACCCCCGGCCGCCACACCATCGCCGCCCGGGCCACCGACGGGACCGGGGAGGTGCAGACCGACGTGCGCACCCCGGTCGCCCCCGACGGCGCCGCCGGCTACCCGGTCATCGAGGTACTCGTCCAGGAGTGATCCGGAGGGGCGGGCAGGCCGTTCCGGGTCAGCGGTCGGGCACCGGGGACCTGCCGGTCGGGGTGGCTCCCCCCGGGGCGGGCGTCGCGGTCGGCCCGGCCGGGGCCGGATCGGTCGCGGTCGGCCCGGTCGGGGCCTCCTCGATCGGCGCCACCGACCGGTAGTCGTCGCGGGCAACCGCCCGGTCGGTCAGGCCCTCGTCGGTGGGCACCTCGATCAGGGTGCCGCCGACGGTGAAGCGGACCGTGGTGACCGTGGGCAGCTCGGTCAGCGTCCACACGACCTGGGCCACGGCGAGCAGCTGGTTGCCGCCGGCCAGGCCGGTGAACCCCCGGCTCACCGAGACGGTGGTCAGACCGTCGGCGAGCTGCTGCTCGACCCCGACCACTTCCGGGGCGAGCGCGGTCCGAACCCCGTCGCGCGCCTCCGCACGGGTGGGCCCCTCCACCAGCAGTTCGAGCGCCGATTGCGCCGTCACCCTGCTGGTGGGCCGCTCGACCGGAGCCAGATCGGCGCCGCGCACCAGGTACAGCGTCAACCGTGGGCCGTCGCGGCGGCTGTCGCCGCTCGCGTCGGTCGACGGTGGGGCCGCGGTGACCACCGGCTCCGGCCGGTCCTGTGCCTGGACGCCGCAGCCCGTGGCCAGCAGCACGACGACCACCAGCACCAGGGCCCGCAGCAGCGCACCGGTCACGGGCCTCATGACGCCGGGTGCACAGGCAGCTCGACGACGAACCGGGCGCCTCCGGTCGGGCTGTCACCCACCGTCACGGTTCCTCCCATGGCGTGCACGTGCCGGGAAACGAGGGCCAGGCCCAGGCCCGCCCCCTCGGTGCGGGTACGGATGCTGCCGCCGCCCCGGGCGAACCGTTCGAAGACCCGGGCCCGGTCGTGTGCCGGGATACCCGGGCCGTCGTCGTCGACCAGCACGCAGACGGTGTCCGTCCCGCGGGTGACCGTGACCCCGGTGAGCCCGCCACCGTGCTTGTCGGCGTTGTCGACAAGGTTGCCCAGCACTCGTTCGAGCCGGCGCTTGTCGGCGTGGATGATGACCTCGGCGGCCTCCTCGTGGACGTCGAGCCGTGCGGTCGCCCCACCCAGCGTGCGCCTGTTCAGCGCCTCCCGCACCAGGGCAGCCAGCCGCACCTCCTCGATGACGAGATCGGTGCTGCCGGCGTCCGCGCGGGAGATCTCCAGCAGGTCGGCGACCAGGCGCTCGAACCGCAACATCTCCGCATGCAGCAGGGCCAGCCCCTCCTGCCCGTCGGGTGGCAGGTGGTGGCCGGCGCCGTGGACCAGGTCCAGCGCGCCCAGCATCGCGGTCAGCGGGCTGCGCAGCTCGTGGCTGACGTCGGCGGCGAACCGCGCATCGGCCCGGACCCGTGCCTCCAGGGCGGCCGCGGTGCGGTTGAACGAGGAGGCGATCGGGGCCAGGGAGGGATCGCCCCGCGGGTCGATGCGAGCGGAGAGATCACCTTCGGCGATCGCCTCGGCCGCGGCCGCGATGCGGTGCAGCGGGCGCAACGTCGGCCCGGTGACCCACCAGCCCAGCGCGAGGGACAGCGGGACCAGGCCGACGACCGCCATGGTCAGCACCGCGCCGAGGACCCGGTAGGTCTTGTCCAGCTCGTCGAGGGGGAAGACCTCGAAGTACGCCTCGTCCAGGCCGTCGAGGGGGATGCCCACCGCCATCGCCGTCCGGCCCTGGACCTCGATCCGTTGCCGGGCGGGCGTGCCGTCCAGGACGGTTGCCGCGAGCGGGGCGGGGAGGTCGTCCCGGCCGAGGAGCAACGACGTCGTCACCCACTCGCCGTCGTCGACGTACAACGAGACGGAGCCGGTCTCGTGCGGGAGCTGGGCGAGCAGCTGGGGAACCGTCAGGCCCTCCGAGCCGAGGGCCCGCTGCACCTGCGCGGCGTTGTCGGTGGCCTGGGCCAGCGTCGCCCGCTCCCGCTGCGCGAGCAGGTACTGGGAGACCGCGACCCACACCGCGACCGCGAGCACGCCGGACAGCACCACGGTGACGGCGCTGAACGCCAGGGTCGCCCGCCCCCGGAGGGTGTGTGCCGGCTGCGCCCCACGCCTGCGCCGCGCAGCCGGTGCGACGGTGGGCGCGTCGGTCTGCACGGTCTGCTCCGGCTCGTGAGCTCCATCGACCACGACCACGACCAGAGGAACCTAGCGGATCCGGTTCGGTGCGGCCAGGTGGACGGGCCACCGGCACCCGGGCCGGAAACCCGCGGACCTACCAGGGGACGGTCGCCTGGAGCACGGCCTCCGTCAGGGCGCGCGTCCGGAGCGCGGTGACCTCCTGGTACTCGGGGTCGGCGACCATCCGGCTGAAGGCCGCCCGCGACGGGTAGCGGACGACGAGGACCGCGTCCCACTCCTGCCCGGGCTCGGCCACCAGGGCCGTCGAGCCGTCGCCGGCGTACAGCACCTCGCCGCCGTACCGGGGGAGGAAGGTGGTGCTGAGCGCCTCGGCGTACTGCGCGTACAGCTCGCGGCCGCCCTCGGCGTAGCGCAGCAGGTTGAGCATGACCACCGGCCCGCCGGGGTCGTCCTGGAGGTACCGCTTCAGGTCCGTGCCGCGCGGGTCCACTGCCATGGCCGGCAAGCTAGCAAGGGTCTCTTCCCGGACCCGCGCGTCCCGGCGGCCCCGGCGGGTAGGGCGGCCCGGTGGAAGAGCTCCTGGTCGACGTGGTCAACGTCCTGGTCGTTCTCGTCGAGGCCTGCGCTGCCGCCGTGATCATCATCGGCGCCGTCTGGGCCTTCGCCCTGTTCGTCTGGGTCGGAATCCGCCGTCGGGACGCCGGCGCCTTCGTTCCGGTCCGGCTCATGCTGGGCCGCTTCCTCGTCCTGGGGCTGGAGTTCCAGCTGGCCAGCGACGTCCTCCGGACCGCGGTTGCGCCGAGTTTCCGCGAACTCGGCCAGCTCGCCGCCGTCGCGGCGATCCGGACGGCGCTGAACTACTTCCTCTCCAAGGAGATCGCCGAGGAACGGCGCCAGGTCGCGGAGGAGGGGGAGGACGATAGGCGGGAGGCGGGCCCGCCGTCGGGGACGGCGGGCCGCGGTCGGACGTCGTGACCGCATCGCTCGCCGACGTGCCGCGCCTGCTGGCCGTGGCGATCAGTGCGGCGGCGCTCGGGGCCGGTGCGCTCACCCTGCTCGTCACCCGGCGGCCGTCCCTCGCGCTGGCGGTCCTGCTGGACCTGCTCCTGGCCGCCGGACTGCTGCGCCTGGGGAGCGATCCGGGCTGGCAGGCCATCGCCGTCGCCGCCGCCCTCGTCGGGCTCCGGCGGGTCATCGGAGCAGGACTGCGGGTGGGCGGGCGATCGTGGGCACGGGCGCCGTCCGCGCCTGGGCCGGGAAGGTCGTCGCGGGCCGACCTCCGACAGCTGCTGACGCCGACCTGGCGCCGCTGACCCCGTCGACACCCCGGCGACCCGTCCTGAGAGCGGCCGGGCAGTTCCGCCGTCCGCGGTTCCGGAGCAGGCGGCCGGGTCAGCGGACGACGAGGACGCCGGTGAAGGACGGCGAGTGGCGGCTGGCGAACGGATGGGCGCCGGGCTCGTCCGGAGCAGGGAAGGTCATCAGGCTCCCGCCGGGGACGACGACGTCGAAGCTGCCGTCGGACGCGGTGATGGTCACATCCGTCGACGTCCCGTTGTGGACGGTGACCCGGGCGCCGGCGTCGACCGGGGCCGAGACGTGGAAGCGGAACTCGTCGACCAGCACGGTGACCGACAGGTCGCCGTGGTCGTGGCCGGCCATGTCCTCGATGCCCGGTCCGGACGGCACCGCGGCGCCCAGTCCCGGGTCTGCCGGCTGCGCGCCGTTCTGCGCCGCCGCCGGAGGAGCCGCCACGGGCGGGGGAGACGCGGACAGCGCCACGGCCACGGCGATCGTCGCCAGCATCACGACGGTCTCGCCGGCCGCGAACCGGCCGAAGGCACCGTGCCGGCCGGCGGACAGGGCGGGCAACGTGCGCCGACGGTGGTGCCAGCCGAACGCGCCGAGCGCGGCGAGCCCGGCCGTCTTGCCGATCAGCAGCCACCCGTAGCCGGTGCCGACGACCCCGGCCGGCCCGGCGGTGCCACCGCCCAGCACGAGCCACGCGGCCAGCAGGCCGGACGCCCCGGTGGCGAGGAAGCAGCCCAGGGCCAGCACGCTGACGCGGGCGGCCGCGGGGGCAAGGTCCTCGCGGCTCCGCCCGTACAGCAGCAGGGCGAGCAGGCCACCGACCCACACGGTCGCGCTGACGACGTGCACGCTCAGGTTCACGACCGCCAGCAGGTGGTGGTCGGCCGTGGCGGAGTGACCGGTGAGGACGGCAGGGACCACCAGACCCGCCAGCGCCACAGCGAGCAGCCCGGCCGCCGCCACCGAGCTCCTGCACCGCCCTGCGGCCACGGCGAGGAAGGCGGCCACCGCGGTTGCGAGGACGGCGGCACGGCCCGACGCCAGGTCGGTGACGAACACCTGTACCGACGACGAGGTCAGGGCGGTGGGCGGGACGCCGACCAGCCGGCTCAGGGTGAGCGCCGCACCGACCGCCGTCGTCCCGGCCCAGGCCAGCGCCCACCGGGAGGCGGCCCGGACCGCCCGCCGGGAGGCGGCGGGAAGCGACCGGCCCGACGGACGGAGGAAGGCGGCGAACAGCAGGGCGCCCACGGTGCCGAGCGCCGCCACCCGAGCGGCCAGCCGGGCGATCGGCAGACCCCGGTCCACGAGCGGACCGGCCTGGTCGAGCCCTGGTGCGAGGGCGCCCGGACCGCCACCGCCCACGGCGAGGGCCAGCGCGAGGAGGACGACGAGCCCCACGGTGACCGCCGCCACCGTGCCCGCCGTGCGCAGGGGCGCGGGCGCGGACCCATCGGGAGCGGTTTCGCCGGCAAGCCGGGCGCGGGTCGGCGCCGGGGGGTCCGGGTCGGTCGCCGTCACGGTCGCCGGCGCAGCTGCCGGCCGACGGTCACCGCGGCCCCGAGGAGGAGCGCACCGACGGCGGTCCAGGCCACCGGGGCGGGCCGGCCGCCCGCATCCGGTGCGGCCGGCCCGGCGTCCGCGGCCGCGCGGGTCGGCGCTCCGGCATCGCCGGCGACCGGGCCCGTGGCCGGCGTCCCGGCCCCGTCCACGATGAACCCGGCCGTGCCCGAGAGGGGATGTCCGTCGGCGGACGTCACCCGCCACCCCACGGTGTAGCTCCCGGCCGGAAGACCGTCCAGCAGCGGCTGGACGACGCTCGTGCCCCGCAGCTCGGCAGCACCCGCGGAGACCTGGGTGCCGCCCGGGCCGCTGACCAGCACCTGGGCGCCCAGCGGCAGCGGGGGCCGGCTGAACTGAAGGATCACCTGCGCGGGTGGGGTGCCCACCGTGCCGCCGTCGGCGGGGGTGGTTTCCGCGAGCCGGTCGTGCGCCGAGGCGGTATGCGCCCCGGAGCCCAGCAGGACGGCGGCCGTGGCCAGCGCGCCGGTGAGCAACCGGAGGACGACGACCGGGAGAGCCGTGCGGCGCACGGCGGACGGAGGACCAGGCATGCGAGGTGTTCGGAAGCTGCCCCGGTCCCGGTTCGGTGCGGTCACCGGCGCGTGACCACCGCTTCCGGCGACGAGATCCTGGCACCCGCGACGCGCACGACCGAGTCGCCCGGCTGCGCAGTGAACCGATCCCGGTACCTGGCCCGAACCCCTGTCGGAGAGCGCGGGGCCGGCGTGCAACGACGGCCGGCCCTCACCGGCTCCACCGGGTCCTTCCCCGACCCGGGCGACACGGCCCCCCGGCGTGGCCGCCTGTTGCCCGGCAGCGGTTCCCAACCGTCGCCGGTGTCGTCGTCCACCCGGGCGCCGGCAGAACCTCACGAACCCGAGGAGCACACCTTGCGCAAGGCATTCGCACTCCCCACCGTCGCGATCGCGGCAGCCGCGTTCCCGCTGCTGACCATGACGGCCGCCTCGGCCGCCGAGGGCGGCAGCTTCCAGGCCGATCTCGGCGCCCTGAACCAGTCCGGCGTGTCCGGCACCGGCATGGTCACGCTCGACGGCAACCAGGCCACCGTGATGATCGAAGCGTCGGGCCTGCTGGCGGGCTCGCCGCACGCCCAGCACTTCCACATCGGTGCCGAGGGCACCTGCCCGACCGACGCCGACGACGAGAACGGCGACGGCTTCGTCAGCGTCACCGAGGGTGCCCCGTACTACGGGGCCATCGGCACGTCGCTGACCACCACGGGCGACACCAGCCCCGACAGCGGGCTGGCCATCGACCGGTTCCCGACCGCCGACGACGGGACCATCGCCTACGAGCGCACCTTCGAGGTCAGCGACGACGTCCACGCCGCCTTCGACGCAGGCACCGCCGTCCTCGTCCTGCACGGTGTCGACAAGAACGGCAGCGGTGCCTACGACGGCGACATCATGAGCGACCTCGACCCGTCGCTGCCCATGGAGGCCACCGCTCCGGCCGCGTGCGGTCCGCTGACGACGGCCCAGATGGGCACCGCCCCGAGCGGGGGCGCCGAGACCGGTGCCGGCAGCACGTCGGGCATCGAGCAGCAGGCCGCGATCGGGATGGGCGCGCTGGCGCTGACCGGTGCCGCCGCCGCGGGGGCCGTGGCCTACCGCCGTCGCCAGGCCGCCGACCAGGCCTGACCGGCCGCTCGCACCGCGCGGGGGACGGAAACCCTCGCGCGGTGCGCGCCCGGGTGCGCACCGCTGCCCGCACCACCCCCAGGAGGACACGTGACCGACCGATCCCGCACCCGCCCGAGCCCGCGCGTCTGGGCGGTGCTCGCCGGCGTGCTGGCGTTGCTGGGCCTGGTCGCGGTGCTGGTCGCGGTGACCGGGCAGCAGCGCGCTCCGCAGCCGGCCGCGGCGACCGCGGAACGGCCGGAGCCGAGCACGCCTGCGGACCCGTCGCCCCCGGGCCGGAGCTCCGCGCCCGGCCCGGGGGTGGAGGACCCGGTCACCGGGCAGGCCGCCGAGCCGGTGGCAGCGCCGGTGTCGGTGTCCGTGCCGTCGATCGGCGTCACCAGCGACCTGCTGCGCCTCGGCCTGAACGACGACGGCACCGTCGAGGTGCCGCCGCTGGAACCAGACGACCGGGCCGGCTGGTACGAGCCCGGCCCCGCGCCGGGTGCCGTGGGCCCCGCCGTGATCCTGGGCCACGTCGACTCCGCCGAGCACGGGCCCGGCATCTTCTTCGACCTCGGTGCGCTGCAGCCCGGCGACGAGGTGTCCGTGACCCGCGCGGACGGCACCGTGGCCGTCTTCGCCGTCGACCGGGTGGAGCGGCACCCGAAGGAGGAGTTCCCGACCATCGACGTCTACGGCAACACCGACGACGCCCAGCTGCGCCTGATCACCTGTGGGGGCGACTTCGACTCCGCCGTCCGCAGCTACGAGGACAACGTGATCGCGTTCGCGACGCTGGTGGGCACCCGCCCGGCCTGATCGCCCGCAGCCCGATGGACGGAGATCCGGACGGCCGACGCAGGGGTCACCCGGCGCCGTCCGAGGCCTGCCGGACATCGGTCCCGGCCCGGCCCAGCAGGTCCAGCAGCGCGGCGTCCACCGCATCGGCGTGGGTCAGGGTGACCATGTGCCCCGCGCCCGGCACGAGCAGCAGGCGCGCGGTTCCGCCGATCCGCTCGGCCAGCCGCTCCCCGGACGCCGGGGGGATCGTCGTGTCGTCGGTACCGGCGAGGACCAGCACGGGCAGGCCCCGCAGCACATCGACCGCCCTCCGCTGGTCGTAGCCGGCCAGGCCGGTCAGGTAGGCCGTCAGCACCGCCGTCGGCGTCCGGGCCCACATGTCGGTCATCTCCCGGGCGGCATCGTCGGGCGGGTCGGCGGCGAAGAGCCCGCGGCGCAGCACGCGCCGGCCCGGGCCGGACCGGAACGGGTGCACGGCATCCACCGCGGGAGCGGCCAGCCACAGCGCCCAGGCGCCGGCGGAGGCCAGCGACCTGCGGAGAAGCGCGGCCAGGCCGCCGAGATCCCGCCCACCGACGGCGAGCGGTGCGGCGAGCGAGGACAGCAGCGCCACCCCGGCGATCCGGTCGCCGAACAGCTCCGGCCGCTGACCGGCGAGTGCCAGGACCGCCATCCCGCCCATCGAGTGGCCCACCACCACGACCGGCCCGGGCCCGCCCAGCTCGTCGAGCACCTGGCCGAGATCGCGGCCCAGCCGGTCCGGGGTGGTCGACCGGAAGCCGGCCCAGCCGCTGGCGCCGTGTCCCCGCTGGTCGTAGCGGGCCACCCGGACGTTCCCACGCAGCGCCGCCCACTGGGGGTCGAACATCGCCGCGCGGGCGCCGAACCCGTGCACGAGGACCACGGTGGCCGGCGCGTCGGCCGGCCCCGCCACCTCGACGTGCAGCCGCACCCCGTCGTCGGTCGTGATGCACGGCGCGGCGCCGGAGAGGGTCCGGGCCGTCCGGTGGGCCCGGCGGATCCGCAGGCCCAGCACGCCGGTGGCCGCAGCCAGCGCGACGGCGACGACGCGCAGCGCCCTCATCGCCGCACGTGGCCGCCGGCGGCGCCCGCCCGGCCGGCCGTCCCCGCCCGCACCCCGGTGCCGGGGCCGGGCAGCAGCACCCGGGCACAGGCGACGACCCACAGCCCGCCCAGCAGCAGACCGGCGATCACATCGGTGGGGTAGTGGGCGGCCACGTAGATGCGGGTGATCGCGATCACCGGTGCGAGCAACACGGGCAGCGCGAGGGCCGCCCAGCGCCACCGACCCCGGCTGTAGGCGATCACCAGCGCTGCCACCGCGCCGTAGACCGCCGCCGCCGCGGCCGCGTGCCCGGACGGCCAGCTCGCCCCGCTGGGCAGCCCGGACGTCAGGTCGGCCACGCTCGGGCGCAGCCGGCTCACCACCTCGGCGGTGGCGAAGTAGAGCGCCACCTCGCCGACCAGGGTCACGACGACGAACACGACCGGCCGCCAGCTCGCCGTCACGGCCAGGGCCAGCACCGCCAGGGTCAGGCCGAGGGCGATCACGACGGGGGTGCCGGCCAGGCGGCCGACCACCTCCATGACCGGAGTGAGGTCGGGAGTGCGCAGGTCGGCGAACCACTGGACGACGCTGCGGTCCCACCGGCCCAGCCAGGTGTCGGTGAGCACGGCGGTGACCAGCAGGCCCAGTCCGCTGAGGACGGCGAACAGGGCCGCGGCCACCCCGAGCAGGCGCAGTGCGGCCCGGCGGCTCGAGGGTGCCGCCGGGTCGGGGGACGCGGCGAGGTGCACCGCCTCGCCCGCCGGCACGTCGAGCGGGTCGAGTGGTGCATCGACGGTGCGGGGCCGGTCGTGCTGCCATCCGCGGAAGGTCGCGGCCGTGATCGCCAGCCAGCCGGCCCCCAGCGCCCAGCCGGCGAGGACGTCGGACACGAAGTGCACACCCAGGGCCAGCCGGGTGAAGCCGACCAGCACCACCAGCACCACCGTGGCAGCGATCAGCCACGGCCGGACCCGGCGGCGTACCGACGGCAGGGTGATCAGCAGCAGCGTGCCCCAGACCACCATCGCGGTCATCGCGTGACCGCTGGGGAAGCTGGCGTTCGAGGGTGTCTGGACGACGGGGGAGTCGACGACGGGCCGGGCCCGGTCGACGATCGCCTTGGTCACCGGGCCGAGGACGGCGAGCCCGAGGCCGGCCGTGGCGACGAAGGCCGCCAGCCGACGCTGGTGCCGGATGAGCAGGAACACCGTGGCCAGCGTCATGACCAGTACGGCGACCCACGTGCCGCCGAGGTCGGTGACCGCTCGCAGCACCCTCACCTGCAGCGGGGATCCGCTGACGGCCTCGTTGAGGTCGGCGGCCACCTCACCGTCCAGCGACGCCAGCGGCGACCAGGAACGCTGCACCAGCAGCCACAGCAGCAGGAACGGCACCGCGCCGATGACCAGCGCCGCCCAGCCCAGCACGGCGCGGAGCTCGAAACGACCGACCCCCCGGGTGTCCTCCGAGGTGGCCCGGGCCGGACCCATCACTCCCCCTCCGGATGGGACGGCCCCGTCCAGAACCCGCGTCCCGGACGCCGGCCCACCAGGCCCAGCGAGCCCAGGCCGCGCAGCGGGCGGCCCACGACGTCGGCGGCCGCCTCCAGCACCCGGTGCGTCACCGGTCGGGCACGCCAGCGTTCGGCGTCGACCCGGGTGCTCACGGTGAGGTCGTCGTCGAAGTGGTCGTCGAGGGTTCCCACGACGGCCCGGTCCGCGACGACGAGGCACAGCTGCTCGTTGAGGGCCAGGGAGCGCACGTCGAGGTTGGCCGTGCCGACCATCGCCAGTTCCCCGTCCACGGTGACGACCTTGGTGTGCAGCAGGGTGGGCTGGTACCGCCAGATCTCGACGCCCGCATCGAGCAGGCGCTGGTACTCGCGCTGCCCCTGCAGGTGGACCGACGGCCGTTCCCTGTGCGGGCCGGACACCAGCAGCGAGACGGCGACCCCGCGGTCGGCGGTGGCGACGATCAGCTCCCGCAGCCAGCGGGGCAGGCGCAGGTAGGGGGTGGTCACCCGCACCTGGTGCCGGGCGGACTGCAGCAGTGCCGCGATGGCCAGCGCCGCCTCGTTCCATCCCGGCGCGGACGCCGGGCGCAGCACCTGCACGGCCGTGGACCCCTGCGCGGTCAGCGGTGGGAACCGGTCCTCCGCCGAGAGGACACCGTCCCGACCGCCACGGGCCTGGGCCTGCAGCCACGGCAGGGCGAATCCCGCACGCACGCCCGCCACCGCCGGCCCCCGGACGAGGTAGGCCGTGTCGCGCCACGAGCCGGGGCGGTCGCCGTCGCCGCCCCACGTGTCGGCGACGCCGGTGCCACCGGTCAGGGCCACCGTCTCGTCGCAGACCAGCACCCGCCGGTGGGAGCGCAAGTTCCACACGGTGGGCCGCGCTCCGGGCAGCAGCCGGTAGAACAGCACCGAGCAGCCGGCGTCCCGGAGCCGGGTGACGGTGTCGCGGCCGATCATCTTCGTCCCGTAGGCGTCCAGCAGCACCCGCACCCGCACGCCGCGGCCGGCCCGGTCGGCGAGGGCGTCGGCGATCCGGCGCCCGATGTCGCTGTCCCGCCAGGCGAACCAGAGCATGTCGATGCTCCGCTCTGCCGCGGAGATCGCCGCCAGCATGGCCGGAAAGGTCTCCTCGCCGTTGCGGAGGACATCGATCCGGTTGCCCTCGGTGAACGGAACGCCCAGCAGGCCCTCCAGCACGGCCCGCAGCTCGTCGCTTGCTGGCTCGTTCCTTGCTGCGGTCGCGGGGCGGGGCTCCGCCACGGCAGGTGTCGGCATCGCACGATCTCCTTCGGTTCCGGCGTGGCGTGGGTGGCGGCGCCGTCCACCCGGCAGCAGCGCCCTCGGCGGCAGCTCTGTCATCAGCTCTGTCATCAGCTACCGGACCGGAGCTCGAAGAAGGCGACCTCCGGCGCCGCGTTGATCCGGATGGGTGCGAGGCTGAAACCGATGCCGCAGGTGACGAACATCCGGTTGCCCTCGGCGCCGTAGTCGTCGGGAGCCCAACCCTCGGCGACGATCTTCTCCTCCGCGGTCAGCCCCAGATAGGCCCAGTGCGGGGTTCCGGGGAGGGTGACCTGGCCGCAGTGCGTATGGCCGGCGACGGTCAACGGCGCGCTGCCGGCGGGCAGCTCGGCGAAGACGGTCGGGTTGTGCATGAGCACCACTCGTGGGGCGTCGTCCGGCACGTCGGCCAGCGCCGCGTCCACGTCGGCCAGGCCGGGGGTGGGCGGCCCCACGCCGACGATGTGCAGCGCCGGGTCCGCTCCGCCGTCCGTGCCCGGGACGGGGGCCGCTGCGTTGAGCAGCACGGGCACCCCGTGGTCCTCGAGGGCTGCGGTCAGCTCGTCGGCGGCGCCGACCGCGTGGTCGTGGTTGCCCAGGACGGCGAACGTCGGGATCCCGGATGCCAGCAGCGGGTCGATCAGCTCGAGCAGCGTGTCGATCTGGGTCTGGATGCCGGGCTCGGTGCTGTACACGAAGTCACCGCCCAGCAGCACGACGTCCGGCTCCGCCGCCACGGCGGTCTCCACCGCGCGCTCCACCATGCCGGTGTTGGCGAACCACATGCCGAGCTGGAAGTCGCTGATCAGCGCGATCTCCGTACCGGAGAGCTCCTCGCCCACCCGGGGCATCAAGACCGTCTCCCGTTCCTCGTCCAGGATCAGCCTCGGCTCGATGAACACGCCGTAGACCAGGAGCAGGGTCAGCAGGGCACCGAGCGCGATGCCGATGCGGGCCAGCCAGTGCTTCACGAGGTGCTCCGTTCGTCGGGTCCGGCCGTACATGGTCCAGCAGCGTCGCGTTCACCGCGGCGGGAGGGCTTGCCGGCAGGAGGTGGCACGAGGCCAGGACCCGGGGCCCGCCCGGGTGCACGCGGTGGTCGCGCCACCAGCGCGTGCCCGGGCGGGCATGTCCCTCAGGAAACCGGCGCGGCCGGCTCAGTCGACGTTCTCGAGGACCTCCACGTTCCCGGCCATGACGTAGGGCTCCTGGTCGAAGTCGGTGAACAGCTCGTCCTCGAGGTCGACCCCCAGCTGCTCCTCCACGTCCTCGATCACGAAGGACTCCTCGACGGTGCCGGTCACCTCCACCGTGGTCTCCGGAGCGAGCTGGTTGTCCTCCCCGGCGCCGACGACCAGCAGGGACTCGACGGTGGTGTCGTCCGTGCCGGCGATGGTGAAGGACATCGGGCTGAGGACCTCGTTCACGTCGGCGGAGAGAACCACCTCCTCGCCCACGTAGCTGTCGACCTCGTCGTAGAACGCGCTGTCGTAGGGGCCCTCGAAGGGCCCGGTGGCGACGTCCTCCCCGGCGGCGTCCTCCTCGGTGACGTCCTCCTCGACGACGTCCTCCTGGGCGACGTCCGCGACATCGGCGCCTTCCTCGTCCCCGGCCGTCCCGCCGCAGGCGGCAAGACCCAGCGTGGACACGGCGGCGAATGCCGCCACGGTCGTGCGGACGGCCACCGGTCGCTTGCTCGTGATCCTGCGCATCGGAGTTCCTCTCTGCATCCCGGGAGGTCCCGGGCGTCGGTGTGGACGACGTTCTCGTGCCCACGCCCTCCGGGCCCTCCGCACAGGAACGGCCTTCGTCACGGAGCTGACAAGTACGACCTCCTCCGACGCCGCCGGGGTGACGATCACGTGACGCCGACCGCGGCCGGGGCGCCCGCCGCCGGCCTCACCGGGCGGCGGCGGCATCGTCGCCGGGCGCGGCGTACGCCACCCGGTCCATCCAGCGCGTGACCTGCTCGACGACGATCTCCGGGTGCGTGAGCGGCAGCATGTGGCCGGCGCCGGGCAGCGTGACCAGCTCCCCGTCGGGGAGCCCGGCCATCAGCTCCTGCACGTCGTCGTCGGAGACCTCCGGGTCGGCGCTGCCGTGGACGACCAGGGTGGGGACGCCGAGCGCGGGGGCCAGCCGGGCGCCGTCGTGGCTGACGCTGGCCAGGGTCGTGCCCGCGAGCGCCGCCGGACGGCTGCCGAGGAAGTTGTCGCGGACGCGCTCGACGAGGTGTGCGGGCTCGCCGGGGGCGAACGCGAACCGGCGGATCAGCCGGTCGGACACCGCCCGGACCGGCCGGATCCGTCTCCCTAGTCGCGCACCGGCGCGCAGCACCGCCAGCCAGGCGGCGCGCACGCAGGCCCGGGCCCACGGGGGCAGTCGGCGAGCGGGCAGGCCGATGGCGGTGACCGCCGATCCGCCGGAACCAGCGAGCACCGCACCGGCGATCCGGTCGGTGCCGGCCGCGTCGGCATGGGCGAGCAGGATGCCACCCCCGAGGCTGTGCGCCACCACGAACACCTGGCCCCCGTCGGGGACGACGGCGTCCAGGACCGCGCCCAGGTCGCGGGCGTGGGCGCTCATGACGTAGCCACCCGCCTGGGCGTCGCCGCTGGCGCCGTGTCCCCGCAGGTCGTAGGCGATCAATCGGTGCCCGCCGGCGAGCAGCTCCGGAACCCGGCCCCAGGACTCGGCGGACATGCCCAGGCCGTGCACGAGCAGCACGATCGGGGCCTCGGCCGGCCCCCAGGCCTTGATCGCCAGACGGGTGCCGTCGAAGGAGCTCACGTCGGTCATGCGGGTGAGGTACCCGCCCCGGCGGCACCGCAATGTCATTTCGGTGACAGTCGTCGGCCGCCCGATCGTCGCCCCGTCAGGCCGCTCACTCTTGCGGTCTTGTGCGCGCTCGTGCGGTGGTGCAGGACCCGCAGATGCAGGTGGAACATCGCAAGAGCGGCCATGGTCGCCCGGGGAGTGCGGTCAGCGCTCGTCGGGGACGGCGGCGGGCACCCGGCGTGGGCCGGCCTCGGCCGGGCGGGGTCGGTCCTGCCGGTGCAGCCGGACGGCGACCAGGGCGACGTCGTCGTCGGGCCGGCCGTCGACCAGCCGCTCGAGCAGCTCGTCGCACAGCTCCTGCAGCGGCCGGCCGGCCAGCTCGGCCAGGGCCGCGCGCAGCCGGGCCAGCCCGGCGTCGAGGTCGGCGTCGCGGCGCTCGATCAGCCCGTCGGTGTACAGCACCACGGTGGTCCCGCGGTCCAGGGTCACCGTCGACTCGGTACGGGAGAAGGTCGGGTCGACGCCCAGCAGCAGGTCGGCCTTCCAGTCGGCGAGGACGACCACGCTGCCGTCGGGGTGCAGTGCCAGGGGTGGCAGGTGGCCGGCGTTGGACCAGACCATCCGGGTGACGCCGCGGGCCTGCTCGTCGTCGTCCTGCTCGAAGCGGGCGATGGTGGCGGTGGCCAGGGTGCGCAGCTGCAGCACCTCCATGGCCGCGTCCAGGCCGCGGAGCACCTCGCCCGGGCCGGCACCGCTGTAGGCGGCGATCCCGCGCAGCAGGCTGCGCAGCTGGCCCATCGCGGCCGCGGCGGCGGTGTCGTGCCCGGCCACGTCCCCGATCACCAGCATCGTCGCGCCACTGGGCTGCAGGAAGGCGTCGTACCAGTCGCCCCCCACCCGGGCGGCTTCGACGGCCGGCACGTAGCGCACGACGATCTCGGCGTGGTCGGGCTCCGGCGGATCGGTGAGCAGGCTGCGTTGGAGGCCCTCGGCCAGCTGCTGCTGCTGGTCGTGGAGCCGGCTGTTGTCCAGCGCCAGCCCGGCCCGGTCGGCGACGTCCTGGGCGGTGGCGACGTCCTCCTCGGTGGGGGTGCGGCCGCCGTCGAAGGCCAGCGTCAGCAGCCCGAGGGTCCGGCCGCGGCCGCGCATCGGCAGGGCGAGCACGTGCTCGGGGGCCAGTCGCTCGAGCACGTCGCGCGCCGCGCCGGGCTCGAGCGGCGCCAGCACGTCCCGGCCCGACACGTGCACCTGCGCGTCCACGGGGAGCGCCCAGCCGCCGGGAAGGGCGTCGTGGCGCAGCCGGGCGTACCGCTCCACCAGCTCGTGGGAACCGGGATCGGCGTGCCAGGATCCCACCTCGGCCGGCCGGCCGGAGCGGTCGAACACGGTCGCCAGGCACCAGTCGGCCAGCGCCGGGACGACCAGCTGGGCCAGCCGTGAGGTGGCCGTGCGGGGGTCGAGGCTGCCGGCCAGCTCGGCGCTCACCGAGGCCAGCAGGGTCAGGCGCCGGGCTGACCGCTCGGCCCGCTCCTGCGCCTCCCGGCGCTCGGTGACCTCCAGGAAGTACACCGACAGGCCCTCGGGGGTCGGCCAGGCCCGGAGCTCGTACCAGCCGTCGAGCGGTGCGGGGTAGTAGGCGTCGAAGGAGAGCGGCTCGCCGGTCGCCACCGCCTTCCGGTAGCCCGCCTCGAACGGGCTGTCCACGGCGTCGGGGAAGGCAGTCCAGATCACCGCACCCAGCAGCTCGTCCCGGCTGCGGCCCAGCAGCCGCTCGGCTGCGGCGTTGACGTGGGTGAAGCGCCACTCCTCGTCCAGGGAGTAGAAGCCGGCCGGCATGGCCTCCAGGACGCGGATGACCCGGGCCTCCCCGGCACGTTCGGCGGTCACGTCGTAGACGGCGCCGATGACCCGTTCCGCGCTCCCACCCGGTTGGCCGGCGGCCCGGCCCCGGGCGTACACCCAGCGGGTCTCCCCGCCGGGCAGCACGATGCGGTACTCGGCGTCGTACTCGCCGCACGTGTCGATGGCGGACCTCAGGGCCTCGGTGACCCGGGGGAGGTCGTCGGGGTGCACCCGGTCGTTGAACGCACCGATGTGGTGGTCGAACGTCTCGGCGTCGTACCCGAACATCCTGATAAGCTGCTCGTCCCAGGTGAGCCGCCCGTCGACCAGATCCCAGTCGAACGTCCCGATGCCGGCCGCGTCGATCGCCAGCTGGGCCCGTAGCAGGCCGGCCTCGGTCGAGGGCGCATGGGAGCGCGCCGAGTGGGGCTCCACCGTGGTGCTCACCTGCCCAGACCCCGGTGCCACCGGTTCGCAGTTCACCGCTTCTGGCTGAACGGAACGCCTGAGTTATGTCACGCACCACCGTCCTCGGCAAGGGCTCCCGACCCAGATCACGTCTCGGGCGTGTCGCCGGGAGCGCTGTGCGATAACCGTGCGGTGACGAGGACCAGCAGCGCGTGAGCACCCACCCCTCGGAATCGGGGACCACCTCCGGGAGACCGGCGGAGGGCGCGGCGCTGGACAAGGGGCTCAAGGGCGGTGCGCTGGGGCTGGGCTCCTCGATCGTCCTGGGTGTCTCGTCGACCGCGCCGGCCTACGCGCTGGCCGCGACGCTGGGTTTCGTCGTGATCGCGGTGGGGGTGAAGGCGCCGGCGATCATGCTGCTGTCGTTCATCCCGGTCTGGCTGATCGCGGTCGCGTACGCCGAGCTCAACCGGCGCGAGCCCGACTGCGGGACGACGTTCACCTGGGCTGCCCGGGCCTTCGGTCCGCGCACCGGCTGGATGGGCGGCTGGGGGATCATCGCCGCCGACGTCATCGTGATGGCCAACCTCGCCCAGGTGGCGGGCTCCTACGGGTACCGGTTGGTCGGGTTGGACGGCCTGGCCGGGAGCACCTTCTGGACGACGCTGGCCGGGGTCGGGTGGATCGCCGTGATGACCTGGGTCTGCTACCGGGGGATCGAGCCGACCGCGCG
Organism: Modestobacter lapidis; assembly: GCF_054780755.1. Lineage (NCBI taxonomy): Bacteria > Bacillati > Actinomycetota > Actinomycetes > Geodermatophilales > Geodermatophilaceae > Modestobacter > Modestobacter lapidis. Next base: position 241,820 of record NZ_BAAGVS010000003.1, on the reverse strand, counting down.
CCTGCAGTACGTGCTGCTGGCGGTGGAGATCACCGTGCTCGTCGCCTTCGCCGGCTACGCGCTGGTCCGGGTCTACACCGGAACGGCACCCGAGGGGGCCCTGACCCCCTCGCTGTCCTGGCTGTGGCCCTCGGGGCTGGACTGGTCGCAGCTCACCGAGGCGACGCTGCTGGCGATCTTCATCTACTGGGGCTGGGACTCCGCGCTGGCGGTCAACGAGGAGACCCGGGAGCCGGCTCGGGCGCCCGGTCGTGCCGCGATCATCTCCACCGTCCTGCTGGTCGGCATCTACGTCGTGGTGACCACGGCGACGGTCGCCTTCGCCGGGGTGGGCACCGAGGGGATCGGGCTGGGCAACGAGGACAACGCCGAGGACGTGCTCGCCGCCCTGGGGGCCACGGTGTTCGGCGACGACGTCCTCGGCCGGGTCTTCGAGGCGTTGCTGGTCCTGTCGGTGCTGACCTCGGCAGCGGCCTGCACGCAGACCACGATCCTGCCGACCGCCCGCGGCACGCTGTCGATGGGCGCCTACCGCGCGCTGCCCGGGGCCTTCGCGCGGGTGCACCCGCGGTACCTGACGCCGTCGGTGTCCACCATCTGGATGGGGATCGTCTCGATCGCCTTCTACGTCGGGCTCACCGCCGTCAGCGACAACGTGCTGCAGGACTCGATCGTGGCCACCGGCATGCTCATCGCCTTCTACTACGGCCTGACGGGCTTCGCCTGCGCCTGGCAGTTCCGGCGCGTCCGGCGCACCGCCCGGGACGTGCTCAGGCGGGTCGTGCTGCCGCTGCTGGGCGGGTTGTTCATGCTGCTGGTGTTCGTGCTGGCCTGCCTCGAGTACGCCGACCCCGGGTACGGCGGGACGGTGTTCTTCGGCGTGGGCGGGGTGTTCGTCGTCGGCGTCGGGACGCTGCTGCTCGGGGTGCTGCTGATGGCCGCCTGGAACGTCGTCGCCCCGGCGTTCTTCCGCGGGGAGACGATGGGGCGCGACCGGCCGCCGGCGCCCGCGGTCCCCGACCAGCTGGGCTGACCGCCGCCCGGGTTGCCCGGCCGCCATTGTTTCCCGCCATCAGCCAATGGGATTGTTTCTGCCCGGCATCTCTCCAGTTCTCCTTTTCCGCTGCCGAAGGACACAGCGAGGAAAGGAGCCGGTCATGGAGACCTTGGCATGCAGGGCAGTGGCACAGGCGGGGCTCGTCGCGGTGACGGCGTCGCTGGACGACCACTCGCCGGAGCGACTGCTGTTCGTGGCCGGGTGGCTGACCACCGCGGCCGACCTGGTGTTGCAGTCGGCGGCGATGGCGGACGTGTCGGGCCTGGACGTCCTGCTCTGAAGGACCCCCTGCCCCCGGCCCGCTCCAGGAGCCCGGCCCGAGCTTGCGAGGGTCGGGGAGGAGCGGGTCCTTTCACTCGCGGTAGGCCCCGGCAGGGGGTCGCACCTCAGCGGCCGCCGGTGAGGGAGCGGCGGCTGGCCCCGAGCTCGGCGTCGTCGGCGGCCCGCCGGCCGGCGTGCCACCCGGCCGGGTCGACGGTCCGTCCGCCGCGCCGCCGCAGGTGCGGGAACAGCTCGCTGACCGCCGCCTCGACGGCGCGTTCCCGCTCGGCCAGCACCGGCACGAGGTCGGTGCCGTAGATGGTGGTCGCCTCCGCGGTCGCCTGCTCGCGGGCGCTCTCCAGCCGTTCACCGATCCGCTGCGCGAACGAGTACAGGAAGCCCCGCCGGTAGGCCGTGGACCGGGCACGCGCCCCGCCGGTGCCCGCCGCGACCGTCATCGCCCGGCCGGCCTGCACCAGCAACGACGTGACCAGCAGCTCCACCAGGTCCAGGTCGTCGGCCGCACCGACCAGCGTGGCCAGCCCGAACGCCGGGTGCAGCACGACGCGGACCCCGTTCGCCGACCCCACCGCCTGCACCACGGCGGCCTTGGCCTCGACGTGCGGTTCCTCCAGGTGCATGCGCCGGGCCAGCACCGAGGTGGCCGCCGCACCGGACCGCTGCCCGAGCACCGCGGCGTCGATCGTGTGCCGGGCCATCAGCGACTGCGCCTTCGCCGACAGCGCCTCGGCCTCCTCGGGGAAGTCGGTCGACTCGGCCTTGGCCAGCAGCGCCCGGATGCGGGCCAGCATCTTCGGGTCCGCCCCCTCGACATCGACCGGTGCCGTCCGGCGCCCCGACGTCCACGACGACGGCGGGGTGAGCAGCACCTCCAGCGGCGGCAGCTCCCGCACCACCCCCAGGACGCGGAGGACGTCGCGCCAGGCGCCGGCGGCGTCGACCCGCTCGGCGCGCCACCAGCCGGCCACCGAGGTGGCGGAGCCCGGCGCGCCGCCCTCCAGTTGGGCCGCCCACGCGCCGGGTGCCCGCTCGGCGGCCCCGCTCGCGCTCGCCTCGGCGCCGATCACCGCCGCGATCAGCCGCGCCCCGCGGCCGCTGGTGCGGCGGCGGACGACGTGCACCAGGTCGGCGGGCTGCCAGCCGGACTCCCACAGGTACGGCAGCGCGCTGGTCAGGGCGCGCTGGGCGTGGCCGGCCGTGTCGACGCCCGGGTCGAGCACCATGAGTCGCCGCACCAGTGGGTCGAGCTCGGCGGCCAGCACGCCGGGCTGGGCGGCCAGCCGGGAGCCGGCGATGAGCAGCAGCGGGAGCGGGTCGTCGATGATGGGTCCTCCTCGTGCGGGTCCCGCCGGCGGGCGCCGGCGGGACGGTGATCCCTGCAGCGTGCCGGGAACCGTGGCCGCCGCCGGGTACCGGCGCAGTGCTGTGGACAGACCTCCGCGCCGTGGACGCCGGCCGGCGGTCAGGCGCGGGGGCGCACCGTCGTCGCGGCCCGGCGGGCGGTCGCGCGGGCGGCGTCGACGTCGCCGTCGTCCACCCGGGCCAGGGCCACGCCCATCCGCCGCCGGGGGAAGCTCGCCGGCTTGCCGAACAGCCGCAGGTCGACGCCGGGGGCGGCCAGCGCCTCGCCGACCCCGTCGAAGGTGATGCCGACGGCGTCGGTGCCGCCGTAGACGACGGCCGAGGCGCCCGCGTTGCGCAGCGCGGTGTCCACCGGCAGGCCCAGGAAGGCCCGGGCGTGCAGCTCGAACTCGTTCTGCCACTGGGTGGTCAGCGTGACCAGGCCGGTGTCGTGCGGCCGGGGGCTGACCTCGGAGAACCACACGTCGTCCCCGCGGACGAACAGCTCGACACCGAAGACGCCCAGGCCGCCCAGATCGCCGGTGACCGCGGCGGCGACGGCCTTCGCACGGTCCAGCGCCACCGGCGACATCGGCTGGGGCTGCCAGCTCTCCACGTAGTCGCCGGCCTCCTGGCGGTGCCCGATCGGCGCGCAGAACGACGTCGTCGGCTCGCCGTCGCGCAGCCAGCGCACGGTCAGCAGGGTGATCTCGTAGTCGAAGTCGACGAACCCCTCCACGATCACCCGGGTGCCGGCCACCCGGCCGCCGGCCATCGCGTACTCCCAGGCGGGCTCGACGTCGTCGGGCCCGTCGAGCTTGCTCTGCCCCTTGCCGGACGAGGACATCACCGGCTTGACCACGCACGGGAAGCCGACCTTGGTGGCCGCCGCGCGCAGCTCGTCGAGCGAGTCGCAGAACCGGTAGGGGCTGGTCGGCAGGCCCAGTTCCTCGGCGGCCAGCCGCCGGATGCCCTCCCGGTCCATGGTCAGCCGGGCGGCGCGCGCGGTCGGCACCACGCGTACGCCCTCGGCCTCCAGCTCCACCAGCGTGCCGGTGGCGATCGCCTCGATCTCGGGGACGACGACGTCCGGTCGCTCGGCCTCGATCAGCGCGCGCAGCTGGTCCGGGTCGCTCATCGGGATGGTGCGGGAGTGGTGGGCGACCTGGTGGCCGGGGGCGTCGGCGTACCGGTCGACGGCGATGGTCTCCACGCCCAGCCGCTGCAGCGCGATGAGCACCTCCTTGGCCAGCTCGCCGCTGCCCAGGAGCATCACTCGGGTGGCCGACGGCGACAGCGGGGTGCCCAGGGAGACCATGCCGATCAGGCTACGGAGGGCACTCCCCGGGATGACGTGTCGAGGTGTCGACATGTCGCTAGGTTGACCTGGTGCCCGATCTCGCCGCCCGTGCCCGCACCCTGCTCGAGCTGCACACCGCGCCGGAGGTGCTGGTCCTGGCCAACGTCTGGGACGTCGTCTCCGCCCGGGTCGTGGCCGGCACGCCGGGCGTCCGTGCCCTGGCCACCGCCAGCCACTCGATCGCGGCCACCTTCGGCTACGCCGACGGCGAGCAGATCCCGCTGGCCCTGCACCTGGACATGGTCGAGCTGATCGTCGACGCCGTGGAGCTGCCGGTGACGATGGACATGGAGGCCGGCTACGGCGACCCGGGCGAGACCGCCCGCCGGGCCATCGCCGCCGGTGCGGTGGGTGGCAACCTCGAGGACCAGCTGCAGCCGCTGGACGAGGCGGTGGCCGCCGTCGAGGCGGTGCTGCGCGCCGGGCGGGACGCCGGCATCGACTTCGTGCTCAACGCGCGCACCGACGTGCTGCTCTCCCCGGACGGCGATCGTGGACCGGCCCTGGCCGAGGCGGTCCGCCGGGGCCGGGCCTACCTGGAGGTGGGCGCTCCGGTCGTCTTCGTGCCCGGGGTGAGCGCCCGCGAGGAGGTCGAGGCCCTGGTCGAGGGCATCGGCCGGAACAAGGTGTCGCTCCTCCTCCGGCCGGGTGCCTCGCTGCCGGTCCGGGAGCTGCAGGAGCTCGGCGTGGCGCGGGTCTCCACCGGGCCGTTCACCCAGCGGGTGGCGCTCACCGCGCTGCAGAACGCCACCGCCGCGCTGGTCGCCGGGGGCTCGCTGCCGGAGGGCACTCGCACCCTCGATTAAGAAAGGACCCCGTCTCACCCTCGCAGGCCGGCGCGCACCCCCTCGGTGGCTGAGGGCGGCGGACTGGCGGAGCATCGGGCCATGACCGCCGACCTGCTGCTGCCGGCCGACTTCTTCGGCTTCGAGACCCTGCTGCCCGAGGACGAGCAGAAGGAGCTGCTGGCGCTGCGCGAGTTCCTCACCACCGAGGTCAGGCCCCGGGTCAACGAGGCCTGGGCGGCGGCCGAGTTTCCGATGGACCTGATCCCGCGCTTCGCCGAGGCCGACATCGTCGGACGCTCCTACGACTGGGACGGCCGCCCCCGGGCGTCCCGGTTGTTCACCGGCTTCCAGGCGATGGAGCTGTCCCGCGTCGACCCGTCGATGGCCACCTTCCTCGGCGTGCACAACGGCCTGGCGATGGGCTCCATCATGGTGCTCGGCTCCGCGGAGCAGCGGCAGCGCTGGATCCCCGCGATGATGCGGCTGGAGGCCATCGGCGCCTTCGGTCTCACCGAGCCCGAGGGCGGCTCCGACGTCGCCCGCGGGATGCGCACCACCGCCCGGCGGGACGGCGACTCGTGGGTGCTGGACGGCGCCAAGCGCTGGATCGGCAACGGCACCTTCGCCGACGTCGTCGTCGTTTTCGCCCGCGACGTCGCCGACGACCAGGTCAAGACCTTCCTGGTGGAGAAGGGCACCCCCGGCTTCACCGCCACCAAGATCGAGGACAAGTTCGCGCTGCGCACGGTGCAGAACGCCGACCTCGCGTTCACCGGCTGCCGCATCCCCGCCGAGGCCAAGCTCGAGGGCGGCAACTCGTTCAAGGACGTGAACAAGGTGCTCAAGGTGACCCGCGGCGGGGTGGCCTGGAGCGGGGTCGGCTGCCAGGTGGGCGCCTACGAGGTGGCGCTGGCCTACGCGAAGGAACGCCATCAGTTCGGCCGGCCGATCGCCGGGTTCCAGCTGGTCCAGGACCTGCTCGCCCGGATGCTGGGCAACGTCACCGCCAGCATGGGGATGACGGTGCGGCTGTCCCAGCTGCAGGAGCAGGACGTTCTGCGCGACGACCAGGCGGCGCTGGCCAAGGGTTACGTGACCAGCCGGGGACGGGAGACCGTGGCCTGGGCCCGCGAGCTGCTCGGCGGCAACGGCATCGTGCTCGACCACGACGTCATCCGGTACTTCAACGACGCCGAGGCGCTCTACTCCTACGAGGGCACCCGGGAGATGAACACCCTCATCGTCGGCCGCTCGATCACCGGTCTCAGCGCCTTCGCCTAGGCCCCCCATTCAGGGGCCCGCCCCGAGCTTGCGAGGGGTGCGGGGAAAGGGGGTCCTTCACCCGTTCGGGGGACCCGGGCGGTGTCCCGGTGCAAGTTGCGATCCCGCGGTGACGACATCTCCTCCAGGACGCCAGCAAGGCATCCGACGTCGTCGTGTGGAGGAGGAGCCGTGTCCGGCCAGTCCGTGCTCGTGGTGGAGGACACCGACGAGATCCGTGAACTGGTGGTGACCGTGCTGCGCCGTGCCGGGATGGACGTCCGCGAGGTCGTCTCCGGTGCCGCCTGCCTCGAGGAGGTCCGCCGGTCGGCCCCGGACGTCGTCGTCCTCGACCTCGGGTTGCCCGACGCCGACGGCACCGAGGTGTGCCGCCAGCTGCGCGCCGAGACCGACTGCTACGTGCTGATGCTCACCGCCCGGGCCGAGGAGGTCGACCTGCTCATCGGGCTGGCCGTCGGCGCCGACGGCTACATGGCCAAGCCCTTCTCCCCGCGCGAGCTGGTGGCGCGGGTGCAGACCATGCTGCGCCGGCCGCGCACTCCCTCGGTGCCCGTGCCGCGACCCGCGGTCGAGGACTCCGTCCGGCGGCTGGCCGAGCTCGAGGTCGACCCCGACAGCCGCGAGGTGCGGGTCGACGGCTCGGCCGTCGACCTGACCCGCACCGAGTTCGACCTGCTCGCCGCCCTGGTCTCCCGCCCCGGGCGGGTGCTGCAGCGCGAGACCCTGCTGCGTGAGGTCTGGCAGACCGACTGGGAGGGCAACCTCCGCCTGGTCGAGGCACACATGTCCAACCTGCGCCGCAAGCTCACCGCAGCCGGGCTGCACTCACCCGAGATCCGCACGGTCCGCGGGGTGGGCTACCGGCTGGTGGCCTGACGCCCCGCACCCCCGAACTCGCCCCGTCCGAACGCACAGTGCCCATCCCGGTCCTCCGGGGTGGGCACTGTGCGTCTCGTCGTCCTCGGTGGTGCTCAGCGACCGACCGCCCTGCGGCGGGCCGCGGCCTCGGCGGCGTGCGCCAGGTCGGCGAACTGGTCCAGCAGGTCGTGGGTCGAGGCCCCACGGTGGGCGTCCCGGGCGAGCCAGGCGAGGTCGCCGCGGCGGGCGGCCGTGTCGGTGTCGACGATCAGGGCGGTCAGCACGTGATGATTCCTGACTTCTGGGACTCGGCAGTCCAGCCGTAGTCGGTCTTGGCGGTGACGGTGACCCGGATGTTCGCGTCGGCGTAGTCGCCGTCGACGTTCTCGGTGACCGAGGTGATGGAGGCGGGAACCTCGGTGACCTCCATCTTGCCGCCCCCCAGGTAGGCGGTGATCACGTAACTGGTGACCCGCGGCGTGCTGCTGGCCTGCCACGACAGCTTGGCCCGCATCGTCGTGGAGGCGCGTGTGGTCGTGACGCCGTTGTAGCTCACCGTGTAGGTGGTGGTCCAGCACCTGGTGCCGCCGGTCCTGAGGTCGGTCGGTGCGGCGACCTCGACGGTGCCGACGGTCGCGGCGAGCGCGGGGCTCTTCCCGCTGAAGGCGGCCATGGCCGGCGTCGTGCCGAGGACGACCGCGACGAGCGCGGCGAGCAGCACCAGGGTGCGTCGGGTGGCGGTCATGCCCGCTGCCCGCCGTCCGGCTGGTCCTCGGTGCGGGTGGGGGTCCAGATGGTGAGGAGGAGCCAGCCGGCGAGGAGTGCGGGGGCGCCGTAGACGAGGGCTTGGCTGACGATGGGGGTGCGGAGGGCCTGGATGAGGTTGCCGAGTTCGGGGATGACGGCGGTGACCTGCCAGGCGGTGTCGCCTTGGAGGGTGGCCTGCCAGGGGTCGGGGGCGTCGTTGGCGTCGCCCTTGGTCTGGACGGTGACGGCGCCGTCGGGTGCGGTCTCGACGGAGAGGACGCGGTGGCTGACGAGGCGGTGGTCGTCGATGGGGATGTGGTAGCTGATGACCATCCCGGCTTGGACCTCGGAGATGGGGAGGGGGGTGACGACGACGACGTCGCCGGGGTTGATGTCGGGGGCCATGCTGGCGGTGAGCATGGTCATCGTGCGGTAGCCCAGGACGTGGGGTCCGAGGGCGAGGCCGGCGAAGACGGCGATGGCCGCGAGCATCATCAGGCGGACGGTCCAGCGGGTGAGGTGGGCCAGGGCCCGCTTGCCGCTGGTGGTGCGTGCCGTGCCGGCCGTGCTGCGGGCCGTGCGGTCCGGGTGGGCCGTGGTGCGGTCCGGGGTGCGGTCCGTGGTGGGCCGCGCCGGGGTCTGGGGTGGGCGGACCCCGGTTCCGGGGTGGGTGACGCGGGGCGCCAGCAGGGCGGCGGTCATGGCGGGTCCTCGGTGTCGTCAGCGGATGGGCGGCGGGCCGCTGGTCAGCGGGTGGTGCCGCTCGCCTGGGTGCCGCCGAAGGTCAGCGAGAGGGCGGAGGACAGGCCCTGGAAGTCGTTGTCGGCGCTGGTGGGCAGGGCGAGGGTGACGACGAGGTGGTCGGTGCCGCCGGCGGTGAGGCTGGCCGGGGTGGGCACGCCGAAGGTTCCGACGGCGGGGAGCTCGCTGATGAGGTCCTTGGTGGTGCCGGAGCAGGCGTAGGTGGTGGCGGTGGGCTTGGTCCAGGCCACGGAGCAGGACTTGACGGTGAGCTTGAGGCCGTCGGCCTGGTCGGTGTTGAGCAGGCTGGTCTTGGTGGCCTCGGAGGCGGTGCTGGTCAGGTTCAGGGCGCCGAAGTTGGCGGTGCCGTCGTTGACCAGGGTGACCGAGCGGGACAGCGAGTCGCCGGGGACGAAGTTGTTGGCGGCCATGGTCAGGGTGCCGGTGTCGTTGGCCGGGTTCAGGTTGATCGACAGGGTGCCGGTGTTGACCGTGGCGTTGAGCGGGGCGGTGCTGTCGGTGAACGTGCCGAAGGTGCCCAGGCCGGCGACGGCGGCTGCGGCGCCGATGATGCCCAGGGAGCCGATGACCTTGCGGGCGGTGCGGGTGCGGGTGGTGGTGGCGTTCATGTCGGTCTCCGGTGTGTCGGTCCTCGTCGGCGGGTGTTCCCGGCGACAAGGACGACTCTGGAGGCCCAACCGCAGGCCACCCGCCAGCGATCCGCAAGAACAGCGCAAGATGGACGGCCCCCTTGCCCCCCACCGCTCGCAGGCTCGCGACGGGCCCCTGCACGGGGGCCGGGGCGACGACACCCCCGCCCAGGAGCCGGGCGGGGTTCTCGTTCAGCCGCGGGCGCCGGCGACCAGCCGGAGCCGGGAGCGCTGCTGCTCGGCGGTGATGCGGCCGGCTGCGGTCTCGACGGACAGGGCGACCGTGGCGAGGTCGGCGACCAGGTGGTGGGCGAGGATGCCGCGCCGGGCGTCGGCGGCGATCGCCTGGCAGATGCCGGCCACCTCGGGGTGGCCCAGCTGGCCGCTGGTGCCGGCCAGGGTCTGGGCCGCGGCGGCCACGGCTGCGGTGTTGCCCTGCCGCACGCTGCTGGCGATGGCCGTGAGGCGGCCGGGCAGGGCGTCGTCGTACATCCCCTGCAGGCGGCCCATGAGCTGGTCGTCGACGTCGTCATCGCGCAGATCGTCATCGCGCAGGTCGTCGGCGCCCGCCGACGCGGCAGTGCCGGGTTCGGCCACCGGCCCGGCGCTGCGGCGCTCGACCAGGTCCAGCAGCAGCCGGGCATCGATCGGCTTGGCCAGGCAGGCCAGCGCGCCGGCGGTGCGGCACTCGGCGCGCACCGCGGCGGTCGGCCCGGCGGTGACCGCGAGGAAGCGGGCAGTGCTGCCGGCCCGGCGCAGCCGGCCGAGGAGCTGCGGGCCGCTGCCGTCGGGGAGCAGGACGTCGGTGACGACGAGGTCGGGGGAGACCGTGGCGCTGGCGGCGAGGGCCTGGTCGGCGGTGCTCGCCTCGCAGACCTGCCACCCGCCGAGCTGCAGCAGCCCGGCCACCTGGCGGCGGGCGACGGCGTCGGGGTCGACGACGAGGGCGGTCAGCGGGCCGGTCACGGCTGGTCCTCGGTGCGGGTGGGGGTCCAGATGGTGAGGAGGAGCCAGCCGGCGAGGAGTGCGGGGGCGCCGTAGACGAGGGCTTGGCTGACGATGGGGGTGCGGAGGGCCTGGATGAGGTTGCCGAGTTCGGGGATGACGGCGGTGACCTGCCAGGCGGTGTCGCCTTGGAGGGTGGCCTGCCAGGGGTCGGGGGCGTCGTTGGCGTCGCCCTTGGTCTGGACGGTGACGGCGCCGTCGGGTGCGGTCTCGACGGAGAGGACGCGGTGGCTGACGAGGCGGTGGTCGTCGATGGGGATGTGGTAGCTGATGACCATCCCGGCTTGGACCTCGGAGATGGGGAGGGGGGTGACGACGACGACGTCGCCGGGGTTGATGTCGGGGGCCATGCTGGCGGTGAGCATGGTCATCGTGCGGTAGCCCAGGACGTGGGGTCCGAGGGCGAGGCCGGCGAAGACGGCGATGGCCGCGAGCATCATCAGGCGGACGGTCCAGCGGGTGAGGTGGGCCAGGGCCCGCTTGCCGCTGGTGGTGCGTGCCGTGCCGGCCGTGCTGCGGGCCGTGCGGTCCGGGTGGGCCGTGGTGCGGTCCGGGGTGCGGTCCGTGGTGGGCCGCGCCGGGGTCTGGGGTGGGCGGACCCCGGTTCCGGGGTGGGTGACGCGGGGCGCCAGCAGGGCGGCGGTCATGGCGGGTCCTCGGTGTCGTCAGCGGATGGGCGGCGGGCCGCTGGTCAGCGGGTGGTGCCGCTCGCCTGGGTGCCGCCGAAGGTCAGCGAGAGGGCGGAGGACAGGCCCTGGAAGTCGTTGTCGGCGCTGGTGGGCAGGGCGAGGGTGACGACGAGGTGGTCGGTGCCGCCGGCGGTGAGGCTGGCCGGGGTGGGCACGCCGAAGGTTCCGACGGCGGGGAGCTCGCTGATGAGGTCCTTGGTGGTGCCGGAGCAGGCGTAGGTGGTGGCGGTGGGCTTGGTCCAGGCCACGGAGCAGGACTTGACGGTGAGCTTGAGGCCGTCGGCCTGGTCGGTGTTGAGCAGGCTGGTCTTGGTGGCCTCGGAGGCGGTGCTGGTCAGGTTCAGGGCGCCGAAGTTGGCGGTGCCGTCGTTGACCAGGGTGACCGAGCGGGACAGCGAGTCGCCGGGGACGAAGTTGTTGGCGGCCATGGTCAGGGTGCCGGTGTCGTTGGCCGGGTTCAGGTTGATCGACAGGGTGCCGGTGTTGACCGTGGCGTTGAGCGGGGCGGTGCTGTCGGTGAACGTGCCGAAGGTGCCCAGGCCGGCGACGGCGGCTGCGGCGCCGATGATGCCCAGGGAGCCGATGACCTTGCGGGCGGTGCGGGTGCGGGTGGTGGTGGCGTTCATGTCGGTCTCCGGTGTGTCGGTCCTCGTCGGCGGGTGTTCCCGGCGACAAGGACGACTCTGGAGGCCCAACCGCAGGCCACCCGCCAGCGATCCGCAAGAACAGCGCAAGATGGACGGCCCCCTTGCCCCCCACCGCTCGCAGGCTCGCGGCGGGCCGCCGCACGGGAGCCCGGGGTGGGGTTCTCGTTCAGCCGCCGGCGACGGCGGCCAGCGTGCCTGCCTCGTTGGCCATCCGGGTCGCCTCGTGGGGCTGCCTCCGGTCAGGGAGTGGCGTGCACGGCTGCCGCGCGGTCGCCCAGGCACAGGACGCACACGCCAGGCCGGTCCGGGTGGAGATCGAAGGCGTGCCGGCCATCCGCCCACAGGGCAGCAGCGTCCTCACCGCCCGGGAGCTCGGCGGCCGGCGATGTCCCGCTTCCCGGTGCTGGGTCAGTGGGTTCGAGGACGCGTGCTTCCAGCGGTCCGACCGCAACGCGCCAGACCCTGGCGATCGACCCGGACGGCGCCAGCCCGCCATAGCTGCGGTGCAGCGTCCGCAGGCGCGGTTGTTCGTCGTCGCGTTCGTACACGAGGACCAGCCGCCGCGCTCCGATGCCCGGGACGACTGAGTTCCGCAACTTCGCCAGGCAGGCGCTGAACTCGGCCTCGTTCTTCGGTCCGGCACCGCCCTTGAGCCGACCGGGAACCCCGTCGAGGTCGTGGCTGCGACGCAGCAGGTAGTACTTGAACTCGATCAAGGTGGCGACGTCGCCGTCCTGGACGAGCAGGTCGAACTTCCGCCACTCGGTCTGGAAACGCGGGCACCCGAGCCGGTCGTGCGCCGCGGACATGAAGGAGGCGCGGAAGGTGAACTCCTCCGTGTTGGCCAGCCCCACCTTCTCGGCGTGCGCGAGAACGCGGGTCATGGCCTCACGGGTCACCTCTGGTACCCACTCGTGATCTCCCACCACCTGAGGTTAGAGGTCAGCCGGCCGGCAGGATCATGGTGAACGTCGTCCCGGCGTCCTCGGCGCTCGTGACGTCCAGGCTGCCGCCGTGCGCCGTGGTGATCGCCTTGGTGATGGTGAGCCCGAGACCGACCCCGGGAACGGCGTTGCGCCGGGCGGTCGATGCGCGGAAGAAGCTGGTGAACAGCCGGCCCTGCTCCCCGGCCGGGATGCCTACGCCGGTGTCGCTGACCGACAGCGCGGCGACCGGACGGCAGCCGGGCCGCTCGGTGGCGGTCACTCGCCCGTCGTCGTCCTGCCAGCCAGGGGCCAGCCGGAGCGTCACGTGCCCTCCGGCGGGGGTGAACTTGACCGCGTTGGACACCAGGTTGTCGCAGGCCTGGCCCAGTCGCAGGGCGTCCCCACGGACCACCAGCCCCCCGTCAGGGACGGCGACCGCGACGGACACGCCGCGGGCGGCCGCGGTGACCCGGGCGGTCTCCTCCGATGCACGCACGATCGCGGCGAGGTCGACGTCCTCGGGCTGCAGCGTGAAGCGGCCGGCATCGACCTGGGCGGTGAACAGCAGGTCGCCGACCAGCCGCAGCAGCCGCTGGGCGTTGCGCTCGACCGTGCCCAGGTACTGCCGCTGGTCGTCGGTGAGCGGTTGTTCCTCGTCGTCCAGGACGAGTTCCAGGTAGCCGAGGATGGAGCTCAGCGGGGTGCGCAGCTCGTGCGAGATCAGGCTGACGAACTGGTCCTTGAGCCGTTCGGCCGCCCGGACCTCGGTCATGTCGGTGCCGACGAAGTTCCAGCCGGCCTGCTCGCCGTCGTCGTCGGTCCGGGGCGTGATGGCCACGGAGACGGTCAGCCGCCGGCCGTCGGCGGTCAGATAGGTCCAGTCGCGGACGTCGCTGCCCTGGTCCCGGGCGACGGCCACCAGCGCGGCGAAGCGGTTCGCCCCCCGCCGCGCGGGGGCGGGGTCGGGTCCGGTCTCGCCGTCGAGCTCCTCGGGCGCGTGGAAGTCGGTGATCGAGCGGATGCGGACGACCTCGGCCCGGGGGAGGCCGAGCATCCGTTCGGCGCCCGGGTTCCACACCCGGACGACCCCGTCGCGGTCGGTGCCGATGATCGACTGCTCGGTCACGGCATCGATGACGCTCGTCATGGTCTGGGCGCGGGCCCGCATCATCCGGGTGGCGACCTCGAGCTCGTCGGCCGTGGTCCGGCCCCGGCTGACCAGGTCGCGCCGCTGCTCCTCGAGTTCACGCGCGGTGGCGAGCTGCCCCCGGAGCCGTCGGGCGAGATCGGCCACGGGCAGGACGACGGCCGCGCAGGCGGCGAGCAGCACGGGGAGGTGGCCGGGCCGGGTGGCGAGGACCAGTACCCCGGCCAGCGCGAGCAGGGCCAGCCCCCCGGGCACCAGCCGCTCGGGGAGCGCCGCCGGTGCGGGGGAGTGGTGCGACCCGGTGGGCCGGTCCAGCACGGCGGTCATGCCCGCACACCCGACGTGAGCGCGCGGATCTGCGCCACCAGGCCGGCGACCGGAAAGGGCTTGGGCAGGTAGGCGTCGGCCCCGGCGGACAGACCGCGGGCGATGTCAGCGGGGGAGGCGCCGGCGGACAGCAGCAGTACCCGGCAGCCGGCGGTGGCCGGCTCGGCGCGGAGCGCGGCGCACACCTCCAGGCCGGTCGCGCCGGGCATCGACACGTCGAGCACCAGCAGGTCGGGGATCTCGGCGCGCGCCGCGGCGAGTGCCGCGAGGCCGTCGCCGACCGAGTCGACGACCGTGCACCCCGCCTTCCGCACGGCGAGGGTCACGAGCAGCCGGATGTCCGGCTCGTCGTCGGCGACCAGTACCCGGGCAGGCAACTCCACGTCCGCCGCCTCCGTCCGCTCCGTGCCCCTGCACCGGTGGGTCCGGTCAGGTGGCGTTCACCCGGGACATCGGCAGGAGGGGCGCCCGGCTGGAGCCGGGCTCGGCGGCGTCGAGGTGGAGTGGACGCGAAACGGCCCCCGTCGAGCGCGACGGGGGCCGTTCGGTGCGGAGCGGTCAGGAGGAGGCGTGCCCCTGGACCGTCTGCTTCGCGCCCTGGGCCTGGCCCTGGACGTCCTTCGTGGCCGACTGGCCCTCGGACTTGACCGTCTCGACACCCTCCTGCGCGGTGCCCTTGACCGATTCGACGGCCTCCTGGGCGGCCGGCTTCAGGTTGTCGCCGATCTCCTGGGCCACGTTCTTGGCCTGGTCGACCAGTGGCTGCGAGTGCTCCTTGACCGCGGACTCCGCCTGCGAGGCGAGCTGCTTCTCCTTCTCGCTCGTCGGGAGCAAGGAGGACACCAGCCAGCCCACCCCGAAGGCGATCACGCCCGCGGCCAGGGGGTTGCCCTGTGCCTGGCGCTGGATGGTCTGCGGTGCCGACTGGACGGTGCCGAGCGCGTTGGAGGCGGCGCCCTGGACGTTGCCGGCGGCGTGGGAGGCCGAGCCGCTGGCCTGCTGGCCGGTGTCGTGGGCCGCGCCGAAGACGCGGTCCTTCAGACCGGTCACCGTGGTCTTGGCCTTGCCGACGCGACGGTCGACGACCCGGGTCGGATTGACCTTCTCGTTCAGCGCGTCCACGTCGTAGCTGAGGTTGCTACGGGTGTCCTCGATCTGGCGCCGGATCACGTCCGGGTCACTGCTGGTCATGTCGGTCTCCTGTCCGGTCACTGGGGCTTCAGAGCGCCGGGCACCTGCTGGAGGGTCTCCACGGTGCGCTCGGGCTTGGGGTTGACCTGCTTGAGGCCTGTGAAGTCGATCTGCTTGAGCTTCTTGCGGCCCATCGAGAAGAGGACGGCGGCGATGATCAGCCAGACCGCGGCCACGATGAGCGCCGACCAGCTGTGGCCCACCAGGTGCGACAGGGCCCACCAGAGTGCGATCGAGAGGAACAGCACGCCCATGTAGCCGGCAAAGCCGGCGCCACCGAGCATCCCGGCGCCCTTGCCGGCCTTGCTCGCCTGCGCCTTGACTTCGTCGGTGGCCTTGGTCGCCTCGGCCCGGACCTCCGCCTTCGCGAGTTCGAGCTCCTGGCGCATCAGCGTCGACAGGTCACGGGTGACCTCACCGATGAGCCCGCCGACCGAGGTCCCCTCGATGTCGGGGTGCCCCTCGTCGGTCATCGGCTGGGAGTCGCCGTAGGGGCCCTGCGCGCCGGGGGGCGGGGCGGCGTAGTTCGTGGCGCCGCCCTGCGTGAAGTTCGGCTCACCGTAGGGCGGAGCGGGCGCCCCGCCGGAGGATGGGGTGCTCACGGCCGGCCCACCTCGCCGGTGCGCAGCGGGTCGTCGAAGCCGCCGGTGGTGCCGGCCGGGGGAACGGTGCCGTACGGCGGCGGGGGGACCGAGCCGGTGGTACCGGTGGTCCCGGTGGTGCCGCCGGCGTATCCGGTCGCGGTGGTGTCCGTGGCGTAGTTGGTGCCGGCGTACCCCTCCTCGGCGTACGTCGGGACGGGCGCGACGGCCGGCTGCGCGTAACCGCCGGTCCCGGCCGAGCCCGAGCTGCCCTCGTCCTTGTGCGCGGCGACGGCACCGGTGGTCAACCGGCCGGCGACGACACCGGCGACGGCAGCACCGAGGAGGAAGACACCCGGCTTGCGGCGGGCGAAGGTGCGCAGCTCGGTGACGAGGTCGCCGGGCTCGCGGTCGGAGATCCAGGTGGCCAGCTGCTCCACCTTGTCACCGGCCTGCGCGACCAGGTCGGCCGCCGGACCGGACGGGGTCTCGCCGCCCTGCACCATGGTGCGCAGCTGCTGGGCGATCTCGTTCAGCCCCTGGCCGGCCTTCTGCTGACCGGTGCGCGCCTGCTCCTGCAGCTGCTGGCGGCCCTGGGCGACCATGTCCTGCGCCTGGCGCTTCGTCTCCTGGGTGACCTGCTTGGCCTGGTCGGCAGCGGTCGAGGCGACCTGGCCGCCGGCCTGGGCGGCGCCGGACGCGACGTTGCTCGCCTGGTCCTTGGCCACGTCACTGGTCGACGGGGTGGTCGACACGTTGGCGGCTCCGCCGGGCGGCGGCTGTGTCGGGGTGTCGATGGAGTGGGTCATCGTTCCTCCTCGTCGTGCGTCGGGACTGGGGGGTGTGTCGTCGACCCGGGACGACCGGTCTCCCTCCGCCGGGTCGACGCGGTGCCCGGCGAAAGGGGGTGGGAGCCGTCCGGAACGGCGCTCCAGGGCCACGAGGGCCCGGGGAGCGACGACGGTCAGGCCGTCCCACCGGGTCTGAGTGGGGTCGCCGTCCGGTAGTGCTTGCGATACCCCCGGGTTCAGCCCCGGCAAACAGCGGCCGCGGAGAAATGATCAGGGGGTCGGGGCGCTCTTGTAGGCTCTGCAGCGAGGTAGGCAAGGCATACCTCACCGAAGGACCCTCGCCCGAGATGACGGAGGATCGATGAGCCAGGCACCACGACGCAAGCGGGTCGCCCGGGTCGCCGAGGTGGTGCAGAGCACCCGGCTGACCCCCCACCTGGTCCGGGTGGTGCTCGGTGGCGAGGGGCTGGCCGGCCTTCCCGTGGGCGAGTTCACCGACCACTACGTGAAGCTGCTGTTCCGCCCGTCCGACGCCCCCTACGACGTGCCCTTCGACGTCGAGCAGGTGCGCGCCGAGCTGCCGCCGGAGACCTGGCCGGTGACCCGGACGTACACGGTGCGCTCCTGGGACGCCGGGGCCGGGGAGCTGACCATCGACTTCGTGTACCACGGTGACGAGGGCCTGGCCGGGCCCTGGGCCGCCGCCGCCCAGCCGGGCGACACGATCCAGTTCTTCGGCCCCGGTGGCGGCTACGCCCCCAGCCCGGACGCCGACTGGCATCTGCTCGTCGGTGACGACAGCGCCCTGCCGGCCATCGCCGCCAGCGTGGGTCGCCTTCCCGCCGGCCGCTCGGCGCGGGTGTTCGTCGAGGTGCCCGACGCCGCGGACGAGCAGGACCTCGTGGTGGGCGAGGGGGTGGAGCTGGTCTGGGTGCATCGCGGGCACCGCGAGCCGGGCACCGCCCTGCTGGCCGCCGTCCTCGCGGCCGACCTGCCCACGGGCACCCCGCACGCGTTCGTGCACGGGGAGGCCGGCTTCGTCCGGGACATCCGGCGGCACCTCCGGGCCGACCGGACGCTGACGCCGGAGTTCACCTCGATCTCCGGCTACTGGCGGCAGGGGCGTACCGAGGACCGGTGGCAGGCCGAGAAGCCCGCCTGGAACGCCGAGATCGTCGCGGAGGAGGAGCCCCTCGTCGCGGGCTGAGCAGCCCAGCTCCGGCTCGTGCCACACCCCGCTCCGGTCCTAGGGTCGGGCCATGCCTCTCGATGGTGAGTACGAGCCCAGCCCGGAGAAGTGGGTGCGGGACCAGGTGGAGATCTACGAGCGCACCGGCGGGCGCGAGGGCAACACCCTGCCCAACCGCAGCGAGCCGGTCGTCGTCTTCAGCACCCGCGGTGCCAAGAGCGGCAAGGTGCGCAAGAACCCGCTG
This sequence comes from Modestobacter lapidis, assembly GCF_054780755.1. Lineage (NCBI taxonomy): Bacteria > Bacillati > Actinomycetota > Actinomycetes > Geodermatophilales > Geodermatophilaceae > Modestobacter > Modestobacter lapidis. The sequence continues at coordinate 223,978 of NZ_BAAGVS010000003.1, read as the reverse complement.
ATGCGGGTCGAGCACGACGGCGCCTACGCCATGGTGGCCTCCAAGGGCGGGGCCCCCGACCACCCGACCTGGTACTTCAACCTGAAGGCGCACCCGGACCAGGTCACCGTCCAGGACGGGCCGGAGGCGTGGGACGGCGTGGCCCGCCAGGTGACCGGCGAGGAGCGGGCGCAGTGGTGGGAGCGGGCGGTCGCGGCCTATCCCGACTACGCCGATTACCAGCGCAACACCGACCGGGAGATCCCCGTCTTCGTGGTCGAGCGGACCCGCTGAGCGCACCGGTCGCGGTCGTCACCGGCGGGCGAGCTGGTCCCGGGAGCAGGAGGCCGTCAAGCTGACCCCATGAACGCACCGGACCAGGCAGCCACCGGGGAAGCGGCCGGCGTGCGCCCATCGTCCAGCCGGACGGCGGACGACGTCGCCATGGAGCGCAGCGACCCCGCCGTGTGGCGCGTCGTCGGCTCGCCGCTGGTCGCTCCCACCGGCAGCGGGGTGCTCGACGGGCTGCAGCTGGCGGTCAAGGACCTCATCCCGGTCGCCGGCCACCCGGTCGGCGCCGGGAATCCGGTGCGGCTGATCCAGTCGGCGCCGGCGCCGGCGCACGCCCCGGTGCTCGCGCAGCTGCTCGCGGCCGGCGCGTCGGTGCGCGGCATCGCCCGGACCGACGAGCTGGCCTACAGCCTGTCGGGCACCAACGTGCACTACGGCAGCCCGGTCAACCCGTGGGGCGCCGGGCTGGCCGTCGGGGGGTCGACCAACGGGCCGGCCAGCGCCGTCGCGCGGGGGCTGGTCGACGTCGGCATCGGCACCGACACCGCCGGGTCGATCCGGGTGCCGGCGTCCTACTGCGGGTTGCACGGGCTGCGGCCGACGCACGGTGCCGTGTCGCTCGACGGGGCGCTGCCGCTGTCGCCCAGCTTCGACACCCTGGGCTGGCTGACCCGCGACGCCGACCTGCTGCACCGGGTGGCGACGGTGCTCGCCCCCACCGGCGCCACGCCGATCACCGAGCTGGTGTTGGCCGAGGACCTCCTCGCGCTCGCCGACCCGGCGGTCGCGGCCGCGCTGGCGACGGCCGCGGAGGAGCTGGCCGCCGCTGCCGGCCGGCCGCTGCGCCGCGAGCGGTTCGCGACCGCCGACGAGCTGGAGCGCTGGTTCGCCGCCTTCCGCACCGTGCAGGGCGCCGAGGCGTGGGCGTCGCACGGCGGCTGGGTCAGCGCCCACCCCGGCGTCCTGGGCCCGGGAGTGGCCGCCCGGTTCGCCGACGGCGCGGCGATCTCCGCCGACGTGCTCGCCGATGCCCGGAACGTCGTCGCCGGGGGACGCGCCACCGTGGTCGGGCGGATCCCGGTCGGCACCGCCGTCCTCGCTCCGGCCGCCAGCTGCCCGGCCCCGCCGGTGTCGGGGTTGACCGAACGCAAGGCCGCCTACCGGGCCGCGACGCTGCGGCTGACCTGCATCGCCGGGGTGGGCGGCCTTCCGGTCGCCGTCGCCCCGGCGGCCCTCGTCGGGGGCCTGCCGGTCGGGTTGGCGGCCATCGGTGCCGCCGGCACGGACACGGCGCTGACCGGGCTGCTCGCCACCTGGGGGCGGACGCTCCGGCCGCCGGCCGGCTGAGCGGCCCCCGGTCAGGGCAGCGCCGCGTGGGCGAGGACCGCCGCGGCCGACACCTCGGCCGGGAGTGCTCCGAAGGGCTCCAGCTGCAGTGACCGTGCCGCGCCGCGACCGGTTCCCCGCCAGGTCGCGACCGCCCGGCCCCCGCTGATCGTGGTCGGGCGGAAGACCCCGTTCCCCCCGGGGACGATCCGGTCGGCGAACTCGGCCGGCACGGTGCAGGTGCGGTCGGCGTAGCCGAGCACCAGCTCGTCGAAGCCGGGCAGCAGCAGCACCCGCTGGGCATCCGCCCGGCAGGCGGCCAGCCGGTCGGGGGTCTCCGGGTCCATCCAGTGCACGACACCGTCGACGTCCAGGGTGGTCAGCCGGTCACCGGCGACGGCCAGGCCGGTCCGCACGTCGCGGACCAGCACTCCGGCCCAGCGCACCAGGTCCTTGACCGTCGCCGGGCCGTGGCTGCGGAAGAAGCGCAGCGCCAGCTCACCCAGCGCCGCCTCGCGGTCCAGCCGCCGCGGCGCGGGCACCCACTCCCCGAGCAGCACGAACAGCTGCTCACCCCCGGCCATCGGGCCCAGCACCAGCGTGCCGGTCTGCGCCAGGTACCAGAGCAGGTGGTAACCGCGCTGGCCGGTGATGCCCACCCCGCCGTCGGCCAGCACGGCGAGCAGCCCGGCGCGGGAGAGCCGGCCGCCGCCGGCCAGCGCCGCGACGGCGAGCTCCCGGGCCCGCTCGAGGTCGCCGGCGGTGAGCTCCAGGGCCGACCGCCGGGCGGCCACCCCGGCCAGCGCCCGCTCGCCGAGCAGGTCCAGCAGCCAGGGCAGGTCGTCGGCGGCGGTGAGGTGCAGGGTGCCGCGCATCGGCCAGGACCGGACCACCTCGCCGGCGTCGAGCGCGGCCTCGACCGCGGCCCGGGTACCGCCGGCCGTGCGGAGCGCGACCGACGTGAGCGCGCCGGGCAGGTCCTGCCCCTGGACGGCGGTGAGCCAGCGGACCGCCTCGGTCGGGGTATCCGCCCGGGGCCCGGCCAGTCGCTGGGCCGCCAGCCGCAGCAGCGCGACCTCGTCGGACGTCGTCATACCCGCACCCTCGCACCGCCCACCGACGATCCGCGCACGGGTTTCCGCGCCAGACGGAGGCGCACGCTCAGCACCCGCTGCCCGCGGACCTCTGCCGCGTCCGGGGTCACCGGCAGCGTGAGTTGCCGGGCGGCCCAACGGCGCCCGCCCAGCCGGCGTTGCACCTCGGGGTGGTCGAACCAGGGCAGGACGGCGTCCAGCAGGTCGGGCCGGAAGGGCACCAACCGGACCGGCGGGGGAGCGGTCACCGCACGACCTTCTCGGAACCGGCGGTCGCGGTCGGGCGCGCCGCGAACACCGGGAGGCGACACTGCGGACATGCAGGCAACCGACTGGGACGCGCGCTACGCCGAGAAGGCGCAGTGGTCGACGGGCCCGAACGCGCTCATCGCCGCTGAGCTCGACGGTCTGCCGCCGGGGCGGGCGGTCGACCTGGCGGCCGGGGAGGGGCGGCACGCGCGGTGGCTGGCCGGTCGCGGTTGGGACGTCACCGCGGTCGACTTCTCCGGCGTGGGGCTCGACCGGGGGCGCGCCGCGCCCGGCGGGGACGCCGTCCGCTGGGTGGTCGCCGACGTCCTGAGCTGGGCGCCGGCGGAACCGGTCGCGCTGGACCTCGTGCTGGTCGCCTACCTGCACCTACCCGGGACCGACACCGTCGCGCTGCTGACCCGCGCGGTCGGCTGGCTGGCACCCGGTGGCCGGCTGCTGGTCCTCGGCCACGACGTCGAGAACACGACGCGCGGTGTGGGCGGCCCGCAGGACCCGGCGATCCTGCACAGCGTCGACCGGCTGGCCCCCGTCGCGGCGCTGCTGGAGGTCGACCGGCTGGCGCAGGTGGAACGACCGACGCCGGCCGGCACAGCGCTGGACACGCTGCTCCTGGGGCGCCGCGGGCGCTGACGACCGGCCGGGGGAGCAGTACGGTGCGGCCATGATGGGCATGGGTGGGCTCGGCCCGGACGGACGGCGGCGGCAACGGCTGATCGCCGGCCTCGTCGTGGCCGCGATGCTGTTGACCGCCGGCGCCGTCCTGCTGGGATCGGCGCTGTGACCGGTGGCCCGGCGGCCGCCGGTGGTGCCGGCCCCGGACCGACCGACGCCGAACTGGCCACCTGGTTCGCCGCCGCCGGCCCCCGCGAGGGCGAGCTCCGCCGCGTCGACGCGCTGGTGATGGCCGCCGCCCCGGGCATCGACCGCCAACTGGTGGCCGTGGGCAGCGGGCAGATGCTGGGCTACGGGATGATGCCCTACCGGCCGAAGTCGGCCACCGAGACGACGACGTGGCCGCTGATCGCGCTGGCGGCGCAGAAGCGGCACCTGTCGGTCTACGTGTGCGCGATCGTCGACGGCGCCTACCTGGCGGAGTCCCGGGCCGAGCAGCTGGGCAAGGTGTCCTGCGGCAAGAGCTGTATCCGGTTCACCTCGCTGGACCGGGTCGACACCGTGGCCCTCGACCAGCTGGTGCGCGACGCCGTCGCCAGCACTGCCGACGGGCACAACGCCTTCAGCAGCTGAACCTGCCCGCCGAACGACGACCCGACCGGGGCAGGTGCCCGGCCTCGCCTGGCCGTGCGGCCCAGGATGGGGACCTTCGACCCTGGCCGACCGGCGGGCTCGGCAGTCATGGTGTACCCGGCACCGCGGCCCACCGGAACACCCGGGCGGAGGCCGCCGAACCCCACCGAACCCACCGCCCCGCACCCGGAGGAACGCTCGTGACGACGGTTCTCGCACCCCGGTCCTCGGACGACGAGTCGGTCGAGCAGGCCGTGGCCAGATTGCTGGCCGAGGAGTACGGGACGCTGGCGGGACCGCAGGTCGTCATGGGGGTCGTCCAGAACGCCCGTCGCGAGCTGGCCGGCTCCCCGGTCGGGGCGTTGCCGGAGCTGGTCGAGCGGCTGGCCCGCTACCGGCTGCACACGTCCGTCAGCTGAGCCCGCGCCCGGGTCAGGACGGCTCCGCCGCGCCGGGGAGCGAATGCGGTTGCCCCTGCCGGGGAGACTGACCGGATGGGATACGTCGACGTCGCCGGGGTGCGGTTCACGCTGCCCGACGGCCGGGTGCTGCTGGAGGACGTCTCCTTCCGGGTCGGTGACGGCGCCTGCGCCGCGCTGGTCGGGGAGAACGGCGCGGGCAAGACGACGCTGCTACGGATCATCAGCGGCGACCTGACCCCGGACGGCGGCTCGGTGGCCCGCACCGGTGGCCTCGGGGTGATGCGCCAGTTCATCGGGTCGGTCCGCGACGACACCACCGTGCAGCGCTTCCTCATCGACCTGGCCCCGCCGGCCGTCCGCGAGGCCTGGGACGCCGTGGAGGCGGCCGAGCTGGCGATGATGGAGGGCGACGACGAGCCGGCGCAGATGGCCTACGCCAACGCGCTGGGCCACTGGGGTGACGTCGGTGGCTACGACGTCGAGGTCACGTGGGACACCGTCACCGTCGCCGCGCTGGGCGTCCCTTACGACGGCTGCAAGTACCGGGAGCTGGCCAGCCTGTCCGGTGGTGAGCAGAAGCGGCTCGCGCTGGAGTGCCTGCTCCGCGGTCCGGACCAGGTGCTGCTGCTCGACGAGCCGGACAACTACCTCGACGTCCCGGGCAAGCGCTGGCTCGAGGAGCGGCTGATCGAGAGCCGCAAGACCGTGCTGTTCGTCAGCCACGACCGGGAGCTGCTGGCCCGGGTCGCCGACCGGGTGGTCACCGTGGAAGGCGGCGGCGCGTGGGTGCACGGCGGTGACTTCGCGAGCTACCCCGCGGCGCGTACCGCCCGGCACGAGCGGATGGCCGAGCTCCGCAAGCGCTGGGACGAGGAGCACCAGCGGCTCGTCGACCTGGTGCGCACCATGCAGCAGCAGGCCAAGAACTCACCCGACATGGCGGCGCGCTACCACGCGATGCAGACCCGGCTGGCCAAGTACGAAGCCGCCGGGCCCCCACCGGACCGCCCGCCGGACCAGCACGTGGCGATGCGGCTGCGCGGTGGCCGCACCGGTGTGCGGGTGCTGGTGGCCGAGCAGCTGGAGCTCACCGGGCTGATGAAGCCCTTCGACCTGGAGGTCGATTACGGCGACCGGGTGGCGGTGCTGGGCAGCAACGGCGCGGGCAAGTCGCACTTCCTCCGGCTGCTGGCCGGCCAGGACGTCGCGCACACCGGCGGCTGGCGGCTCGGGGCGCGCGTCGTCCCCGGGTTCTTCGCCCAGACCCATGCCCATCCCGAGTGGCTGGACCGGAGCTTGGTCGACCTGCTCTGGCACGGCGAGCCCGGTCGGCCGGGCGTGGACCGCGGCCGGGCGATGGCCACGCTGCGCCGCTACGGACTGGCCCCGCAGGGTGACCAGCTGTTCCGGTCGCTGTCCGGCGGGCAGCAGGCGCGGTTCCAGGTACTGCTGCTCGAGCTGTCCGGCGCCACGCTGCTGCTGCTCGACGAGCCGACCGACAACCTGGACGTGCTGTCGGCGGAGTCGCTGGAGGAGGCCCTCGGCGCCTTCGACGGCACCGTGGTCGCGGTGACCCACGACCGGTGGTTCGCCCGCACGTTCGACCGGTTCCTGGTGTTCGGCGCCGGCGGGCAGGTCTACGAGGCGCCCGAGCCGGTGTTCGACGAGGCGAGGGTGCAACGCACCCGCTAGGCCCCCTTGCAGGGTCCCGCCGCGAGCTTGCGAGTGGTGGGGGGCAAGGGGGTACTTCTTCAGAGGTCGACGTCGGGCTCCCCGGTGCCGCCGATCCGGTCCAGCTCCGCCAGTTCGACCGGCCCGAGCACCCGGGCGGCTGCCTCGAGGTTCTGCTCCAGGTGCGCCACCGACGAGGTGCCCGGGATGAGCAGCAGGTTGGGGGAGCGGGCCAGCAGCCAGGCCAGCGCCACCTGCATCGGCGTGGTCTCCAGGCGCCGGGCCACCGTCTCCAGCGCCGCGGACTGCAGCGGGCTGAACCCGCCGAGCGGGAAGAACGGCACGTAGGCGACGCCCTCGCGGGCCAGCGCGTCGACCAACGGGTCGTCGGCCCGGTGCACCAGGTTGTAGTGGTTCTGCACGCACACCACCGGGGCGATCGAGCGGGCCTCGGCCAGCATCTGCGGTGTCACGTTGCTGACGCCCAGGTGCTTCACCAGGCCCTCCTGCCGCAGCGCGGCCAGCGCCTCGAACGGCTCGGCGAGCGAGCGCTGCACCGGCTCGGCGAACCCGGGCATCCGCAGGTTCACCACGTCGAGCGCGTCGACGCCGAGGTGGTCGAGGTTGTCGTGCACGGCCTGGCGGAGCTCCGCCGCGCTCAGCGCCTCGGGCCACTCGCCCGCCGCGGTCCGCCGGGCGCCGATCTTGGTCACGATGGTGAGGTGCGCCGGGTAGGGATGCAGCGCCTCGCGGATGATCTCGTTGGTCACGTGCGGCCCGTAGTAGTCGCTGGTGTCGACGTGGTCGACGCCCAGCTCCACGGCCCGGCGCAGCACCGCGACCGCGGCCGCACGGTCGCGGGGCGGGCCCATCACGTGCGGACCGGCGAGCTGCATGGCGCCGTACCCGATCCGGTGCACGGCGCGGTCGCCGAGGGTGAACTGTCCGGACGTCTCCGCCGTCGTCGTCATGACGGCTGGTTACCCCGCCGGGGCCCCCGGCGCACACGGTCAGGGTGTTTCGACCGGCGTCATCGTCCGCTGCCAGGCGGCGACGTCGGCCGTGGCCGCCGCGGTCTCCCGGCGCTCGCCGAGCACGGCCAGGGCGGCGATGCCCGCACCCGCCAGCGCGAGCACGCCGCCCACCCAGATCGGGGCGGTGTAGCCCAGTCCCGCCGAGAGCACCGCGGCACCGAGCGCCGCGCCCAGCGCGTTGGCCACGTTGAACGCGGCCTGGTTCGCCGCGGCGACCAGGCTGCCGCCGGGCACCTTGGCCGCGTCGATCACCCGGCTCTGCACCACCGGCCCGATGGCGAAGCCGACCATGCCGAACAGCACCAGCAGGACGACGGCGGCGACCGGGGTGCGGGCCAGCAGCGCGAACGCGGCCAGCAGCACCGCCTGGACGCCCATGCCGACGGTGACGAAGGAGAAGCCGTACCGGTCACCCAGCCGCCCGCCGGCCAGGGTGCCGATGGTGGTGCCGATACCGAACAGCGCGAGCACCGGCGTCACCCACTGCTCGGGGATGCCGCCGAGCTCGGTGAGGATCGGGCTGATGTAGCTGTAGACGGCGAACATCGCCGAGAAGCCGATCGCGGTCAGCCCCAGCACCAGCCAGACCTGCCGCCGCCGGAAGGCGCCCAGCTCGCTGGCCAGATCGGTCGGTTCGCCGGCCGCCGGCGGCAACCACGCGATCAGCCCGGCGATGGTGACCACGCCGATCAGCGCCACCGCGCCGAACACCAGCCGCCAGCTGAGCTGCTGCGCGACGAAGGTGCCCAGCGGGACGCCGACGACGTTGGCCAGCGTCAGGCCGGTGATCATGAGCGAGATGGCCTGGGTGCCCTTGTCCCGGGCGACCAGCCGGCGGGCGGCCACGGCGCCCACGCCGAAGAACGCGCCGTGCGCCAGTGCGGTGAGCACCCGGGCGATGACGAGGGTCGTGTAGCCGGGGGCGAACGCCGACAGCGTGTTGCCGACGACGAACACCACCATCAGGCCGATCAGGGTCTGGCGCGGGGTGAAGCGCACCCCCAGCGCGGTGAGGGTGGGGGCGCCGACGACCACGCCGATCGCGTAGGCGGAGATGAGCAGCCCGACCGCGGAGACCGAGACGTCCAGGCCCTCGGCGATCTCGGGCAGCATGCCCAGCACGACGAACTCGGTGGTTCCGATGCCGAAGGCACCGATGGCGAGAGCGAGCAACGCGCGAGGCACGGGGGAGGACTCCGGACAGCAGGGAACGAGGAGGCGGACCGCACTGTCCACCCGTAGCCAAGAGCACGGGTGCCGTGAACCAGCCCGACCGCGGTCATGAGACTGGTCACGTCACCCGTGCCCGGCGCCCGACTACGGCTTGAGCAGCACCTTCACCGCGCCGTCCTGCTTCTGCCGGAAGGTCTCGTAGGCCTCCGGAGCCTGCTCCAGCGGCACGTGGTGGGTGGCGAAGGTGTCGACGCCGAGCGGGTCGGCATCGGTGAGCAGCGGCAGGATGTCGGGCACCCAGCGCCAGACGTTGGCCTGCCCCATCCGCAGCTGGATCTGCTTGTCGAACATCGTCATCAGCGGCATCGGGTCGGACGCTCCGCCGTAGACGCCGGACAGCGAGATGGTGCCGCCCCGCCGCACCGCCGCGATCGCGGTGTTGAGCGCCGCCAGACGGTCCACCCCGGCGACCTGCATGACCTTCTCCATGATCGCGTCGGGAACGATCGCGCTGGCCTTCTGGGCGAACTTTGCACCCGGTGAACCGTGCGCCTCCATGCCCACGGCGTCGATGACGGCGTCCGGCCCGCGGCCGTCGGTCTTGTCCCGCACCCAGGCGACCACGTCGGCCTGGGTGGTGGAGTCGAGCACGTCGATGCCGTTGGCCCGCGCCCGGGCCAGCCGCTCGGGGACGATGTCGCAGGCGAGCACCTGGCCGGCGCCCAGGTGCTTGGCCACCCGGGTGGACATGTCGCCGATCGGGCCCAGGCCGAGCACCAGCACCGAGCCGCCCGGCGGCACCGCGGCGTACTGCACCGCCTGCCAGGCGGTGGCCACGACGTCGGAGAGGTAGATGAACCGGTCGTCCGGCGGGCCGTCGGGCACCTTGATCGGCAGCGTGTTGCCGAAGGGGACCCGCAGGTACTCGGCCTGCCCGCCGGGCACCTGCCCGTAGAGCTTGGTGTACCCGAACAGCGAGGCGCCGTAGCCCTGCTCGCGGTTCTGGGTCGTCTCGCACTGGCTCTGCAGCCCCTGCCCGCACATGAAGCAGGTGCCGCAGGAGATGTTGAACGGGACGACGACGCGGTCGCCCGGCTGCACCGCCGTCACCTCGGGGCCGACCTCGCGGACGACCCCCATCGGCTCGTGGCCCATGATGTCGCCGACCGTCATGAACGGGGCCATGACGTCGATCAGGTGCAGGTCGGACCCGCAGATGCCGGTCGTGGTGATCTCCACCACGACGTCGGTGGGGTCCTGGATGGTCGGATCGGGGACGGTGTCCACCTGGACGTCGTCCCGGCCGTGCCACGTCACTGCGCGCATGCGTCGCTCCTGTCGTCTGAGGGGCACCCGGCGGTCTCCGCTGGTCAGGCCAGCAGAACGTCACCCGGCGCGTGCACGCCTGCTCGTACCCGTGATGAGGCGTTCGACTCATCAGCTCGGCGCACACATGACGTCACGGACGGTCGACGGTTGGCAGTTCCTGTTGTGGCGCTGATCACTTGACCGCGTGTGCATACCCCCGACGTCACATCACGAACCGGTCACGACGTGTTTACATGGGCCCCGCCCGATCCGGCACGCCGGAGTCGGGCGCGTCATGCCACGTACGGACGAAAGACAGGTGTATGGACCCGCAACGCCTCGCCCGGCTCCTCGACAGCCGATCGGCGCTCGCCGACGGCCACCCGGCCGGCGGCCTCGCCGTCTGGCCATCGGAGGAGCTCCGGGCGACGGCCCGGTCGCGCGGCGTCCTGATCTCCGGCACGCCCACCGCCCCGCTCGCCCCCGAGCTCGTGGGGCTGGAACTGGCCGCGATCGAGCTGCCGGCTGCACACCCGGCGGAGCCGGCCGGGGACGGGTCCGCCGCGGACGTCGACGGGTCGCCCGAGCAGGTGGTCACCGAGATGGCCGCCGGCCGCTGGTGGAGCCGCCGCCGCCGTCCGTCGGTGGTTGCCACGGCCGCACTGCTCGGTGCGGTGAGCCTGGGCGGCCTGCTCACCTCCGGAGGGGTCACCGCCCACGCCGCGGCGCCGGCCACCACCGAGGCCACCAGCGTCGCCGAGGAGCTCGGCCTGCTGCGTGCCCAGGCCTCGGCGCTGTCGGAGGACGAGGCGGCCGGTCGGCTGCAGGAGATGGTGGCCAGTCGGGCCCAGCGGGAGGACGCGAAGGTGGCGGCCGCCCAGACCCAGGCCGCCGCCGAGCAGGCGGCGATCGACGCGGCCGCCGCCGCGGCCGCCGAGGCCGCCCGCCCCAAGGTCGTGCTGCCCGTCGCGGGCGCCCGGCTGACCAGCGGCTTCGGTGCCCGCTGGGGCACCCTGCACGCCGGCATCGACCTGGCCGCGCCGATGCACACGCCCGAGTACGCCGCGATGGACGGCGTCGTCATCAAGGCCGGTGCCGCCAGCGGGTACGGCCTGGCGGTGTACATCCAGCACCAGAACGGCGACGTGACCGTCTACGGCCACATGGATTCGATCCTGGTCGCCGAGGGGCAGGTCGTCCGGGCCGGCGACACGATCGCGCTGCTGGGCAACCGGGGCCAGTCGACCGGTCCGCACCTGCACTTCGAGGTGCACGTGGGCGGCATGGACGGCACCAAGATCGACCCCGTGGGTTGGCTGCGGGAGCACGGCGTCCACATCTGAAGAAGGTCGAAGGACCCTGCTGCCCCCCACGCTTCGCAGGCTCAGCGCGGGGCCCTGCAGCAGGGCCTGACCCCACCGCTCGCGAGCTCGCGGCGGGCCCCTGCGAGGGGGCCGGGCAGGCCCGCGGGTTGGTGATCCTGGCGCGGAGCCGTGACATGCGGCATGGTGCATGTGGGAGCGCCGAGGCGGGGGAGGACCGGAATGGGGCACGACCACGCCTCCGGGCACGGCACCGCCTCCGCGGCGCACCGCCGTCGGCTCGCGTTCGTCCTGGCCCTGACCGGAAGCGTCTTCGTCCTCGAGGTGGTCGGCGCGCTGATCTCCGGGTCGCTCGCTCTGCTGGCCGACGCCGGGCACATGGCGACCGATGCCCTGGGTATCGGCCTGGCCCTCGGGGCGGTCACCCTCGCGCAGCGCCCCGCCGCCGGCCGCCGGACGTTCGGCTGGCAGCGCATCGAGGTCCTCGCCGCGGGGCTCAACGGCCTCCTGCTGCTCGGCGTCGGCGCCTACGTCGTCGTCGAGGCCGTCCGGCGCATCGGGAACCCGCCGGACATCCACTCCGGCTGGATGCTCTCCGTCGCCGGTGTCGGCCTGGTCGCCAACCTCGTGTCCCTGGCCGTCCTGCACGCCGGTCAGGCGGAATCGCTGAACACCCGCGGCGCCTACCTGGAGGTGCTGGGCGACGCGCTGGGCTCGGTGGCGGTCATCGTCGCCGGCGTGCTGATCGCGACCACCGGCTGGACCGGGGCCGACGTCGTCGCCTCGCTGGCCATCGGCGTGCTCGTGCTGCCCCGCGCCTGGTCGCTGCTGCGCGAGGCGCTCGACGTGCTCCTGGAGGCCGCGCCCCGCGGGGTGGACCTGGCGCAGGTGCGCGCGCACGTCCTGTCGGTGGACGGCGTGCTGGACGTGCACGACCTGCACGCCTGGACCATCACCTCCGGGCTGCCGGTGCTGTCGGCGCACGTGGTGGTCAACGACGGCGTCCTGGCCGACGGGCACGGTGGCCGGGTGCTGGACGCCCTCTGCGTCTGCCTGGGTGACCACTTCGACGTCGAGCACTGCACCTTCCAGCTCGAGTCCGCCGGGCACTCCGACCACGAGTCGCCGGTCCACGAATGAAGAAGGACCCCGCTGCCCCCCACCACTCGCAAGCTCGTGGCGGGACCCTGCAGCGGGACCTGACCGCGCTGAGCTTGCGAAGCGTGGGGGAACGGGGTCCTTCTGTCAGGCGGCGTGCACCATCGCGCCCTCGGCAGGCAGGTCGTCCTTGGTCGCCTTGATCAGCGCCGCGGAGACGAGCGCGCCCGCCACCAGCAGGCCCGCGGCCCAGGTGAAGGCGGTGGTGTACCCGTCCACCTGCGCGGCGAGGCCGAGCGCGGGGTCCCGGGGGTCGCCGCCGGCGGCGACGCGGTCGGCCAGGGCGGACGTGACCGCACCGACCGAGATGGTGGCCAGCAGCGCCGTCCCGATCGAGGCGCCGACCTGCTGGGTGGCGTTGAGCATCGCGCTCGCGGCACCGGCGTCGTGCTCCCCGGCGCCGATGAGCGCCAGGTTGGACAACGGCACGAACGTGAAGCCCAGCCCGAGGCCCAGCAGGAGCTGGCCCGGGAAGGGCAGTGCCCAGAAGGAGCTGTCGACGGTCAGGAAGGACAGCACGAACAGGCCGGCCGCGGCCAGGAGCCCACCGAGCACCATCAGCGGCCTGGGCCCGGTCTTCAGCACCAGGGCGCTGGCGGCGCCGGCGGCGATCAGCACGCCGAGCGTGACAGGCAGCGAGGCGAACCCGGCGACGACCGGCTCGTACCCGAGGACCTGCTGGAAGTACAGGCTCAGGAAGAAGAACGCCCCGATCAGGCCGGCGCCGACCAGCGTGGAGGTCAGGTACGCCCCACCGCGGTTGCGGTCGAGGACCAGTCGCATCGGCAGCAGCGGATTGCGCACCCGCAGCTCCACGACGACGAACGCGGCGATCAGCAGCAGGCCGACGACGATGAAGGTCAGGGCCGGGCCGTTCGTCCAGGCGCTGTCGGTCGATCCGGTGACCGCGTTCTCCTGCGAGGCCTCCGCGACGCGGGTGAAGCCGTAGACCAGCGAGGCCAGGCCGAGGGTCACCAGCACGGCGCCGGGGATGTCGTAGCTGGTCTCGCCCGGGGCCTTGCTCTCCGGGACGACCGGGATGGCGGCGACGATGGCGACGATGGCGACCGGCACGTTGACCCAGAAGCACCAGCGCCAGTCGGCGTACTCGGTGAGCACCCCACCCAGCAGCAGCCCGACCGCGGACCCGCCACCGGCGATGGCGCCGTAGACGGCGAACGCCTTGGCCCGCTCCCTGGCGTCGGTGAACAGCACGGTCAGCAGGGCGAGGGAGGCCGGGGCCAGCAGGGCGCCGAACACGCCCTGCAGCGCGCGGGCACCGAAGAGCATCACCTCGTTGGTGGCCAGACCGCCGAGGGCGGAGGCGACCGCGAAGCCGGCCGCGCCGACCAGATAGGTGCGCTTGCGCCCCCAGAAGTCGGCGATCCGGCCGCCGAGGAGCAGGAAGCCGCCGAAGGTCAGGGTGTAGGCGGTGACGATCCACTGCTGGTTGGCCGCACTGACCCCGAGGTCGGCGGTCACCGCCGGCAGGGCGATGTTCACGATCGTCGCGTCGAGGATGACCATCAGGACGGTCACGGCGATGACGGCGAGGGCCAGCCACCGTCTCGGATAGGGCTCGGCGTCGGGGAAGACCCCCGAGGCGGTGGCGTTCGGGGCGGTGTCGCTCACGGATGTCCTCGATCGTCGTTCGGCTCGGCCGAGTTGTCGGCCAAGAGGCGAAGGTAGTGGCCTGCGACGATGCAGTCGTGCCGGTTTCCGTGGTGTTCATCTCAGACACCCACGTCCCCCGGCGCGCCCGTGATCTTCCCCATGCCCTGTGGGTCGCGATCGAGTCCGCGGACGTCGTCGTGCACGCCGGCGACTGGGTGGACGTCGCGCTGCTGGACGAGCTCGGGCAGCGGTCGCGCCGCCTCGTCGCGGTGTACGGCAACAACGACCACGCGGCCCTCCGCGAGCGGCTGCCCGAGGTCGCGCGCGTGGAGCTCGAGGGCCTCCGCTTCGCCGTCGTCCACGAGACCGGGGGCGCGCAGGGCCGCGAACGGCGCTGCGCCGAGCGGTTCCCGGACGTCGACGTGCTCGTGTTCGGCCACAGCCACATCCCCTGGGACACCGTCGCCGACTCCGGGCTGCGGCTGCTCAACCCCGGCTCGCCGACCGACCGCCGCCGGCAGCCGAACGGCACGTACCTGACCGCGACGGTCGACGAGGGCCGGTTGACCGACCTCGTGCTGCACGCGCTCCCCGTCCGCGCGGGCGGCCGGCGATGAGCCGCCCTCCGCTGGTGCCCGCGGCCGTCGCGCTGCTGGCCTGCCCGGTCTGCGAGCAGCCACTGTCGGGGACGGACTCCGGGGTGGCCTGCCCGCAGCGGCACGCCTTTGACCGGTCGCGGCAGGGGCACGTGACGTTGCTGGCCTCGGGCAGCAGCGTGCACCCGGGCGACTCGGCCGAGATGGTCGCCGACCGCGCGGACTTCCTCGCCGCGGGTCACTACGCCGGCCTGACCGCCGCGCTGGCCGGTGCCGTCCTGGCGCCGGGCGAGCCGGGCACCGTCCTGGACGCCGGCGGCGGGACCGGGGCGCACCTGGCGGGGGTGCTGGACCGGGCCCGGGGCGCGGTGGGCGTCGTCCTGGACGTGTCGCGCTACGCGGCCCGGCGCGCTGCCCGGGCCCATCCGCGGGCCATCTCGGTGGTCGCCGACACCTGGGCCCGGTGGCCGGTGCGCAGTGCGAGCCTGGACCGGGTGCTGGTCGTCTTCGCGCCGCGCAACGGTGCCGAGACCGCCCGGGTGCTGCGCCCCGACGGGCGGCTGGTCGTCGTCACCCCAGCCGCGGATCACCTCGCCGAGCTGGTCGGCCCGCTGGGGCTGCTCTCCGTCGACCCGACCAAGGCCGATCGGCTGGCCGCGTCGCTCGGGCCGCATCTGCGCCCGGTGGCCGCGGCGGCACACCGCGAGGAGCTGCTGCTGGACCGGGCCGCGGTCCGCACCCTGGTGGGGATGGGGCCGCACGCCCGGCACCGCACGCCCGCCGAGCTGTCCGCGGCGGTCGGCCGACTGGCCGAGCCCGTGCGGGTGACGGTGGCGGTGGACGTCACCACGCACGCTCCCGGCTGACCCCGGGCAGCCGAGGGCCCGGAACGCCAGAGGGCCCGGCCTGGTCGGCCGGGCCCTCGTGGGGATGGAGCTGGACTGCTCGGGTCAGCGTGTGACGTGCTTCCGGTTCGTCGCCATCACGTAGATGCCCAGCACGACGATCGCGCCGATGATGGAGCCGATGATCCCGGAGGTGCCGAGCTCGAAGCGGTGGGGCTCGAAGATCAGGCTGCCCAGCAGATTGCCGACCACGGACCCGACGATGCCGAGCGCGATGGTCATACCGATCCCGAGATCCTGCTTGCCCGGGATGATGGCGCGGGCGATCAAGCCGGCGATGCCACCGATCACGAGCAGCACGATGATGTTCCAGAGAACGTCCATGTGAGCCTCCTAAGCATGGCGGCGCACCGCCGCGTGCTGGAACCTCCAGCGCAAGATCATCAGTTCCCGGTCCCGATCTTGGCCAAACTTCCGGAACCGGTCGGACTCGCTGAACCACCCGCTCGGGTGACCCTCGTGACTTGTCCGTGACCTGCACCGACGCGCCACGACGGGCCACGCCCGTCGCCCGTCGCACGTGCGCTGGGCGCACCGTCTAAGCTCCGAGCGTGACGATCGCACCCGCCCCGATCGTGAGCCGGCCCAGCCCGGCGCACGAGGCCGAGAAGGGGTCGCGGCTCCTGGGTCTGCTGCGCACCACCGACCACAAGACCATCGGCATGATGTACCTGACGACATCGTTCGTCTGGTTCTTCGTGGGTGGCCTGATGGCGCTGCTGATGCGTGGTGAGCTGGGTCAGCCGGGCCTGCAGTTCCTGTCGCCCGAGCAGTACAACCAGCTCGTGACCATGCACGGCACGGTCATGCTGCTCTTCTTCGCGACGCCGTTGTTCTTCGCGTTCGCGAACCTGATCATGCCGCTGCAGCTGGGCGCGCCGGACGTGGCGTTCCCGCGATTGAATGCTTTCTCCTACTGGTTGTTCTTCTTCGGGTCGGCGCTCGCGGTCTCCGGGTTCCTCACCCCGGGCGGTGCGGCCGACTTCGGCTGGTACGCCTACACCCCGCTGTCGACCGGGGCGCACAGCCCGGGCGCCGGTGGTGACCTATGGATCGCCGGCCTCGCGGTCAGCGGGCTGGGCACGATCCTGGGTGGCGTCAACTTCATCGCCACGATCGTCTGTCTGCGCGCACCCGGCCTGACCATGTTCCGGATGTCGCTGTTCACCTGGGCGGCGCTCACCACCAGCATCCTGATCCTGCTGGCCTTCCCGATCCTCACCGCGGCCCTGATGGCGTTGCTCGCCGACCGGCACCTCGGCGCGCAGGTCTACTCGGCGGCCAACGGCGGCCCGATGCTCTGGCAGCACCTCTTCTGGTTCTTCGGCCATCCAGAGGTCTACATCATCGCGTTGCCGTTCTTCGGCATCATCAGCGAGATCATCCCGGTCTTCAGCCGCAAGCCGCTGTTCGGCTACAAGGGCATGGTCTTCGCGCTGATCGCCATCACCGCCCTCTCGCTGGCGGTGTGGGCGCACCACATGTTCGCCACCGGTGCAGTGCTGCTGCCGTTCTTCAGTTTCATGACGTACCTGATCGCGGTGCCCACGGGGATCAAGTTCTTCAACTGGATCGGCACCATGTGGCGGGGCCAGATCACGTTCGAGGCCCCCATGCTGTTCGCGATGGGTTTCCTCATCACCTTCCTGCTCGGTGGGCTGACCGGCGTGCTGCTGGCCTCCCCGCCGTTGGACTGGCACCTCAACGACAGCTACTTCGTCGTCGCGCACTTCCACTACGTCGTCTTCGGCACCGTGGCGTTCTCGGCCTTCGCCGGCATCTACTTCTGGTTCCCGAAGATGTGCGGCCGGATGATGGACGAGCGACTGGGCAAGCTGCACTTCTGGCTGACCTTCATCGGCTTCCACGGCACCTTCCTCATCCAGCACTGGCTGGGCAACGAGGGCATGCCGCGCCGGTACGCCGACTACCTGCCGTCCGACGGGTTCACCACCATGCACACCATCTCGACCATCGGGTCCTTCGTCCTCGGCGCCTCGACGATCCCGTTCGTCTACAACGTGGTGAAGTCCTGGAAGCACGGCCGGCTCGCCCTGCGCGACGACCCGTGGGGCCACGGCAACTCCCTGGAGTGGGCGACGTCGTCTCCGCCGCCGCGGCACAACTTCATCGAGATCCCGCGGATCCGGTCCGAGCGTCCCGCGTTCGAACTGCACTACCCGCACCTCACGGAGCGGCTGCAGATGGAGGCGCACGCCGGCAAGGGCCACGAGCCCTACGCCAGCGAGACCGGGCTCACCGGTGGGCACCGCCAGGGCCCCAACGACAAGGACTTCACCTGAGGAAGGGCCCCGTCCTCCGCGCCCCTCGCAGGGCCGGGGCGAGCCTCTAGACGGGGCCCCAGGAGGCGATCGCTCACCCGAATGCCCCGCCCGCCATCCGGCCGGCGGGGCGTTCGGCATCCCGGGCGGCTGCGGGCAGCCGTCCGGTGTCCGGCACGATGGCGGGGTGACCGACCGTGCCCCCGCCCTGACCGCGCCGTCCGGCTCGCCCCCGGACCAGGCCGCGCCGTCCTTCCTGATCACCGTCACCGGGGCCGACCGGCCGGGGGTTACCGCGGCGTTGTTCACCGCGCTGCAGGGCACGACGCCCACCCCGGTCGAGGTCGTCGACGTGGAGCAGGTCGTGGTGCACGGGCAGCTGGCGCTGGGCGTCGTCGTCCGGGAGACCGCCGCTGCCGACGGCGGTGCCCCGGTCGGGACCGGGACACTGCTGGAGCGCCTGAGCGTGCTGGCCGGTGAGGTCTCCACGGCCACCGGCATGCAGGTGACCGTGGAGACGTCCGACGCCCGGGCCGGGCGCCGGGAGCGGGCGGGGCGCCCGCACCACGTCATCGTGCTCGGTCGGCCGGTGCCGCCCACCGCCGTCGCCGGTGCCGCCCGGGCCATCGCAACCGTCGGCGGCAACATCGACGCGATCCGCCGGCTGTCGGACTACCCCGTCACCAGCTTCGAGCTGACCGTGTCCGGGGCCTGCTCCACCGAGCTCCGCACGGCGCTGGCCACGGTGGCCGCCGAGACGGGCACCGACGTGGCCGTGGAGCAGGTCGGCCTGGCCCGCCGCAGCAAGCGGCTCATCGTGCTCGACGTCGATTCCACCCTGGTCCGCGGTGAGGTGATCGACGAGCTGGCCGCGCGGGCCGGCCGGGCGGCCGAGGTCGCCCGGATTACCGCCGCGGCCATGAACGGAGAGCTGGACTTCGAGGAGTCGCTGCGCGCCCGGGTGGCCGCACTGGCCGGGCTGCCGGTGGGCGTGCTGGACGAGGTGCGCGAGCACCTGGTGCTCACCCCGGGTGCGCGCACCCTGATCCGCACGCTGCAGCGGCTCGGGTTCCGCTGCGGGATCGTCAGCGGCGGATTCAGCCAGATCACCGACCCGCTGGCCGCCACCCTCGGGCTGGACTTCGCCGCCGCCAACACCCTCGAGGTCGCCGACGGGAAGTTGACCGGGGGACTGGTCGGCGAGGTGGTCGACCGGGCCGGCAAGGCCCGGGCACTGGCCCGTTTCGCCGCGCAGTACGGCATCCCGCTCGAGCAGACCGTCGCCGTCGGTGACGGCGCGAACGACCTGGACATGCTCAACGCCGCCGGCCTGGGGATCGCGTTCAACGCCAAGCCGGTGGTCCGCGAGCAGGCCGACGCCGCGCTCAACCAGCCCTACCTGGACGCCGTCCTGCAGGTGCTCGGCTTCACCCGCGATGAGGTGCTCTATGCATCGTGACCCTTCGGGTCACACCGCTGCCAGGAGCCGTCCCCGGCTCTCGCTGAGCCGTTGCCCGGTCCTCCTCGACGAGGCCTCCGGCCCCGGTCGTCGGACCGGAGCGGCTGACGCCGCGGAACCGTGGCTGGGTCCGCAGGTCAGCCCGTGGTCATCGGCTGGGCCTGCCCTACTTCCCCCTCCAGCTCCACGCCGGCGGTGCGGAGCTGCTCGAGCGCGGCCTCGGTGGAGGCCTCGGCGACGCCGGCGGTCAGGTGGAGCAGGACCCGGGTGCTGAACCCGGCGCCGACGGCGTCCAGGGCGGTGGCGCGCACGCAGTGGTCGGTGGCGATGCCGACCACGTCGACGGCGTCCACGTCGTGGGTCCGCAGCCAGTCGGTCAGCCCCACGCCCGCGCAGCTCCCCTCGAAACCGGAGTAGGCGGCCGCGTGCTCGCCCTTGTCGAACACCGCCTCGATCGGCCCGCGGTCCAGGTCGGGGTGCAGGTCGACGCCGCCGGTGCCGACCACGCAGTGCGCGGGCCAGGACTCGAGGAAATCGGGGCAGTCGGAGAAGTGGGCTCCCGGGTCGATGTGGTGGTCGCGGGTGGCGACGACGTGGGCGTACCCGCCCGCCGCGGTGTGCGCGCTGATCGCCCGGGCCACCGCGGCGCCACCGGCCACGGCCAGGCTGCCCCCCTCGCAGAAGTCGTTCTGCACGTCGACCACGATCAGCGCTCGGCTCATGCGCCCATCCTGCCCGGCGCCCGGCGCGGGGTGCTCATGCCGTGCAGGTCTCCAGCACCGGCTCGCCGCGGGACAGCGACCACGCCTCCGCCGGCAGCGTCCCGCGCACCCGCCGGTGCAGCTGCTGCGCGGCCCGCAGCGCCTCGGCCGGTGGCCGGCGGCCGACCAGCTCGCCGTCGCGAACCAGGGGCACCAGCAACTCGCGGTCGCCAGCGCGAGGCTCCACCGGGCCGCTGCTGACCACCTCGGCGGTCGCCGTCCCCTCGGCGTCGTGCCGCCGGACGGCGGACTTCCGCCCGCCCACCGACCGCTTCCCCTCGGAGTTCTTGGCCACCGGCACGCCGTCGCGCTCGACCAGCTTGTAGACCATCCCGACCGTCGGCGCACCCGAGCCGGTGACCAGGGAGGTGCCCACGCCGTAGCCGTCGACGGGGGCCGCGGCCAGCCCCGCGATGGCGTACTCGTCGAGGTCGCTGGTGACGATCACCTTGGTGCCGAAGGCGCCCAGCGAGTCCAGCAGCTCGCGGGCGCGGGTCGCCTGCACGGTCAGGTCACCGGAGTCCAGGCGCACCGAGCCGAGCTTCGGCCCGGCCACCTCGATCGCGGTCCGGATGCCCTGCTCGGTGTCGTAGGTGTCGACGAGCAGCGTGGTGTCCACGCCCAGCGTGGCGAGCTGGGCGCGGAACGCCGCCGCCTCGTCGTCGTGCAGCAGGGTGAACGCGTGCGCGCTCGTCCCGGTCGTGGGAATGCCGTAGCGGGCGCCGGCGGCCAGGTTCGACGTCGCGGTGAAGCCGACCAGGGCGGCTGCCCGCGCGGCTGCCACCGCCGCCTCCTCGTGGGTGCGTCGGGAGCCCATCTCGATGCACGGGCGCCCGCACGCGGCCCCGACCATGCGGGCTCCGGCCGAAGCGATGGCGCTGTCGTGGTTGAGCACCGACAACGCCAGCGTCTCCAGCAGCACCGCCTGGCCGAAGGGTGCCCGCACGGTGAGCACCGGCGAGCCGGGGAAGTAGAAGTCGCCCTCGGCGTAGCCCTCGATGTCGCCGGTGAAGCGGAACCCGGCGAGGTGGTCGAGCAGCCGCTCGTCCTCGATGCCCTGGGCCCGGATGGCGTCCAGGTCGGCCTCCCCGAACCGGAACTCGGCCAGCGCGTCGAGGAAGCGGCCGGTGCCGGCGAGCACGCCGTACCGGCGGCCGTGCGGCAGCCGGCGGGCGAACACCTCGAACACCGTGTCGCGCCCGGCGGTCCCGTCGGCCAGCGCCGCGGCCAGCATGGTCAGCTCGTAGCGGTCGGTGAGGAGCGCTGGGCTGAACGTCGGCAGCGGGGGGCTCTGCGGCATGGACCAGCACGATAGGTGGCCGCTGCGTGGAGCGCCCGTGGTGGTCGGCTTACAGTGATCAGGTGGCCGGACCTCTCGCGCCCGAGCGCACCCCAGACACCACGACGGGGGAGCAGTCGGAGATCGACCGCCCCTGGGTCACCCTGGTGTGGGACGACCCGGTCAACCTGATGACCTACGTGACCTTCGTGCTGCAGGAGCTCTTCGGCTACGACGAGCCGACCGCGACGACGCTGATGCTGCAGGTCCACAACGAGGGGAAGGCGATCGTGAGCTCCGGCCCGCGCGAACGCATGGAGCACGACACCAACCGGCTGCACGCCTACGGCCTGTGGGCGACCTTCCAGCGCGACTCATGAGCGAGGAGATCGCGTGAAGCCCTTCCGCCGGAAGGGCGATCAGGTCGTCGCCCGCATCGTCGACGCCGAGGCCAGCATCGTCGGCCTCCTGCTCGACCAGCTCGAGCAGCTGCTCACGGCCGACCCCGACGACGCCGGGGGAGACCCGGTCGTGGAGCGGCTGCTGCCGCCCGGCCACGCGAGCGACCCCGAGCTGGCCGCCGAGTACCGGGAGCTGACGGTCTCCGCGCTGCGCGAGGGCAAGGCCGACGACCTGGCCCTGGTCCGGGCCACCGTCCCGCCGCAGGGCGGCGAGATCCGGCTGGACGACGAGCAGGCCCGCGCGTGGCTGCGCACCACCAACGACCTGCGCCTGGCACTGGGCACCCGCCTGGGCATCACGGCCGAGACCGAGCCCCCCGAGATCGACGTCGCCGGTGACGAGGGCTCGCAGCTGACCGTCTACTACTGGCTCACCGCTGTGCAGGGGTCGCTGGTCGACGCGCTCGCCGCGGGTCGCGACGCCCGAAGGTGAGCAGCACCAGCACCGCGATCAGCAGGTCGGCGATGAAGAACACGTAGACCAGGCTGGGCACGTTCAGCCCCTTCACCAGCCCGCCCACGCAGGCCAGCAGGGTCACCGCCGACAGCGCCAGCAGGAGCAGCAGGGCGAGCAGCCGGCCGGTCACCAGCAGGGCCAGTTCGATGCGGTCGGTCCGGAGGTCCGTGCTGGCCCGGCCGCTGCGCCGGAACAGCCCTCCGGCGCCCAGCGCCAGAGCGGGCAACGGGAGCACCACCACACCGACGACCATCAGCACCTCGAGGACCACGGAACGCGACGCTATCGGCTCGACACCTGCGGGCCACACCCCGTTCCGGCGCGCCCGGTGCCGCGGGTCGTGGCACCGGGTCGGGGGAGGAGGGTGGCCCGGTGGAACCACCGCCTAGACTGTGCCCGTGCTGCGCATCGAACGCGCGACCTACGACGCCATCGTGGCCCACGCCCGCCAGGACCACCCCGACGAGGCGTGCGGCGTCGTCGCCGGGCCCGAGGGCAGTGACCGGCCCGAGCGCTTCATCCCGATGCTCAACGCGGCGCGGTCGCCGACGTTCTACGAGTTCGACAGCGCCGACCTGCTGAAGCTCTACCGCGACATGGACTCGCGCGACGAGGTCCCGGTGATCGTGTACCACTCGCACACCGCGACCGAGGCGTACCCGTCGCGCACCGACATCAGCTACGCCTCCGAGCCCGAGGCGCACTACGTGCTGGTGTCCACCCGCGAGCACGGCGAGCAGACCGGCCTGGCCGGCGACGACGTCGAGTTCCGCAGCTTCCGCATCGTCGAGGGCGAGGTGAGCGAGGAGGACGTCGAGGTCGTCGAGTCCTACCTGTTCGGTCACTCGCCGACGACGGTCGTCTACGACTGAAGAAGGACCCTCCTGCCCCCCACCGCTCGCAAGCTCGCGGCGGGCCCCTGCAGGAGGGCCGCCGCGGCCAGGGGAACAAGTCGGTCGCGGAGCGGCGTTCCCCCCAGCAGTCGCCATCCCCGCGTGCCCCGGGCGCGCGCCCCTCACCCCTCACCCCGCGAGAAGGAGTTCCACCGCCATGGCCATCCAGGTCCGGATCCCGACCATCCTGCGCACCCACACCGGGGGCAACAAGACCGTCGAGGGCAACGGCGACACGCTCGCCGCCCTGGTCGACGACATCGACGCCCAGCACCCCGGCATCAAGGGCCGCCTGGTGACCGACGAGGGCAAGTTGCACCGCTTCGTCAACGTCTACGTCAACGACGAGGACGTCCGCTTCACCGGTGCGCTCGACACCGCCGTCAAGGACGGCGACTCCGTCACGATCCTGCCGGCCGTCGCCGGCGGCTGACGGGGCTCTCCCCGTACCCGCACCCGTCAGGAGAGACCTCATGGCCCGCTTCGCCTCCCTCGTCGAGTCCCTCGGCAACACGCCCCTCGTGGGCCTGCCGTCCCTGTCGCCCACGCCGGACGTCCGGCTGTGGGCGAAGCTGGAGGACCACAACCCGACCGGTTCGATCAAGGACCGCGCCGCCATCGCGATGATCGAGGCGGCGGAGAAGGAGGGGAGGCTGCAGCCCGGGTCGACGATCCTGGAGCCGACCAGCGGCAACACCGGCATCTCCCTGGCCATGGTGGCCCGCCAGCGCGGCTACCGGCTGATCTGCGTGATGCCGGAGAACACCTCGATCGAGCGGCGTCAGCTGCTGGAGATGTACGGCGCCCAGATCATCAGCTCCCCGGCGGCCGGCGGCAGCAACCAGGCGGTCGCCGTCGCCAAGGGGCTGGCAGCCGAGCACGACGACTGGGTGATGCTCTACCAGTACGGGAACCCGGCCAACGCCGAGGCGCACTACACCGGCACCGGCCCGGAGATCCTCGCCGACATGCCCTCGATCACCCACTTCGTCGCCGGGCTCGGTACCACCGGCACGCTGATGGGCGTGTCCCGGTACCTGCGCGAGCAGAAGCCCGGCGTGCAGGTGATCGCGGCCGAGCCCCGCTACGGCGAGCTCGTCTACGGTCTGCGCAACATCGACGAGGGGTTCATCCCCGAGCTGTACGACGCCGACCTGCTGGACTCGCGGTTCTCCGTCGGCCCCGACGACGCCATCCACCGCACCCGCCAGCTGGTGGAGCGCGAGGGCATCTTCGCCGGCATCTCGACCGGGGCCATCCTGCACGCGGCCCTCGGCATCGCCGACAAGGAGGTCGCCGCCGGTCGCCGCGCCGACATCGTGTTCATCGTCTGCGACGGTGGCTGGAAGTACCTGTCCACGGGCGCCTACGCGGGCACTCTGGAGGAGGCCAGCGCAGCGCTCGAGGGCCAGCTCTGGGCATGAGTAAGGACCCCCTTGCCCCCCACCGCTCGCAAGCTCGCGGCGGGGCCCTGCAAGGCGGCCGTTCCAGCACGTCACCGCCCCACCGCTCGCAGGCTCGCGGGGGGCCCCTGCAAGGGGACCTGTCGTTGCCGGCCCGCGGGCTGCTGTTCGACAACGACGGCGTGCTCGTCGACTCCGAGGCCGGGGTCGAGGCGTCGTGGCGCCGCTGGGCGCGTGACCACGACCTCGACCCGGACGAGGTCATGGCGGCCGTCCCCGGCCGCCGCGCCGCCGACACGGTCGCCGTGTTCGTCAAGCCCGCGCAGGTCGACGAATCGACCGCGCTGGTCACCCGCTACGAACTCGAGGACGTCGGCGGCACGACCGCCGTCGCGGGCGTGCTCGACCTCATCCCGCAGCTGGACGGCGTGCCCTGGGCCGTGGTCACCTCCGGGGTCCGCGAGCTGGCGACCGCCCGGCTGCGCGCCGCGGGTCTCGTGCCCCCGGCCGTGGTGGTGACGGCCGAGGACGTCGCCGTCGGGAAGCCCGACCCGGAGGGGTACGCCGCCGCGGCGGCCCGGCTGGGGCTGGCGCCGGCCGACGTGCTCGTCCTGGAGGACAGCCGGAGCGGCGTCGCCGCCGGGCAGGCGGCCGGTTGCCGGGTGGTCGGCATCGGTGCCGGTGCGCTGGCGACGCCGGCCGACGTCGTCGTCCGCGACCTCACCGGCGCCCGCTGGACCGGTGCCGGCCTGCTGCTCCCGGCCGCCGCCATCCTCCGCGCCGGCTGACCGCAGCTGCCGAGGGTGCTCGGCGCGACCGTCGGCGGTGGCGGCTAGCCTCGGCGGCACCATGGGGACGACGACGGCGGGTCCGGACGCACCGATCGGCATCTTCGACTCCGGGGTGGGCGGTCTGACCGTGGCCCGGGCAGTGCTCGACCAGTTGCCGCACGAGGCCATCCGCTACCTGGGCGACACCGCGCACGGCCCCTACGGCCCGCTGCCCATCGCCGAGGTCCGGCGGCACTCCCTGGCCGTAATGGACGACCTGGTCGCCGCCGGGGTCAAGATGCTGGTGGTGGCCTGCAACTCGGCCAGCGCGGCCTGTCTCCGCGACGCCCGCGAGCGGTACGACGTCCCGGTCGTGGAGGTGGTGCTGCCCGCCGTGCGCCGCGCCACCGCGGCCACCCGCAACGGGAAGGTCGGGGTCATCGGCACCCAGGCCACCATCACCAGCGGCGCCTACGAGGACGCCTTCGCCGCGGCGCCGCAGATCACCGTCACCAGCGCCGCCTGCCCGAGCTTCGTCGACTTCGTCGAGCGCGGGGTGACCAGCGGGCGTCAGCTGCTGGGCTTGGCGCAGTCCTACCTCGACCCGCTGCTCGGCGCCGGGGTCGACACCGTCGTCCTCGGCTGCACCCACTACCCGCTGCTCACCGGCGTGCTCTCCCTCGTGCTGGGCGACGAGGTCACGCTGGTCTCCAGCGCCGAGGAGACGGCGAAGGACGTCTACCGGGTGCTCACCCGCGCCGACCTGCTGCGCACCGTCGACGCGCCGCCACCGGTGCACCGCTTCCTGGCGACGGGGAACCCGGAGCCCTTCGCCCGGCTGGGCCGTCGATTCCTGGGGCCAGAGGTCGACATGGTCACCCGTACCGCGGTCGGGGCGCAGCCGGCAGTGGCGCCGTGAGGCTCACCGTCCTGGGCTGCTCGGGCAGCGCGCCCGGTCCGGCGTCCCCGGCGTCCTGCTACCTCGTCGAGCACGAGGGTTTCAGTCTGCTGCTCGATCTGGGCAACGGAGCGTTCGGGTCGCTGGTCGCCCTCGCCGACCCGGCCGCCGTGGACGCCGTGTTCCTGTCCCACCTGCACGCCGACCACTGCCTGGACGCCGCGCCCTTCATGGTGTGGCACCGCTACTCCGGGCAGTCCTCGCGCACCCCGGTGCCGCTCTACGCCCCGGTGGGCGCCGCCCGGCGGCTGGCGATGGCCTACGGCGACGACGGCGACCAGATCGCCGACGTCTTCGACGCGATCCCGATCGGGCCCGGCGAGTGGACGCTCGGCCCGTTCCAGGTGCGCACGGCGCGCACGGCGCACCCCATCGAGTGCCACGCCCTGCGGCTGACCGTGGCGGGCCGGACGCTGGTCTACACCGGGGACACGGGGCCCTCGGCCGCCGTCGAGGAGCTGGCCCGCGGCGCCGACCTGCTGCTGGCCGAGGCCGCGCACCCCGAGGTCCCCGGGTTGCCGCCGGGCCTGCACCTCACCGGCCGGGAGGCGGGCGAGCTCGCCGCCGCGGCCGGGGTGGGGCGGCTGCTGGTCACCCACGTGCCCGCCTGGGTGGACGCCGGGGAGCAGCTGGCCGCCGCCCGGGGGGCGTTCCCCGCCGCCGAGCTCGCCGAGCACGCCGCGGTGTACGAGTTGTGACGGCCCTCCTGCAGGGGCCCGCGCCGAGCCTGCGAGGCGTGGGGGGCAGGAGGGTCCTTCTATTGCTGGCACCGCTGCGCCCGGGCACGGTGGCCGGGTGGCAGACGACGAGCGGGACGGCGTCCGGCTGAGCAGCCTCAGCTCTCCGCTGGGCGACGGGCTCGAGGTGACGAAGGGCGAGCTGGTCGACCACCTCGACGCCTTCGCCGACCGGTTGGTGCCGTTGCTCGCCGGGCGGCCGCTGACCATCAAGCGGGTGCGACCGGGAGCCGCGCCGTTCATCCAACGGGACGTGCCCAAGGGAGCGCCGGACTGGGTGCGCACCGTGGCCACCTGGTCCGACCGGGCCCGCCGGGAGGTCCACCAGGTGCTGTGCGAGGACCGCCGAACGCTGCTGTGGCTGGCCAACCAGCGGGCGGTCGAGTACCACGTGCCGTTCGGCCGGGTGGGTGAGGAGCAGCCGACCGGGCTGGTGCTCGACCTCGACCCGCCCGACAGCGCGCCGTTCGAGGTGGTGGTGCGCACCGCCCGGCTGGTCCGGCGGGCACTGGCCGACGCCGGCCTGGCTGCCGCGGTGAAGACCAGCGGCTCCACCGGGGTGCACGTCGTCGTCCCGGTGCACGGCTCGCCGGCCGAGGACGTCGCGGCGGCGACCCGCGCGCTGGCGGCCCGCACCGAGCGGCTGGACCCCTCGCTGGCCACGACGGCGTACGTGGTCGCCGAGCGCGCCGGCCGAGTCTTCGTCGACTCGACCCGGTCCGGGCGGGGCACGGTCGCGGCCGCCTACAGCCCGCGGGTCCGCCCCGGTCTGCCGGTGTCCGCGCCGGTCGACTGGGCCGAGCTGGACGACGTCCGCCCCGGTGACGTCACGGTCCGGACGGCGAGCGAGCGGATCGGGAGCGGCGACCCCTGGGCCGCCGCGCTGCCCGAGCCGCAGGAATTGCCCGCCGACCTGGTCGCCGAGGGGCACACCATCCCGGTCGCCCGGGTCCAGGCGATGCACGAGGGCAAGCGCCGCGCCCGCGCGCGGACGGCGGCTGGGCAGCAGCCGCCGCCGACCTGATAGCCCTGCCTGGGGACGACGAAGGTTGTCCACAGGCCGCCCGCGCGATCCCGCGTCGTGTCGGTGGCCGGGCCGAGGCTGCCGCCATGACGACCGACCCGCAGACCACCGCCTGGCTCGACCAGGAGGACGCCCACCTCGTCCAGGCCATCCGCGCACACCGCTGGGTGGTCCAGTACGTCGGCCCGGGGGACCACCCCGATGAACCCGCCTTCGGGTACACGATCGGCCTGTTCGGTCTCGGTCACCCCGAGCTGGTCGTGGTCGGCCTCGCCCCGGAGGCCACCCACGGCTGGCTCACCCGGGTCGCCGACCTGGTGACCGGCGGGCGGGACCTCGTCCCGGGTGAGTTGCTCGGGTTCGACGACACGACGACCCGGTTCGTCGTCGAGGCGGTGCCCAATCCCGGGGAGGTCGTCCTCG
Source organism: Modestobacter lapidis (assembly GCF_054780755.1). NCBI lineage: Bacteria > Bacillati > Actinomycetota > Actinomycetes > Geodermatophilales > Geodermatophilaceae > Modestobacter > Modestobacter lapidis. The sequence goes on along the minus strand of NZ_BAAGVS010000003.1, from coordinate 195,663 downwards.
GTGCCAACCGGCACTACCAGCGGCCTGCCCAGGTGTCCGTCGCCGCCCTGCAGCTGACCTGGAGCGACGCCGACGGGCGGTTCCCGTGGGATGCCGGCCACCGCTGCGGGCCGGCCTGCCAGCCCCGGCCGGGAACGTGGCGCGCATGAGGCGCCGCTCAGCCCAGGCCGAGGTCGCGCAGCAGCTTGGAGACGTGACCGGTGGCCTTGACGTTGTAGGCCGCCTTCTCGATCCGGCCCTCGGCGTCGACGATGAACGTGGAGCGGATCACCCCGATGACCTCCTTGCCGTAGAGCTTCTTCGGGCCGAAGGCGCCGTAGGCCCGCAGCACCTCCTTGTCCGGGTCGGACAGCAGGGTGATGCCCAGCTCCTCCTTCTCCCGGAAGCGGAGCAGCTTGTCGGGGGCGTCGGGGGAGACGCCGATGATGTCCAGCCCGGCCTCGGCCAGGTCGCCGGCGGCCGCGGTGAAGTCGACCGCCTGGGTGGTGCAGCCGGGGGTCAGCGCCGCCGGGTAGCAGTAGACGATGACCCGCCGCCCCCGGTAGGAGGCCAGCGGAACGGGGGTGCCATCGGCGTCGGGCAGCGTGAAGTCCGGCGCCACGTCACCGGGAGTGAGGCGAACGGGGGCGACGTCGGTCTCGGTCATGCCGGCATCGTCCTACACGCGGCCGACCGGACCCAAGCCGTCGTCCGCCGGCCGGGAGGCCGGCCGCGTCGGTCAGCCGCCCGATCGTCGGTAGCCGGTTCCGCAACCGCTCCGCTCCTCGCTCGCTGGCGCTCGCTGCGATGCTCACGAACGCGTCACCCGGCCAAGAACGAGAACCGGACGTGCCGGCTGGGGTTGTCGACGTTGGTGTCGACGAAACAGATCCGCTGCCAGGTGCCCAGGGCGAGCCGACCTTCCAGCACCGGCACCGTGGCGTGCGGTGGAACGAACGCCGGGAGCACGTGGTCCCGCCCGTGGCCGGGGGCACCGTGCCGGTGCCGCCACCGGTCGTCGCGGGGCAGCAGCTCGTCGAGCTGGGCCAGCAGGTCGTCGTCACTGCCCGCTCCGGTCTCGATGATCGCGATGCCCGCCGTCGCGTGCGGCGCGAAGACGTGCAGCAACCCGTCGGCCTCGCCGTCGACGAATGCCGCGCACTCGTCGGTCAGGTCGACGACGGAGGGAACCCCGCCGGTCCGCACGGCACGCAGCTCGGAGCGCATGGGAGGAGGGTGGCACGCGACGCCCATCGCGACCCATCGGGCCGGAGGAGACTTCGTTACCCTCGGCACAGTGACCCGCCCCGACGGCCGTACGGCCGACCAGCTCCGTCCGGTGACCATCACCCGCAACTGGCTCGACCACGCCGAGGGGTCGGTGCTGGTCGAGTTCGGCCGCACCCGGGTGCTGTGCGCCGCGAGCGTCACCGAGGGCGTGCCCCGCTGGCGGCGCGGTTCGGGCCTGGGCTGGGTCACCGCCGAGTACTCGATGCTCCCGCGGGCCACGCACAGCCGCAGCGACCGGGAGTCGGTCAAGGGCCGGATCGGTGGCCGCACCCACGAGATCAGCCGGTTGATCGGCCGTTCGCTGCGTGCCTCGATCGACCTGGCCGCGCTCGGGGAGAACAGCATCGCACTCGACTGCGACGTCCTGCAGGCCGATGGCGGTACCCGGACGGCGGCGATCACCGGCGCCTACGTCGCCCTCGCCGACGCCGTCTCCTGGCTCGGAGCCCGCGGCAAGCTGGCGAGGCCCACCGCGATCGGTCAGTCGGTCGCGGCGGTCAGCGTGGGGGTCGTCGACGGCGAGCCCCGGCTCGACCTCGCCTACGAGGAGGACGTCACGGCCGGCACCGACATGAACGTCGTCTGCACCGGCGACGGCAGCTTCGTGGAGGTGCAGGGCACTGCCGAGGGTGCGGTCTTCAACCGGCGGACGCTCGATGAACTGCTGGACCTCGCGGTGACCGGCTGCGCCGAGCTGACCCTGCTGCAGCAGATCGCGCTGGAGAAGTGAGCCACCGGCTCCTGCTGGCCACCCGCAACGCCGGCAAGCTGGCCGAGCTCCAGCGGCTGCTGGCCACCGCCGTCCCGGGCGTGGCGGTCGTCGGCCTGCGCGACGTCCCCGAGTACCCCGAGGCCCCCGAGACGGGGGCGACGTTCGAGGAGAACGCCCTGCTGAAGGCCCGTGAGGCGGTCCGGTACACCGGGTTGCCCGCAGTGGCCGACGACTCCGGGATCACCGCCGACGCGCTCAACGGGATGCCCGGGGTGCTGTCGGCCCGCTGGTCGGGCCGGCACGGGAACGACGCGGCGAACACCGCGCTGCTGCTCGGCCAGCTCGCCGACGTCCCCGACGAGCGGCGTGGCGCGGCCTTCGTCTGCGCCGCCGCGCTGGTCACCCCGGACGGCGTGGAGCACGTGCTGGAGCGGCAGTGGCGGGGAAGCGTCGGCCGTGGGCCGCGGGGCGCGAACGGCTTCGGCTACGACCCGGTGTTCGTGCCGGCCGGCCAGACCGTGACCGCCGCCGAGCTCGGGCCGGCCGAGAAGGACGCCCTCAGCCACCGTGGGCAGGCCTTCGCCGCGCTGGTGCCGGTGCTCGCCGAGGTGCTGCGCGGCTGACCCGGCGGTGGCACGGCCGCCGCCGCACACCTTGCGGGTTTCTTGCGGTTGCCTCGCGGCCGCCCTGCGGTTGCCCCCGGATCGTTCTCGGTACCGGCGGATCGACCGCCGGGTACACCGCTTGCGAGGAGCCCCGCCGTGACCACCACTCCCACCCCCCGGACGGCACACCGCACGAACACCGCGAAGGTCGTCGGCTCGCTCGGTGTCGTCGCCGCCGCTGCCGCCGTTGCCGGCCTCGGGGTCTTCGGCAGCTTCACCGACAGCACCACCCCGGCCGTCGTCTCGGTCGACAACGGCGTCGTCTCGGTCGACCTGGCCGCGGCCGGCGGCGGGGCGAGCGTGCCGCTGGAGTTCGGCAGCGTGCTGCCGGGGTCCTCGCTGACCCAGCCGGTCGATCTGGTCAACGACGGAACCTCTGCGCTTTCCTCGGTCAGCCTCGCCACCACGGCCACGAAGTCGAGCCTGCTGGACACCGACGCGACGAACGGCCTGCAGATGTCCGTGGAGTCCTGCTCGGTCGCCTGGACGGCGAGCGCCACCTGCGACGGGGACGTCCGCACCGTGCTGGCCTCCGGCCCGGTCGTGCGCACCGCCGCTCTCGTCGCGCCGCGGAGCCTGGCGGCCGACGCCACCGACCACCTCGCGGTGACCGTCACGCTGCCCTCGTCGGCGGGCGATGCCTTCCGGGCGCAGGCCAGCAATCTGCAGATGGTCTTCACCGCTGTCCAGCGCGACGGCGCTGCCCGCTGACCGCGCCGGGCGAGGGGCAGCCCCGTCCCGGGCACCGGCCGGTGCGGGAGCTCCCTCGTCGGGGTGGGTCGCGCCCGCTGCGTTGTAGCCGATCTTGTTCCGGGTCGATGTCCACGGTGAGCGCCCCGACCCAGCGGGCGCCGTGGCGATGAGGACCAAGGCACATGAGGACCCCGACGAGGCGAGCACTCCCCTCCCGGCTGACCCGCGACGTATCGCGCCGCCTGTCGGCGCACGCCGCCACCGGTGGCCTGGTCGTCGTCCTGCTCGTGCTCACCGTCTTCTCCGTGGTGACGGCCGTCGCCAACGCCGACGCGGCCCGTGAGGTCGAGCAGAGTGCCGCGGTGGCGGAGTGGTCGGACCAGGCGGAGGAAGGGCTGGACCGCCAGGAGGAACTGGCCGACGAGCTCGTCCTGGATCCTGATCAGGAGGTGCGGTCCGCGTACGACGCCGCCACCGCAGCCACCCGGAACGCCCTGGTGCAGATGGGGACGGCCGCCGGCGAGCACGAGGGGCGGTTCGCCCGGTCGCTGGTGCTGCACGAGCGGTACGGCGCAGCCGTGGAGGACCTGCTCGCCGCGGTCTGGCTGGACCCGGCCGGGGCCGAGGAGTACGAGGACACGCTGGTCGACCCGCATCACGAGGCCCTCGAGACCCTCGTGAAGGAGGAGGCGCGACAGCACCTGGCCGCGGCCGATACCGCGCTGGAGAGCATGGCCCGGTCGCAGCGGTTGCTGCTCGTGGCCACCCCGCTGCTGTTCGGCGTCGGGCTGGTCCTGGTCGGGCTGTTCGCGGTGGTGCTGACCCGCAGCCGGCGGGCGACCCTGGCCCAGGCGGAGGAGAACCGTCGCCAGGCGCTGCACGACGGGCTGACCGGCCTGCCGAACCGCACGCTGCTGGCGGAGCGCGCGACGGCTGCGCTCGCCACGACGGACGGCGACCCCGGACCGCTCGCGCTGATGCTCATCGACCTGGACCGGTTCAAGGAGATCAACGACACGCTGGGGCACGCCTACGGCGACGCGGTGCTGCGCGCGGTCGCGACCCGGTTGCAGGACACCGTCCGGGCCACCGACACGGTCGCCCGGCTGGGCGGGGACGAGTTCGCCATCCTGTTGCCCGCCGTGGCCGGCGCCGAGGCCGCACTGGAACTGGCCGCCCGCGCCCAGGCTGCGATGGAGGGCAGCATCGAGGTGGACGGCGTGTTCCTCGACGTCGACGCCAGCATCGGGATCGCGCTGGCGGACGGGCACGGGTCGGACGTGGACGGCCTCCTGCAGAACGCCGACATCGCGATGTACGTCGCCAAGGAACGCGGGCTGGGTGTGTGCGTCTACGACGATGCGCTCAACGACCACAGCCCCGAGCGGCTGGGCCTGCTCGGTGACCTGCGCCGGGCCATCGACGCCGGCGAGCTGGTGCTGCACTTCCAGCCCAAGGTGGCCATGCCGGGCTCGGCGGTCTCCGGCGTCGAGGCGCTGGTCCGGTGGCAGCACCCGCAGCGCGGGATGATCCCGCCCGCGTCGTTCATCCCGCTGGCCGAGCGCACGCCGCTGATCCGGCCGCTGACCCGGTACGTGCTCAGCGCCGCGCTGGAGCAGTGCGCCCGGTGGCGTGCGGCCGGCCGCACGCTCACCGTCGCGGTCAACATCTCGGCCCGCAACCTGCTCGACGAGCGCTTCGTCGACGACGTGACCGAGTTGCTCGTCCGCTGGCAGGTGCCGGCGGGCTGCCTGGAGCTGGAGCTGACCGAGAGCGCCATCATGGCCGACCCGGACCGTGCGCAGGAGATCCTCACCCGGCTGGCCGATGTCGGCATCACGCTGTCGATCGACGATTTCGGTGCGGGGTACACCTCGCTGGCCCACCTCAAGGGCCTCCCGGTGCACCAGCTGAAGATCGACCGGACCTTCGTAGCCGAGATGGCGGCCGACCACCGGGATGCCGACATCGTCCGGTCGATCGTGGAGCTGGGGCACAACCTCGGGCTGACGACGGTCGCCGAGGGCATCGAGGACCAGGTCACCTGGGACCGGCTCAGCGATCTGGGCTGCGACGTCGCCCAGGGGTACTTCATGTGTCGTCCGTTGCCCGCCGACCAGCTGGAGCGCTGGTTCGACTCGGTGTCAGCGCCGGCGCCGGCCTGACGGGACGCCGGACGCCGGAGGCCGGTCGACCCCTTCGGGTGGTCTCCGGCGGCTGAGCGGGGCACGCGGACGGCGCCGTCGGCTTGGATCGTGCCGGATCCTCGCGGGCAGGCCGCGAGGCCGGGCACGACGGGGGCGCAGTGCAGCGATCGGTAGTGGTCATGGCCGCAGCAGTGCTGAGCTTGTCAGCCTGTGCTGGCAGCAGCAGCGACGGTGGGACAGCAGCAGGGTCGCGGAGCGGGAGCGGCGTGGCGGCCACCGCCGAGGAGGCTGCGCCGGTCGCGCCCACTCCGCGCGCCACGACGCCGAGCTCGACCGGGACGGGTGCAGGAAGCAGCTCGGCGGACTCGTTCCTCCGCCAGGCCCGGGGGACGGGCGGGAATGGCTGGGTCTTCCAGTCCGACAGCAATCTGCTCGCTCTGGGACGCCAGGCATGCGGCTTGCTCGAGCAGGGCCTGGATCCGCAGGTGCTGGTCGACGCGATGCTCGACAGCGGCAGCGGAGCGGGTCAGCAGGAGGTCGTCGATCTGGTGAACGCCGCCAACAGCAGCCTCTGCTGACTCCACGATCCGTCGACGATGGCGGTGGGTGACACCGGGGTGCTCGACGCCGCGCCGTTCCCGGAGCCGGGCTGCCGCGTGCACGAGGTCCGGGTCAAGCGGCTGCGCGGCCTGGCCGAGATCATCCGGGGGGCCAGAGGCGGTCTCTCCCGCCAGGAGGGACGCACTCGTGCGGGAGGCGGGAGTCGAACCCGCACGCCCGAAGGCACCAGATCCTAAGTCTGGCGTGGCTGCCGTTACACCACTCCCGCGTCCGGGGAAGTCTAGAGAGCGGCTGGCTCGGCCGGGTGGGCGCCGATCTGGCAGGCTGTCGCCCGTGCCGCGCAGCCCCGAGCAGATCCAGTTCGAGATCGATGCCGCCCGCGAGTCCCTCGCGTCCACCCTGGACGAGTTGTCCTACCGGGCCGACCCGAAGCGGTTGACCGCGCAGGGCAAGGCCGCCGCGCTGGCGTTCCTGCAGAGCCCGCCCGGCATGGCGCTGGTCGGCGCGGTCGGCCTCACGATCGCCGTCGTCGTCGGGCTGAAGGTCAAGCACCGCAACGACCCCCCGCCGCCGCCGCTGCTCGCCCCCCGCCGTCGTCGCTGACGCCACCGGGAAGGGCGGACCGAGGCACGGCCTCGAGTCCTGATTTCTGCTCCGTGACCCGGTCGGTCCCGGTGGGTCACCCCGGCGCCGACCGGGCCGTCCGGCATCCTGCGACCGCCTGATCGTGCGAGCGGCCGACCCACGGGTCCGAGCCGGTGCGCGGGTGGTAACCGGTACCCCCTAGGGGTACTCTGGTCGGCATGACGGGTTACGCAGGCGACAAGGACCAGCTCGTGGCGCGGCTGCGCCGGGTGGAGGGTCAGGTCCGCGGGATCGCGCGGATGGTCGAGGACGACACCTACTGCATCGACGTCCTGACCCAGGTCTCGGCCGCCACCAAGGCCCTGCAGGCGGTCGCCCTCGGCCTGCTCGACGACCACCTCGGCCACTGCGTGCGCGACGCCGTCGCCAGCAGTGCCGCCGACGACGGCGTCGCCGCCGACGCCAAGATCGCCGAGGCCTCCGCGGCCATCGCCCGGCTCGTCCGTTCCTGACCCCTCCACCACCGGAAGAGGACATCCCGTGCAGACCCAGACCTTCGTCGTCACCGGCATGACGTGCCAGCACTGCGTCGCCTCCGTCACCGAGGAGGTCGGCGAGGTCACCGGTGTCACCGCCGTGGACGTGGACCTCACCTCCGGCCGCCTCCAGGTCACCGGCCAGGACGTGACCGTCGAGCAGGTGCAGGCCGCCGTCGCCGAGGCGGGGAACTACTCCGCGGACCCGGCATGACCGCCGGGCCCCAGGCGGGCCCGTCCACCGCGGGCGCGCCGCTGGACGAGGTCCGCCTCGACGTCACCGGCATGACCTGCGCCAGCTGCGCCAACCGGATCGAGCGCAAGCTCAACAAGCTCGACGGCGTGCAGGCCAGCGTCAACTACGCCACCGAGGCGGCGACCGTCCGCTTCGACCCCACCCGGGTCGACACCGACCGGCTGCTGGCCACGGTCGGCGCCGCCGGCTACTCCGCCACGCTGCCCGCCCCGCCGGACGACGGGGACCCCGTCCCCGACGCCCCCGCGCCGGAGGCGGGCCTGCGCCAGCGGCTGATCATCAGCGCGGCGCTCACCCTGCCCGTCGTGCTGCTGTCGATGATCCCGGCGCTGCAGTTCGACAACTGGCAGTGGCTGGTGCTCACCCTGGCCAGCCCGGTAGCGGTCTGGGGTGCCTGGCCGTTCCACCGCGCCGCGGTGGTCAACGCCCGGCACCGCGCCAGCACCATGGACACCCTGGTCTCGATCGGCATCTCGGCGGCCTACCTGTGGTCGCTGTGGGCGTTGTTCCTCGGGGACGCCGGCATGTCCGGCATGCGGATGTCCTTCACGCTGATCGCCGAGCAGGGCGCCGGCAGCCACGAGATCTACCTCGAGGTCGCCGCGGCGGTCACGGTCTTCCTGCTCGCCGGCCGCTACGCCGAGGCCCGGGCCAAGCGCCGCTCCGGCGCCGCCCTGACCGCGCTGCTGGAGCTGGGCGCCAAGGACGCCGCCGTGCTGCGCGAGGGCCGCGAGGTCCGGGTGCCCATCGGTGCGCTGGCGGTCGGCGACCGGTTCGTCGTCCGGCCGGGGGAGAAGATCGCCACCGACGGCGTCGTCGTCAGCGGCAGCTCCGCGGTCGACATGTCGATGCTGACCGGGGAGAGCGTTCCCGTCGAGGTCGGCACCGGCGCGCCCGTCACCGGCGCCACGGTCAACGCCGGCGGCCGGCTGGTCGTCGAGGCGACCCGCGTCGGGTCCGCGACCACGCTCGCCCAGCTGGGCCGGCTGGTCACCCGGGCGCAGAGCGGCAAGGCGCCGGTGCAGCGGCTGGCCGACCGGGTCTCGGCGGTCTTCGTGCCGATCGTCCTGGTCCTCGCCCTGGGCACCCTGGTCACCTGGCTGCTCGTAACCGGCGATGCCACGGTGGCGTTCACCGCGGCCGTCGCGGTGCTCGTCATCGCCTGCCCCTGCGCGCTCGGCCTGGCCACTCCCACCGCGCTGCTCGTCGGCACCGGCCGTGGTGCCCAGCTCGGCGTGCTGATCAAGGGGCCGGAGGTGCTGGAGAGCACCCGGCGGGTGGACACCGTCCTGCTGGACAAGACCGGCACCGTCACCACCGGGCAGATGAGCCTGCTCGAGGTGGCCGGCCCGCCGGACACCCTGCGCCTGGCCGCCGCCGTGGAGGCCGGCTCCGAGCACCCCATCGCCCGCGCGATCGTGGCGGCCGCCGGCGACCTGCCCGAGGTCGAGGGCTTCAGCAGCGAGCAGGGGATCGGCGTGCGCGGCCGGGTGTCCGGCCGGGACGTCGTCGTCGGGCGGGCGTCGGCGATGCCGGGCCCGGTGCCGGCCGACCTGGCCGTCGTCGTCGACCGGGCCGAGGGCGCCGGGCAGACCGCCGTCCTGGTCGCCGTGGACGGCGCGGTCACGGGCGTCTGCGTCGTCGCCGACACCGTCAAGCCGACCAGCGCGGCCGCGATCGCGCGGCTGCGGGAGCTCGGCCTGGCGCCCGTCCTGCTCACCGGCGACAACCCCGGTGCCGCCGCCGCGGTGGCCCGGTCGGTCGGGCTGGACCCCGACCGCGGCGAGGTCGTCGCCGGGGTGTTGCCGGCCGGCAAGGTCGACGTCGTGCGCGACCTGCAGGCCCGCGGTCGGGTCGTGGCGATGGTCGGCGACGGCGTCAACGACGCTCCGGCGCTCGCCCAGGCCGACCTGGGGCTGGCCATGGGGTCGGGCACCGACGTGGCGATCGAGGCCAGCGACCTGACCCTCGTCCGAGCCGACCTGGACGCCGCCGTGGACGCCGTGCGCCTGTCCCGGCGCACCCTGGCGGTGATCAAGGGCAACCTGTTCTGGGCCTTCGCCTACAACGTGGCGCTGATCCCGCTGGCGGCGCTGGGCTACCTGAACCCGCTGCTGGCCGGTCTGGCGATGGCGGCGTCCTCGGTGCTGGTGGTCACCAACAGCCTGCGGCTGCGCCGCTTCCGGTCCAGCGCGGACGGCGCCTGACCGCTGCCCTCCGGACGCCCGGTCAGCGCCGCAGCGGGCAGGTGGCGTCGACCAGCGGCAGCACGACGTCGGCGAGCACCTCGTCGGCGAACGCCTGGTCGACCGGCTCGACGCCGAACAACCAGCGCTGCAGGATCGCCGCGGACGCCGTGGCGGCGATCGCGGTACCGGCGAGGCCCGGACGGACCTCGCCGCGGTCCTCCGCGCGGGTCCAGACCTGGTGGAACAGGGCGTGCCAGTGCTCCATGGGGCCGCCGTGGAAGGCGGCCCGCAACTGCGGCTCGTGCGCCATGGCCGACAACAGCGAGCGGGTCGCGGCGCCCAGCGGGCCGTTCACGGCGGTGACCAGCCAGCGCATCAGGACGCGCAGGTCGTCCTCCAGCGAGCCGGAGTCGGGCAGCACCATGACCTCGTCGCCGAGGGACACGACGGCGTCGGCGACGAGCTGGGACTTGGTCCGCCAGCGGCGGTAGATGGTCGCCTTGCCCACCCCCGCCCGGGTCGCGACCGCGTCCATGGTCAGCGCGGCGTACCCCTCCTCGGCGAGAACCCGCAGGATCGCCGAGCGGATGGCCCCGTCGCGGGAGGGATCGCGGGGACGCCCACCGCGGTGGGGGCGCCCGTCATCGGGCAGGGCGAGGGCAGGCACGCCGCACACTCTAGGCATGTTGATCTCTGCAACGACGATCCGTCGTCGCGGGCTCTCGTGCCCGGCCGGGCGCGTCGTGCAGCGCACGGCGTGATCGGGCGGTCATCCTGCACCGGTGAGCGGAACCGCCGACGTCGTCCGCCCCGCCTGGGCGACCCCCGAGCGCGCCACCCGGCTGTTGCTGGCCAGCCCCCTGGAACACGTGCTGCCGGCCATCGCGCGCACCGCCGCGCTGGTCGGGCTGGACGTCTACGCCGATCCCGGGCTGCTGGAGGTCGTCGCGCACGACGGCGACGGCCGGCGGGTGGACCGACTGCTCACCCGGCTGGCCCGCGACCTGACCGCGGCCGAGACCGAGGCCGTGCGGGTGGCCGCCGACCCGCCGGAGAACGAGATCGCGCTGGCCGCGCGGCTGCTCGGTGCGCCGTCCCTGGCCGTGGAGCTCGCCCGCCGCGGGGTGACCGTCGAGATCGGCGTGCTCACCGAGGCCGAGCTGTGGCCGGTCTACCAGCCGATCGTCTCGCTCACCGACGGTGCCGTCGTCGCGCACGAGGCCCTGCTGCGCGGCCGCGCCCACGGCCGGGAGGTCGGCGGTGGCGACCTGTTCTTCCTCGCCGAGTCCGCCGGGTGGCTGGACCGCCTGGACCGGATCGCGCGGGAGGCGGCGGTCCGCGGCGCCGCCGGCTGGCTCGGCAGCGCCGACCTCTACGTCAACAGCAACCCGGCCGCCGTCCACCGCCCCCAGGTCTGCCTGGCCGGCACCGAGGCCGCCGTGCACGACAGCGGACTCTCGCCCGGACAGCTGGTCTTCGAGGTGGTCGAGTCGCACGCCATCCCCGACCGCGGCCACCTGCTGGCCGTGCTGGAGCACCACCGGTCGCTGGGCTGGCGGGTCGCCCTGGACGACGTCGGCGCGGGCTGGTCGAGCCTCGCGCTGGTCTCCGCCGTCCGGCCCGACGTGGTGAAGCTGGACAAGGAGCTCGTCTCCCGGCTGACCGACGCCGGCCCCCGGGCGGTCGCCGCCTCGGTGATCAGCCTGGCCCACGGCCTGGGCGCCACCGTCGTCGCCGAGGGGGTGGAGTCCGAGCGGGTCGCCGACGAGGTGCGGGCGCTGGGCGCGGACCTGGGGCAGGGCTGGTTCTTCGGCCGCCCGGTTCGCCCGAGTCCCTCCGTGGCGCCGGAGCTGCTGCACGCCGAGGCCCCCGTGTAGGGGCCCGTCGCGAGCTTGCGAGCGATAGGGCGAGGGGGTCCTGTCTCAGGGGCAGCCGACGTTCCACCCGGTCAGCGCGGGCCAGTCGTGTTCGGTGCCCAGCAGCCCGTACCGGCCGGTCGCCAGCGGGAACAGCGCGCCCGCTGCCGGCCCCAGGCCCAGCCAGCGGGCGGTGAGGATGCGCAGCAGGTGCCCGTGGGCGACCAGGACGACGTCGCCGTCGGCCAGCAGCGGCCGCACCCGCGCCAGCACCCGGTCGACCCGTTCCGCCACCTGGTCCAGCGCCTCGCCGGGGGTCTCGCCCGGCACCGTGCCGTCGGCCCACAGCGACCACCGGCCGCCGAGCTGCGCGCCGATCTCCGGCGTGGTCAGCCCCTCGTAGCCGCCGTAGTCGACCTCCACGAGATCCGGCTCGAGGACCGTCTCCAGCCCGCCGTCGAACAGCCCGGCCAGCTCGGCGGTCCGGCGGGCCCGACCGAGCGGGCTGACGAAGGCGTGCGTGATGGGCCGCTCGGCGAGCACCGGCCGCAGCCGCCGGGCGTCGTCCTCACCCGCCGGCAGCAACGGCAGGTCGGTCAGGCCGGTGTGCTGGCCGCTCCGGCTCCACTCGGTCTGCCCGTGCCGGACGACCACCAGTTCACCCACGCGATCCCCTCTCCGACGGGGCCCGGGCGGACTCCGCAGCGTCATCGGCGACCACGTCGGGCCGGCCGCCGGCAGCCGGGGCGCCGGCGACGGCCATCACTGCCACCGCCCCCAGGATGACCAGCAGTGGAAGGGTCCAACCGCCCGAGGCGTCGTGCACCGCGCCGATGACCAGCGGACCGGTCGCGGCCACGGTGTACCCGCCGCCCTGCACCATGGCCGACATCCGCCGGTTCTCCGTGAGCCCCCGGGACCGGCGGACCACCGCGATGAAGATGACCGTGATGCCACCGCCCTGTGCCGCGCCGGCCAAGCAGCACCACAGCGCCCACAACGACGGCGCGACCAGCAGGCCAAGCGGCAGCGTGGCCCAGGCTGCGGTGATCGCCAGCAGCACCAGCGCGGGCCGGCCCCACCAGGCCACCAGCGCCGGGACGGCGAAGGCCCCCACGATGGCCAGCAGCTGGAACAGCGACGAGCTGACCCCGGCCGCGGCGCGGGAGAGCCCCTGCTCGTCGGCGAGCAGGCTGGGCAGCCACGCGGTGAGGCCGTAGTAGCTGAACGCCTGCCCGGCGAAGGCGAGCATGAGCCCCCAGGCCACCGGATTGCGCCACAGCGGGCGGGTCGGTGCCGGTTCCGGGACCGGCGGGACGGCAGGCGGGTGGTCGGTGGCGCGGGCCGCGGCCCGCGCCACCTGCCGGCGCAGCGCCGCCGTCCAGACCCCGGCGGCCACCACGGTCAGCAGCCCCCACGAGGCCAGCGCCACCTGCCAGCCGGCCACCTCGGCGAGCGGGGCGGTGAGCGAGGTGGTGAACGCCGAGCCCAGGTTGAGCGCGGCGGTGTAGGCCGCCATCACCACGTTGGTCGCGGTGGGGAAGTCGCGGCCGATGACCACCGGGACGACCACGTTGCCCACCGTGATGCCCAGCCCGAGGACGACGGTGCCGGCGATGGCCGTGGCCGGGCTGCCCGTCGAGCGCAGCAGGCTGCCCAGCAGCACGCCGCCGAGGGAGACCAGGACGGCCCGGTGCACCCCGGTCCGGGCGATGAGCAGCGAGGCGAACGGTGCGGCCAGACCGAAGCAGAGCACCGGGATGCTGGTCAGCAGGCCCACGGTGCCGGCGCTGAGGGCGAGGTCCCGGCCGATGGCGTCGACCACCGGCGCGACCGCCACCAGCGGACCGCGCAGGTTCAACGCGACCAGCAGCACACCGGCCAGCAGCAGCCCGGGCACGGCCACCCGGCCGGGGGGTAGACCGATCGCGGAGCGGCGCCGTCCCGACCGTTGCACGCGACCACGATGCCGCAGCCGCCGGCCGCGCCCGGCACCCGGGGAGCCGCGCCCCGCGCACCGTGCCGCCGGTCACATCCGCGGCCGTCGGGAAGAAGGTTGCGTGCAACGGAGCTGTGCGGGGAGAGACCGGGCGGCGCCGCCGCCGGTCACCCGGATCGTCCAGCTCCCAGGAGGACGCATGACCACCGCCACCCGCCCGCTCACCTTCGACCTCGGTGGGGACCTCCCCGTCCACCGCCTCGGCTACGGCGCCATGCAGCTCCCCGGTCCCGGCGTGTGGGGCGAGCCGGCCGACCGCGCCGGCGCCGTCCGCGTCGTCCGGGCCGCCGTCGAGCAGGGCGTCGACTTCATCGACACCGCGGACTCCTACGGCCCGCTGGTCAGCGAGCAGATCATCGCCGAGGCGCTGCACCCCTACCCGGAGTCGCTGGTCATCGGCACCAAGGCCGGCCTGACCCGCACCGGCCCGGGCGAGTGGGTGCCGGTCGGCCGCCCCGCCTACCTCAAGCAGCAGGTCGAGCTCTCGCTGCGGCACCTGGGCGTCGAGCGGATCGACCTCATCCAGCTGCACCGCATCGATCCCGACGTCCCGCTGGCCGACCAGCTCGGCGCCTTCGCCGAGCTGAAGGAACAGGGCAAGGTGCGGCACATCGGCGTCTCCGAGGTGTCGGTCGAGGAGCTGAAGGCGGCGCGGCAGATCACCGAGATCGCCAGCGTGCAGAACCTGTACAACCTGACCAACCGGCAGTCCGCCGACGTGCTCGAGTACGCCACCGCCGAGGGCATCGCCTTCATCCCGTGGTTCCCGATCGCCACCGGTGACCTGGCCAGGCCGGACAGCCCGGTCGCCGCCGTCGCCACGGAGCTGGATGCCACGCCGTCCCAGGTGGCGTTGGCCTGGCTGCTGCAGAAGTCGCCGGTCATCCTGCCCATCCCCGGCACCAAGTCGGTCGAGCACCTGACCGAGAACATGGCCGCCGCGCAGCTCACGCTGCCCGACGACGCCATGGCCACGCTGGACGCGATCGCCTAGTCGTCCTCCCGGACGACGCCGCGGCCAGGAGCCGTCCCGGCCGCCGCTGAGCCGCTGCCCGACTCGGGCTCAGGCCGGCGGACGCTCCGGCCCGCCGGCGGGCTCCAGCAGCGGGCCGGCGCTGCCCTCGCCCCGGCCCAGGGCGGCGACGAACTCCCGCAGCACGTCGGGCCCGCGGCGCCGCGGCGTCCAGCCCAGCACCGTGCGGGCCCGGGCCCACTCCAGCAGCGGCACCCCGAGCGCGAGGTCGAGCCAGCCCGGCTCGGTCGGGACCAGCCGGGTCTGGAACGCCGCGTCCATCGCCGCCCGCAGCACGAACACCGGCACCGGCACCCGGAACGAGCCCAGCGCGGCGGCCAGGCCGTCGGCGTCCAGCGCCGGGTCGGTGGACAGGTTGAACGCACCGGGGGCGCGCTGGTCCATGATCCGCACCAGCGCCGAGGCCACGTCGTCGGCGTGGACGAAGGAAAGATGCAGGCTCCCGGGCAGCGGGAGCGGCAGCACCTTGGCCACCGGACCCGGCAGCAGCCGGGCCGCCGCGAGCAGCAGGTCGCCGAGGAAGTACCGGCCGATCTCGCTCGCGGCGTCGGGCTGCAGCACCAGCGTCGGCCGGGTCACCGACACGGTCACGTCGGGATGCGTGGCCACGAACTTCCGGACCAGCCCCTCGGCGGCGACCTTGTCCCGGCTGTACTGCGAGCTGGGCACGCCCTCGGTCGGCCAGTCCTCGGCGATCCGCCGCGACGGCGGGCCGGCGGAGTAGACGCCCAGGGACGACATGTGCACCACGTGCGGAACACCCGCGGCGCCGGCCGCGTCGAGCACCCGCTGCGTCCCGTCGACGTTGACCCGGCGCAGGCGTTCGGGCTCGCGCCCCGGCTGCAGCGCCCAGGCCAGGTGGACGACGACGTCCGCGCCGTGCAGGAACTCCGCCAGCACCTCCTCGCTGTCGGGCTCGCCGAGGTCGGTCAGGTACCAGTGCACGCCGTCGTAGGGAGCGGTGTCCGGCGGCTGGCGCCGCGCGAGACCGCGCACCTCGGTCGCGCCGCCGTCGGCGAGGGCCCGCAGCAGTGCCGTTCCGACGTTGCCGGTGGCGCCGGTGACGGCGACGGTCAGCCCGGGCAGGAGTCCACTGGTGAGTTCCGGCATCCCCCGCTGCTACCCGCGAGATCCGCCCGCCACCCGTCCGGGACGGGCCGCGATCAGGGACCGGACGGCCGCACCGGGTCACCCGCCGGCACCGCCGGCCCGGCGTCGATCTCCTCCAACGTGCGGCCGCGACGCTCCGGCAGCCCCCAGGTGGCCAGCGCCGCGAGCACGAAGAACGCCGCGAAGACGCCGAACACCAGCCCGTTCCCGCCGCGCTCGAGCAGCGGCGGCACGCACAGCGGCGCCAGGATCGAGGCGATCCGGCCGAACCCGGCGGCCGCCCCGGCGCCGGTGGCCCGCAGCGCGGTCGGGTACACCTCCGGCGTCACCGCGTACAGCGCACCCCAGGCGCCCAGGTTGAAGAACGACAGCACCATTCCGGTGGCCAGTACCGCTGTCTCGCCGTCCGCGCCGGCGAACAGCCCCGCGCCCAGGGCCGAGCCGAGGGTGAACACGGCCAGCGTGGGACGCCGGCCCCACCGCTCGATGAGGAACGCCGCCACCGCGTACCCGGGCAACTGCGCCAGCGTGATGAGCAGCGTGTACCCGAAGGACCGCACCAGCGAGAAACCCGAGGCGACCAGCAGCGTGGGCAGCCAGATGAACGCCCCGTAGTAGGCGAAGTTGATGCTGAACCAGACCGTCCACAGCGCCCCGGTGCGCACCCGGCTGCCGCGCGCCCACAGCGCCCGCGGGCCCGGCGCCGGCGTCGGCTCGGGAACGGGGGAGGGGACCGGCGCCACCCCGGCGGCCGCCTCGAAGCGGCGGACGGTGGCCTCGGCCTCGTCGACCCGGCCCCGCAGTTCCAGGAAGCGCACCGACTCGGGCAGCCCGCGCCGGACGACGACGGTGTAGACCGCCGGCAGCGCGCCGATCGCGAACGCCCAGCGCCAGCCGTTGTCGCTGGTCGGCACCACGAAGTAGCCGATCAGGGCGGCGAGCAGCCAGCCGACCGCCCAGAACGCCTCGAGGACGACGACCACCCGGCCGCGCACCGCGGCCGGGGCGAACTCGCTGACCAGCGTGGACGCCACCGGCAGTTCGGCGCCCAGACCCAGCCCGATGAGGAACCGGAAGACCAGCAGCGCACCGACCGACCAGGACAGCGCGGCCGCGCCGGTGGCCAGCCCGAACACCAGCAGCGTGACTGCGAAGACCTGCCGGCGGCCGATCCGGTCGGCCAGCAGGCCGCCGAGCGTGGCCCCCAGGGCCATCCCGACGAAGCCGATGGAGCCGATCCAGGACAGCTCCGTCGGCGACAGCGACCACTGCACCGCGAGCGCGGCCATCACGAAGGAGATGAGCCCGACGTCCATGGCGTCCAGCGCCCAGCCGAACCCCGACCCGGCGACGAGCCTGCCGTGCTCCCGGGTAAACGGCAGGCGGTCCAGCCGGGCCGCGCGGGTCAGGGACGACGGCGGGCCGGGGTGCGGCGGGGTCGGCACGTCGGCGGTCATGGCGCGGCTCCTACCCGGCGCGCGGCGGGGATCACGCGTCCTCAGCCGATGCCCTCGACCGCGCCCAGCGCCAGCTGCCGGGAGGCGGCGAGCAGCTCGGCCTGCGCACCGATCGCCTTCCGCACGGCCGGCGGGAGCGGGTGCCAGAGGTCGACCCGCACGTTCAGTCGCTTCCCGGCCTTGCGCGGGCGCCAGGTGCCGGCCACCTCGCCGTCGACGAGCACCGCGCCGGGGCGGCCCAGCGCCGGCCAGAGCGTTCTGGCCCGGGCAGGGTCGGGGGCCAGCAGCGACCGGTCGCGGGTCTGCAGGTAGGGGTCGAAAGGGCCCAGCAGCCGGGTCGTCGTCGCCGGGCCGGCCGCCAGCCGGTCGACGTCCTCGGCCAGCGCCCACCGGCGCCCGCCGTCGACCGACACCTCGACGGCGTCGTCCGGCCAGCGGGCCGTGACATCGGCCTGCGGCGCGTCGAGGTAGCCGGCCACGTGCTGGGGCGTGGCCGGCCCGAACAGCCGCAGGTACGCCCGGACGACGTCGAGCCGCCCGGGCACGGCGGCGGCGACGGCGAACCCCGGGATCGGCTGGAGCACCGGCGGGGAGGTGCCGGGCTGCAGCTCCAGCCCGGCGCGCAGCGCGGCCAGCCGGAACGGCTGCTCCCACGGGTGGACGGCCCGGCACGGCACGCACTCCCGCAGGTACGGGTCGGGCAGGGCCGCGGTGAGCTGCCGGGACATCTCGCCCTTGACGGTCGGCCGGGTCACGATCGACCGCAGCTCCGCCGCGATGACGTCGAGCGCGGCCTCGACGGGGATGCCGGCCGCCCTGAGCGGCTTCGCCGCGTCGAAGATCCGCTTGCCGGCGTCGGCCTCCGAGAACGGCCGGGTCGCCGCGGCCACCCCCGGCAGGTCGGCGCGGCGGTAGACGTGCGGTGCGCCGCGGATGGTCCACACGGTCACCAGGGCGTCGTCGTCCAGTGCGCCGACGTCGACCCCCCGGACGGCGAGCGCCCAGCGGCCGCCGTCGGGACCGGTGTCCTGCACCCCCAGGTCCAGGACGGCGGTGCCGGTGAGCGCACCGGCCGGCCGGTCCAGCTGCTGGGCGCGCACGCGGGCGCCGAGCACGTCGGCGCGGGTCAGCTCGATGGCCACGCGGTCACCGTAGGACCGCGGTACGACATGCCGGCGGTCGATGCGTCAGTCGATTCCCTCGGGCAGCCGGGTGGGGCCCGCCTCCGCCGGCCGGGGGCGGTCCTCCGGATGGGCGCGCACGGCGATGAGGGCGACGTCGTCGAGGCCGTGCTGGGGCACCAGCCGGTCGAGCAGCGCGTCGCAGAGCTCGTCCAGCGGGAGCCCGCGCAGGCCGCTCAGGCTCGCCCGGAGGGCGGCCGTCCCCTCGTCCAGATCGCTGCCGGGCCGTTCGACCAGCCCGTCGGTGTAGAGCAGCAGGGTGGCGCCGTCGGGAAGGTGCGCCTCGTGGCCGTACCGGGGGGTGTCCGGGTCGACGCCGAACATCATGTCCGTCGGGGTCTCCAGCACGGTGGTGGTGCCGTCGGGGAGCAGCACGACCGGCGGCGGGTGCCCGGCGTTGGTCCAGCGCAGGATGCGGGTGCCGGACACCGGGATGTCCGGGCACCGTTCGACCCGGGCCAGGACGACGGTGGCCAGGGTGCTGACCGCCAGCCCCCGGGCGGCGCGCTCCGCCCGGGTCAGCGTGGCCGGGAGCTCCTCGTCGTTGTCGTAGGCCAGTGCCCGTAGCAGTCCGCGCAGCTGGCCCATCGCCGCCGCGGCCCGGCTGTCGTGCCCGACCACGTCGCCGATGACCAGCACCGTGGCGCCGTCGGGCTGCAGGAAGGCGTCGTACCAGTCGCCACCGACCTGGGCGCCGCTGGCGGCCGGCTGGTACCGCACCACCACGTGCAGGTGGTCCGGTTCCGGTGGCGGGGTGAGCAGTGCCTGCTGCAGCCGGTCCGACAGCGCCCGCTCCTCGGCCACCCGGCGGGACAGCCGGCGCAGCTCGGCGGCCTGCGCCTGCGCGGCCATGCGGTCGGTGAGGTCACGGAAGGAGACGACCACGCCGGTCACCGTGTCCTCCTCCACGGTCGGGACGGCGATGAGCTCCACGGGCACCGCCCGCCCGTCGCGGTGCCAGAAGGCCTCGTCGTCGGCGACGACCGTCTCGCCGGTGCGGAGCGCCCGCCACACCGGGCACTCCTCGGCGGGGTAGGGCGATCCGTCGCGGCGCCGTGCGTGGATCAGCCCGTGCTGGTCGCGGCCCAGCTGCGACTCCCGGTCGTGCCCGGTGACCCGGACGGCGGCCGGGTTGACGAACTCGACCCGGCCGTCGGCGTCCAGCCCGTAGATGCCGTCGGCGGCGTTGGCGAGCACCTTCTCCGACAGCGCCAGCGCGCGGGACAGCTCTGCCTCCACCGCCCGCAACGTGGTCACGTCGGCGGCCCGGGCGGCGCTGTCCGGCCCCTCCGCCGCGGCGTCGTCCGGCGCGAGCCGTTCCCGGGCCGTTGCCCGGCCCCGCTCCGGCATCCGGACGACCTCCTCTTCTCCTCGTTCGGCGATCCGCGTGTGCAGCCAGCTTGCCCCAGCGGCTCCGGCCCGGCGACCGAGCCCCGCCGGGCGTCAGCCGCCGGCCCGGACGTGGGCGGTGAGCAGCTCGGCGACCCGCTCGGCAGCGAGCTCGGGCAGCCAGTGGTTCTCTCCGGCGAGCACCTCGAGCCGGTAGGGGGCGGCGACGAACTGGGCGCTGGCCTCGATCGCGGCCCGGCCGAGGAAGGTGTCCCGGTCACCCCACATGTGCAGCGTCGGCACCCGCACGGTGCCCACCCGGTCGCGCGCGGCGAACGGGATCGCCCGGTACCAGTTCAGCGCGCCGGTGAGCGCACCCGGCTGCTGCATGCGCCCGACGTACCGCTCGACCAGCTCGTCGGGCAGGCCACCCTGCCGGAGCGTGCGTCGCAGCACCGCCCCGCCACCGGCCAGCAGCACCCGCTCGGGCACGCCGGGCAGTTGGAAGAAGCCCATGTAGCCCGACCGCAGCGCCTGGTCGCTGCTGACCATCGCCTGCGCCATCGCGGCCGGGTGCGGGAGGGACAGCACGGTCAGCGTGCGCACCCGCCACGGGTGCCAGGCGGCGAGCGCCCAGGCCGCCGCGCCGCCCCAGTCGTGGCCGAGGACGTGCGCGCTGTCCAGCCCGGCGGCGTCGAGCAGCGCCAGCACGTCGTCCACCGCGGCGCGCACCCGGTAGTCCGACCGGCCGGCCGGCCGGGCGCCGGGGGAGTACCCGCGCTGGTCGGGAGCGAGCGTGCGCAGCCCGGCCTGGTGCAGCGCCGGGCTCAGCCGGTCGAAGGCGCCGGAGTCCTGCGGAAAGCCGTGCAGCAGGACGACCGGCTCGCCGTCCGGGGAGCCGGCGTCCCGCACGTCGAAGACCAGGTCGCCGCGGTGGAAGGTGTCCATGTCCCCCTCCCTGCCCGTTCCGGCCCGCCCTTACTGCTGGCCGGGTGAGATGACGGATCCCTCCGGCCGGCCGCCGGTGTTACGACTGTCTGACATTCGCGCCGTACGGGCCCGGACCGGGTTGGATCCCCGCCCGTCCGGCAACGGATCGGACATGTCCACCGCCGCGACCGCCGACGGCCCCGGGGCCGCGCCCGATTCCGGGGCGCTGCCCTGGGTCCTGCCCCTGGACGACGACCGGGCCGCGGAGCAGGCGTGGACCGGCGCGAAGGCGGCCGCGCTGGCCACGGCGGCCCGGCACGGGTTGCCCACCGTGCCCGGGTTCGTGCTCACCACCGCGGGCGTCGACCGGCTGGCCGCCGGCGCGGCCCTGCCCGGCGCCGTGGTCGACGTCTGGCGAGAGCTGTCCCGGGACGGCGCCGTACCGCTGGTCGTGCGCAGCAGCTCGACCGTGGAGGATCTCGGCGACTCCTCCATGGCCGGCCGCTTCGAGTCGGTCGTCGGTGCGCGGGGGTGGGAGCAGTTCCAGCGGGCGATCGACACCGTCATCGGCTCCCGGGCCGCGGCGGCCGGCGGGTCGGACGGCCTCACCGGCGACGAGCCGCTGGCCGTCCTCGTCCAGCCGATGCTCGACGCCCGCAGCGGCGGGGTGCTCTTCGGCATCGACCCGGTGTCCGGCCGGGAGGACCGGGTGGTCGTGGCCGCCGTGCAGGGCGGCCCCGACCGGCTGGTCAGTGGGCAGGTCGACGGCAGCCGGTACGAGCTGGACCGGGCCGGCGGCGTCGTCCAGGTCTCCCGGGGGAACGACGGGGCCCGGCTGCGGCGCGCGCAGCTGCGGGCCCTCACCGGACTCGCCGAGCGGACGGCGGAGGTGTTCGGCGGCCCGCAGGACGTCGAGTGGGCGTACGACGAGGCCGGCCGGCTCCGGTTGCTGCAGAGCCGGCCGGTCACCGCCGAGCCGCGTGGCCGGCCCGGCGGGCCGGTGCTCGGCCCCGGCCCGGTGGCCGAGACCTTTCCCGAGCCGCTGCAGCCGCTGGAGGTCGACCTGTGGGTGGCCCCGCTGCGCACCGCCCTGCAGCACGCGCTGCTGCTCGCCGGAACGGCCACCGCGGCCGCCGTCGATGCCTCCCCGCTGGTCGCCGTCGTCGACGGGCGGGTCGCGGTCGACCTGGACCTGTTCGAGGCGGGGCAGGACGCCCCCAGCCTCCGGGAACGGCTCGACCCCCGGCCCCGGCTGCGGCGGCTGCGCGCCTCCTGGCGGGTCGGGCGGCTGCGTTCGGCGCTGCCCGCGCTGGCCGCGGACGTCGTCGGGTCCGCCGACCGGGTACTCGGCGAGGTCCCCGCCCTCGACGCGCTCACCGACCGGCAGCTGGCCGCGGTCCTGCACCGCGTGCAGCCGGCGCTGGCCTCGGCGCACGCGCACGAGGTGCTCATGGGGCTGCTGGTCGACCCCGCGGCACCGCGGCTGACCGGCGCCGGCACGGCGCTGCGCGCGCTGTCCGCCGCCCGGCAGGCAGGCCTGCGGGATGCCGACGTGATCGCCGCCAACCCCGTCGTCCTCGCCCTGGCGGCGCCGCTGGTCTGCCGGTTCCCGCAGCTGCCGCCGGACGTGACCGCACCGGAGAGCCCGCCGCCCGGTGCCGACGACGATGCCGGACTGCTCCGCGAGGCACTGCGGCTGCGGGTGCGGTGGCTGCAGGAGGTCAGCGCGCGGGCCGCCTGGACGCTCGGGGAACGGCTGGCGGCCGCCGGCCGGCTGACCGCTCCCGAGGAGGTCCGCGGCCTGCGGCTGGCCGACCTCACCGATGCGGTGCGGAACGGCGGCCGGGCGCTGGCACCCGCCCCGGTCGTCGCGGGGGAGCCGCTCCCCGCCCGGTTCCGGCTGAGCGACACCGGCCGCCCCGTGCCCGTGGCGGGCACCGCCGCGGCCACCGGCGCCGGTGGCGGTACCGGCCGCGGGCCCGTGCACCACGGCGCGGACCCCCCGGAGGGCGCGGTGCTGGTCGTGCGCACCCTGGATCCCTCGCTGGCCCCCCTGCTGCCGCGGCTGGCCGGCCTCGTCGCCGAGACCGGCAGCGTGCTGGCGCACCTGGCGATCCTGGCCCGCGAGTCGCAGGTGCCCACCGTCGTCGGGTTCTCCGGCGCGCTGGAGCAGTTCCCACCGGGCGTCCCGGTCCGCGTGGACGGGGACGCCGGCACCGTCGAGAAGGAGGAGGAGAGCTCATGAGACGGCTGAGCTGGGTCCTCGGCACGGTGGCCCTGATCGGCTCGGGCAGCTACCTGTTCGTCTACGTCTACCGGTGGGAGTGGCACCGGGCACTGCTGGTGGGGATCCTCTTCCTGGCCGCCCTGGTGACGCTGTGCACGGCGCTCGTGCTGCGCCGGCTGGCCCGGCTCGACACCCACCTGTCGCCGGACACGCGCAGCGAGCCCCCGCCGGGGGCCCTGGCGCGGCTGCGCGCCGCACCGGTGGAGGCCACGCCGTTCCGGTGGCTCCGGCCCGAGGCATTCGACGGCGGCCACATCTTCATCCCGGTGCTCCTGGGTGGTGGGGTCGTCGTCTCGGGCCTGGCCTGGCTGATCGAACGGGTCGCCGGGAGCTCGGCCCGGGCCGGCGTCGAGGAGGAGCTCGCCGCCGAGCTGGTGGCCGTGGCCTTCCCGGCCGGCGGCCTGGTGCCCACGGACGCCGAGGCGCTGACCGCGGGGGCCGGCCTGGCCGAGGACCCGGCACTGCGGCTGCTGCTGGGTCCGGCCGCGACCGGGGTGACCCGGTGAGACGGGTGCTGGCTTGGGTGGTGGCCGCCGCCGTGCTCGCCACCGGCATCGTCCTGCTGCGCGCGGAGCTCATGACCGTCGACGTCCCGCAGCCGGAGGGGTCGTTCACCGACGTCGTCGTGGAGGCGCAGGTCGTGCAGGAGGAGGCAGCCGTGCACGAGGAGATGACCCGGGGCCTGGTGAGCACCTGCCGGCTGCTGGTCAACGCCGACGTCGTCCAGGAGTCCTTCGCGCAGGTGGGGCCGCAGACCTTCGCGTTCCGCCTCCAGCCGGGCCTCGACGAGTTCGACCAGCGGGAGCTGCGGGGCTGCCTGCGCGACACCCGGGTGCAGCACCTGCTCCTCGACGTCCGGCGGCTGGAGACGGTGACGCCGCGCGACCGGGACGACCGGAACTAACCCCGGGCGGGCCGGGGTTGACCCCGGGGAGACGCCGATGGACGGCAGGACACGAGCGGGAGGTCACCGGAGACGTGCCGGCACTGAACAGGAGGCAGTTCCTCGCGGCGAGCCTGGGAGCGGTCGGCAGCGTGGCCGCCGGAACCGGACTGGGCAGCCAGCTGTGGCCGCTGATGGGGCGGGAGGACCTCGTTCCCGGCCGCACCCCGGAGCTGGTGCTGCCGGCCGGGGCCTGGTCGCCGGCGGCCGACCGGCTGACCTTCGCGGCGGTCGGCGACACCGGCAGCGGGGGGCGGCAGGCGATGGCGGTGGCCGACCGCATGGCCCGCGGCTACCAGGACTCGCCCTACGGCCTGGTGACCCATCTGGGCGACCTCTGCTACTACGGCAGCGTCGAGGACCGCTTCGACGACGTGTTCACCCGGCCGATGCGCCCGCTCATCGATGCCGGCGTCGCCTTCGAGCTGGCGATCGGCAACCACGACGGCGCCCTGCACCACAGCGACGCCAGCCTGGCCGAGATCGACGCGGAGCTGCGCCTGCTCGGCACCCCCGCCCGGCACTACACCACCAGCCACGGCCCGGTGGACTTCTTCTACCTCGACTCCAGCACCCCCGGCCTGTTCGGGGACGACGCCTCGGTGCAGCTCGAGTGGCTCGACGACGCCCTGGCCAGCTCCACCAACCAGTGGAAGGTCGTCTGCATGCACCACCCGGTGTACTCCTCCGGCGCGCACGGCTCGACGCCGGGCGCCGACGAGCTGCTGGAGCCGCTGCTCGCCGACCGGCGCGTCGACCTGGTCCTGTCCGGGCACGACCACCACTACGAGCGCACCCATCCGGTGGACGGCGTCACCTACGTGGTCAGCGGCGGTGGCTGCAAGACGACGCCGGTGCGGCCGGGCCGCTTCACGGCCGCGGCATCCTCGACGCTGCAGTACCTGCACGTCGACGTGGTCGGTGACCGGCTGACCGGCCGGTCCGTCCGCGCCGACGGGCGGGTCGTCGACCGGTTCGAGCTGCGGGCCCGGGAAGGCCGGTGACCGTGCCGGCCGCCGCGGCCGCCGGCTACTCCCTGCTCGTGCTCGCCGCCGTCGTCGCGCCCGCGGTCGTGCTGGAGTCGGCCGGCGACCGCGGGGGCGTCCGCGGCGCGGTGGGCGCCGACCTCATCGGGGTCAGCGCGGCCGTCGGGGTGCCGGCCGCGGTGCTCGCCTGGCGAGGGGTGCGTCGCACCACCCGCGCGGGGCGCAGCCGCACCGACGTGTGGATCGCGGCATCCTGCGGCCTGGTGACGGTGGCCGTGGCGGCCTCGGCGCTGCCGACGGTCGTGCTGCACGCCACCACCGGGCTGCCGGTGCTGGACGCCGACGCCGGCTGGCCGGTGCCGGCGCTCTGGGCGGTGTGCCTCGGGGCCGCGGTGGTGGCCGGCGAGGCGAGCCGCCGGGGAGTCCTGCGCTGGCTGGCCGGCTGACCGGACCGCCGGTGCCGGGCTCGCTTGGACGGCCGGCAACCCGGTCGGGGACGATGGGTGCGATGGACGAGACGACACAGGACGTGGTGGCACCGCGGGCGGACGAGATCATCGTGCTGGTCGACGAGTCCGGGGCCGCGATCGGCACGATGCCCAAACGGCTGGTGCACACCGGGGAGACGCCGCTGCACCGTGCCTTCTCCGCCTACCTCTTCGACGACGACGCCCGGCTGCTGGTCACCCGGCGGGCCGTGGACAAGGCCACCTTTCCCGGCATGTGGACCAACACCGTGTGCGGTCACCCGGGGCCCGGGGAGGACGACGCGGCCGCGATCACGCGCCGCGCCGGCCAGGAGATCGGTCTCGGGGTGCGCGCCCTGACGCCGGCGCTGCCCGGCTACCGGTACCGGGCCGAGTTCCGCGGCGTCGTGGAGAACGAGATCTGCCCGGTCTACCTGGGCCGGTTCACCGGCTCCCCGGCGCCCGACCCGACCGAGGTGGCCGAGTGGGAGCTGCTGGACTGGGCGGCGTTCCGCCGGCGGCAGGAGACCGAGAGGGACGCGTGGTCACCCTGGTGCCGGGAGCAGGCCCGGCTGATCGAGGAGGCCGGGCTGATCAAGGACCTCGCTGCCCCCCACGCCTCGCAAGCTCGGCGCGGGCCCCTGCAGCGAGGCCGTTAGGCGCGGACGACCAGCCGGACGGTGCAGCCCTCGCCGGACTCCCGGGTCGGGGAGGCGACCAGGTCGTCCACGGACCGCCGGGCCAGCCACAACCCCATGCCCCCCACGGCCATGTCGCCGTGCGCCGGCCCGTAGCCGGCCAACGGGTCGTCGAAGCAGGTGCCGTGGTCGGTGATGGAGCACAGCAGCCGGTCGCGGCCGCACCACAGCCGGACGTCGACCGGCGGGACGCCGTGCTCGGCGGCGTTGGCGACGATCTCGTCGATGGCCAGCACGAAGTCCTGGGCCGCATCGTCGCTCAGCGCGCTGTCGGCCAGCACCCGGGCGATTGACCGGCGCAGCGACCGCAGGTCGTCCAGGTCGAGCAGCGCCAGCGCCGGCTCCGTCGACTCGATCGGATCGGGCACCCGGGAGTGCTGCAGCTCGGCGACCACCTCGGCCGGCTCCCGGTAGCCCGGGTTCCTGGCCGGCTCGCCGTCGACCATGAGCCAGGGGTGCGTCGCGACCGTCACGTCGGCGGGGCCGGGCGGATGGGCGTCGTCCGCGCCGGGCCCGAGCAGGCAGAGCTGGTCGACCGGCCGGTCGGCCAGCACGTGGTTGAGCAGCGCCTCGGTCTGCATCCATCCGGCCCAGCCGTTCGCCGGCTGCTGCACCGCGGTCACCAACTGCAGCCGGGAGCCGTCGTCGGGCAACGCCCCGTCGACCAGCCGGACCAGCTCGGCCACCACGGTCGCCGGCCGCGCGTCCACCGGCTCGGGCTCGAGCACGTACACCCCGTCGAACGCCCGGGCCAGCAGGCCGGCCACCGGTTCGGGGCAGGCGATGACCACCCGGTCACCGGCCGCCGAGACCCGGTCCAGGAACGAGGCGACCACCGCCACCACATCCTCGTCCGCCGTGCGCACGTGTCCCACGTGCCGGTACCCGGCGGGTCTTCCCTCGTCCTGCGTCATGCGGTCCGCCCCGTGTGTGTCGTCTGCTCCGACTCTCCGTATGTGCCCGCTGACCGGGCGCCGACACATCGGGGGACGCAGGCGCCGTCCTGGTCGCCGTCCGCCCCTGATCGGCCCCGGTGCGGGTGGGTCGGGCAGAACGGCGGGGCGGGCGGTGTTGCAGCCGACGTGCACAACGACGTCGTGGTGATCGGTGGCGGCCAGGCCGGCCTGTCCGCGGCGCACGCGCTGGCCCGGGCCGGGGCCGACTTCGTGGTGCTGGACGGCGACGACGGTCCCGGTGGGGCGTGGCAGCACCGCTGGCCCTCGCTCCGGCTGGACCGGGCGCACCGCATCGCCGCGCTGCCCGGCATGGAGCTGCCCGCCGCGGACCCGGCCAGCCCGGCCAGCGAGGTGGTCGCCGGGTACTTCGCCGACTACGAGCGCCGCTTCCAGCTGCCGGTGCGCCGGCCGGTGGCGGTGCGCGCCGTGCACCGCACCGACGACGGCTTCACGCTGGACACCAGCGCGGGGGAGTGGACGGCGTCCGGGCTGGTGAACGCCACCGGCACCTGGACCCGGCCGTTCTGGCCCGCCTATCCCGGCCGCGAGCAGTTCCGCGGACGCCAGCTGCACGCCGCGGACTACCGCGGAGCCGAGGAGTTCCGCGGCCGGCACGTGGTCGTGGTGGGCGGCGGCACCTCCGCGGTGCAGCAGCTCATCGAGATCAGCGAGGTCACGACGACCACCTGGGTCACCCGCCGCGAGCCGGTCTGGCGCAGCAGCGCCTTCGACGCCGACGCCGGCCGGGCCGCGGTCGCGCTGGTCGACCAGCGGGTGCGGGCCGGGCTGCCGCCGGGGAGCGTCGTCGGCGTCACCGGTCTGATGGAGACCGACGCCGTGCTGGCCGCCCGGGCGCGGGGTGTGCTGGACCGGTTGCCGGTGTTCGACCGGCTGACGCCGGACGGCGTGGCGTGGGACGGCGACCCGGGCCGCACCCTGCGCGCCGACGTCGTCCTCTGGGCCACCGGCTTCCGCCCGGCCCTGGACCACCTCGCCCCACTGCACCTCCGGGCCGCGGGCGGCGGCATCGTCATGGACGGCACCCGGGTGGTCGGCGAGCCGCGGCTGCACCTGGTCGGCTACGGCCCGTCGGCGAGCACCATCGGCGCCAACCGGGCCGGCCCCCGCGCGGCACGGGAGCTGCTGCGCACCCTGGCCAGGGCCGACGCCGCCTGATCCCGACGGTTGGCGGGGCGCCCGGGCAGGTAGTGCAGGGCGGTGACCCCAGACGACACCACCCCCGACACCGCGATGGCCACCGGCAACGACGAGGGCGAACCCGGCGAGCACCGGGACGGCGGACCGCTGGACCCCGACGAGAAGCAGGTCCTCGAGGAGCTGGCTACGCCGGCCGCCGGCCCCGCACAGGCTGCCGTGGAGGACTCCCCGGCGGCCGCCGCGGCCGCTGACGATGACGCACCCCTCCCGACGGCGGGCATCCCCGGTGGGGACCCGGGTGACGAGTTGACCCCGGAATTCACCGACCGCTGATCAGGCCCCCTTGCAGGGTCCCGCCACGAGCTTGCGAGTGGTGGGGGGCAAGGGGGTCCTTCTTCAGGCGGGGCGGTCCTGGCGGTGCAGCCGCACCACGATCAGCGCGACGTCGTCCTCGGCCCGCTCGGGCAGCAGCCGCGCGAGCAGCTCGTCGGCCAGCTCGGCCACCGGCCGGTCGCGCAGCGCGGTGAGCTCCTCGCGCAGCCGGGCGATGCCGGTGTCGAAGAGCCGGTCACGGCGCTCGACCAGGCCGTCGGTGTAGAGCAGCACGGTCGCGCCGCGGGGCAGGGTGACCACGTGATCGCGACGTTCCGCGTCGGTGTGCACCCCGGTGAGCAGCTCGGCCGGGGTGCGGGTGAGCACCTCGGTCGAGCCGTCGGGCAGCAGCACCACCGGAGGCAGGTGACCGGCGTTGGACCAGCGCAGCCGGGTGGTGCCGGCGGCCACCTCCGCGGGGGTCTGCTCCAGGCGGGCGACCAGCACCGAGGCCAGGGTCTGCAGGTGCAGACCGTCCATCGCCCGGTCCAGCCGGGTCAGCACCCCGGCCGGGCTGTCGGCGCTGTCGAAGCTGATCCCGCGCAGCAGCCCGCGCAGCTGCCCCATGCAGGCGGCCGCCTCGGTGTCGTGCCCCACCACGTCGCCGATGACCAGCGCGGTCGCGCCATCGGGCTGCTCGAACACGTCGTACCAGTCGCCGCCGACCTGGGCCTCCCGCGCCGCCGGGACGTAGCGCACCGCGAACTCCAGCGAGTCGGGGTCCGGCGGCTCGGACAGCAGGCTGCGCTGCAGGGTGAGCGCGGCCCGCGCCACCCGCCGGGACCGGGCGTAGAGCGCCTCCAGCAGGTGGGTGCGCAGCTCGCCCGCCTCGGCCAGCTCGGCCGCCGTCCACGGGTCGGAGCGGTCGCGGACCGTCTCCCGCCACCGGTCGAAGGACGTGCGCGGCGACAGCCGCACCGCGTCGCCCTCGCGCTCGGCGATCGCCTTGTTGTGCGGGTCGCCGCCCCAGTCGACGGAGTGCACCTGCTCGCCGCGGGTCCAGAGCACGTACTGACCGTCGGGCAGCGGCAGCGCCAGCACCCCGCACGCCATCCCGGCGGGAACGTCGAGCTCCGGCGCCACCAATGGCAGCTGGTCGGTGACGACGAC
The DNA here is from genome assembly GCF_054780755.1 of Modestobacter lapidis. Classification (NCBI taxonomy): domain Bacteria; kingdom Bacillati; phylum Actinomycetota; class Actinomycetes; order Geodermatophilales; family Geodermatophilaceae; genus Modestobacter; species Modestobacter lapidis. The sequence goes on along the minus strand of NZ_BAAGVS010000003.1, from coordinate 166,178 downwards.
GTCCTCGCCCTGGTGCGCCGCCCAGGCCGCGAGCGAGCTGACCACCGCCGGCGGCAGCGGCACGCCGGCCGTGCCGGTGCGTCCCTGCAGGCCCACGTGCACCGAGTCGGCCGGAACGACGTCGAGCATTCCGGGCCGGCCCAGCAGCGTCTCGGCCAGCGGGCGGTCCTCGTCCAGCGTGGCGGCGGTCAGCCAGGCCAGCGTGGAGCGCACCCGCAGTGCCCGCCGGTGCTCCTCCTCCTGCGCCCGGTCGACCAGCCGCAGCGACAGCGTCGAGCCGAGGAACTCCGCAGCCGCGCGGGTGGCGTACGGCGGGGCGTGCGGCCCGGAGTAGTGGTGGCAGGCGATGAGCCCCCACAGCCGTTCGCCGTGCAGCAGCGAGATCGACATCGACGCCCGCACGCCCATGTTCTGCAGGTACTCGCAGTGGATCGGGGAGACGCTGCGCAGCGTGGAGTAGGTGAGGTCCAGCGGCCGGCCGGTGACGGGCAGCTCGACCGGCTCCAGCGGTGCCGGGGTGTAGCCGACGTCGGAGATCAGCCGGATCCAGTTCTTCTCGTACAGCGCCCGGGCCTGGGCCGGGATGTCGGAGGCGGGGTAGTGCAGGCCGAGGAAGGAGTTCAGCTCCGGCAGCTTGGCCTCGGCGACGACCTCGCCGTTGTAGTCGGCGTCGTAGCGGTAGACCATCACGCGGTCGAAGCCGGTGAGGGTGCGGACCGCCGTGGCGGTGATGTCGTAGAGCTCCTGCAGGCCCGCGGCCCGGTTGAGCTCGCTGATCGTTCCGCGTACCGCCTGGTAGGTGTTCGGGAAGCTGAACGGCCGGGGGCCGTAGGCCGGTTCCAGCTCCACGACCAGCGTGCTCGCCGTCCGCGCGGCCGGGGCGCCGTCACCGGCCGGGCGCGCGGGCTGATCGAAGGAGTGGACGGCGCGGTGCAGGATCGCGTCGACCGGGACGGGCGTGCCGGCCAGGTCGAGCACCAGCTCCACCGGGTTGCGCTCGCGCAGGTCGCCGAACGCCCGGGCCGAGCGGGCGATCGCCTGGGCCGGGACGGCGCCGAGCACGTCGGCCAGCGACCGGCCCAGCGCGTCGTCCCACGCCGTCCCGACGACGGCGGCGAGGTTGCGCGACACCTGCCGGACCACCATGTCCGGTTCGCTCACCGCCAGCAGGACGCCGCGCGGCTGGATGCTGCCCGGCACGTGGATGGGCTCGCGCTCGCAGTTGCCGAGGTCGACGGGGGTGCCCGGCGCCAGCCAGTTCCCCGACCCGAGTTGGTCGGTCATGGGACGGGGGCCTCGTTCCGTCGGGCCGCGCGACCGCGCGGCCCCGGTGCTGCGGTGCCGGTGTGCTCCAGCACGGGCGCGCCGCACCAGGCGGCGAGCGCGGTGAACGTCTGCTGCGCGGCGGCGACCAGCCGGTCGGCGTCCCCGCCGGTGGCGACGTGCGCGCGGGTGGCCGCGCGGTAGGCGTGCCACATGGCGCCGGCGCGCCCGCCGTAGGGGGAGAAGGCGCGCAGGGTGCCGGTGCCGGCCAGCTGGGGAAGCGTGGCCAGGTGCCGGTCGATGAACACCCCGCCCAACGTCGATCCCTCCAGCACGTACAGCCGGCCGAGCGCGGCGTCGGTGTCGGGGACCGCGGGCAGGTCGGGTGCGTCGCCGGGCCCGGCCGGCGCGGCGCCCAGCGCGGCGAGGTCGGCGGCGAACAGGTGGGTCCGGCGGCGGTCGGTCCACTGCAGGGCGGCCGCGGCGGCCGGCGACGCGGCGGCCCACGCGTCCAGCCCCGCTTCCGCGGCGAGCCAGAAGGCGTGCATCCGGGCCAGCACCACGGTCAGCCGGGCGGGGGTCAGGCCGGCGTCGAGGAGGTTCAGCGCCTGCTCGACCGCCTCGTGCTCCGGCGCGGTGTCGGCGCGCAGCCGGCGCAGCACGTCCGCGTCGTCGGCCACCCGGTCCCCGTCCCCCGCGGCGCCGTGCCCGCCGCCCGGCAGCGCCTGTCTTCCCGAAGTCATCAGCCTGCTGAGCCTAGGTCACGACCGGTGCCGACCGGTGTCCGCGCCCGGAGCAGCCGGGCCGCCCGCACGCCGAGGTGCAGCAGCAGCCGGTCGGCGCCGTCGGCGAGGTCCAGCCCGGTGAGGTCGGCGATCCGGCCGAGCCGGTAGTACAGCGTCTGCCGGTGGATGCGCAGCCGGGACGCCGCGCGCTGCGGGCTGCCGGCGCAGTCCAGCCACACCCCGGCGGTCTCGGTGAGCACCGGATCGGCCAGCAGCCGGGCCAGCGCCGGGTCGGGCCCGGACAGCTCGGCGACCGAGCGCCAGGCACCCAGCTCGGTCCAGGACGCGACCGGGGCCAGCCCGGGAGCCACCGCCGCGACGCGGGCGGCGGTGCGCGCCTCGTGCCACTGTGCCGGCAGCTCGCCGCAGCCGGTGCGCGCGGCCGACACGCCGGCGGTGCTGCCGGGCGGGAGGCCGGCCAGGGCGGCGGCGGTCAGCGCGCCGGCCGGGCGGGGGTCAGCGGCCCGCGGCAGCGGCAGCAGGACGGCGACCTCCCCGCCGTCCAGCACCACCGGGACGGCGCCGGCGGCGGGCGGTACCCAGCCGGGGGGCAGCCCGCCGGCCGCCGGGTGCAGGGCGACCAGGGCGACCGGGGTGCGGTCGCCGAGAGCGGCGGCCAGGGTCTGCGTCGCCCGTAGCGGGGCGATACCGAGCAGCACCGACCGCAGTGCCGCCGACAGGTCCGCCGTCCCCGGGGCGCCGTCGCCGGCGAGCAGCCGGCCGGCCGCCGCAGCCAGCTCCAGGGCGGCGACCAGTGCGGGCGCCGCCGGGTCGCCGAGGTCGGTGCGCCCCTCGTCGAGCAGCCACAGCCAGCCGTGCAGCAGCCCGGCCGACCGCACCGGCAGGCACAACCGGGTGAGGATTCCGGCGTCCGGATCGGCGGGGATGCGCAGCGGCCCGGTCGCCGTGGCGATGCCGAACTCCTCGAACCAGCGCCGGGTCGCCACCGGTGAGCCGCGGGTCAGGATCGACCGGGTGCGGACGGCGTCGAGCGCGGTGCCCGGCGCGGCGTCGTCCCCGCTGGCCGGGTGTGCGCAGAACGCCAGCAGGGTGAAGTCGCGGTCCTCCAGCGTCGCCGGTGCGCCGAGCAGCCGGGACACCTCGTCCACCAGGTCCTGCAGGTCGTCGCGCACGGTTGCCTCCCCGGCTGTCTCAGACGATCGTATGAGCAGAGTTCCGACAGCTGTCCGTGGTGGGGCGGCCGCGCCGTCCCTAGCGTCGGGTCCAGCGTCGGGTGCCCGGCGCTCGACCGGAGGTGGCCCGTGCTGACCCAGAAGGCCCTGCTCGCCGCGGCCCGCCGGCCGGCGCTGCGCCGCGTCGTCACCGGGACGCCGGTGACCCGCCGGGTCGTCGACCGGTTCGTCGCCGGCGACGCGCTGCCCGACGCGCTGGCCGCCGTCCGGACGCTGGCCGCCGACGGCATCGCCGTCACCCTCGACCATCTCGGCGAGGACGTGACCGACCGCAGCGCGGCGCTCCGTTCCCGGGACGCCTACCTCGCCGCGCTCGACGGCCTCGCCCCGCTCGGCCTCGGCCGGGCGGCGGAGGTGTCGGTCAAGCTGTCGGCCTTCGGGCAGGCGCTGCCGGTGGGCGGGCACGACGTGGCGCTGGAGCTGGTGCGCGCGGTGGCCGAGGCGGCCACCGCGCACGGCACCACGGTGACCCTGGACATGGAGGGTCACCGGACGGTCGACTCGACCCTCGCCGTCCTGGCCGAGCTGCGCCGCGACCACCCCGGCACCGGTGCGGTGCTGCAGGCGATGCTGCACCGCACCGAGGACGACGCGCGCGCGCTGGCCGCCCCGGGCTCGCGGGTACGGCTGGTCAAGGGCGCCTACCGCGAGCCGGCCACCGTCGCCCACCAGGACAAGGCCGAGGTCGACGCGGCCTACGCCCGCTGCCTCGAGATCCTGGTCCGCGGCCCCGGGTACCCGATGGCCGGCACCCACGATCCTGCGTTGATCGAGCGGCTGCTCGCCCTGGTCGCCGGGACCGGCCGGGCCTCCGACAGCTACGAGTTCCAGCTGCTCTACGGCATCCGGCCCGACGAGCAGGCCCGGCTGGCCGCCGCCGGGCACACCGTGCGGGCCTACGTCCCCTACGGCGCCGACTGGTACGGCTACTTCATGCGCCGGCTGGCCGAGCGCCCCGCCAACCTGCAGTTCTTCCTCCGTTCGCTCGCCACCAAGTCCTGAGAAAGGACCACCCTTCCCCCCACGCCTCGCACGCTCGGCGCGGGACCCTGAAGGGTGGCCGACCCCGTACCTCCCCGAGGCCGATCCAAGGAGCCGACATGGACGCCGTCACCCAGGTCCCCGCACCCCGCAACGAGCCCGTCCAGGACTACGCCCCCGGTTCACCCGAGCGGGCCGCGCTGCAGCAGCGGCTCACCGAGCTCGCCGCCTCGCCGGTGGAGCTGACCGCCACCCTCGGCGGGCGGCAGCGGATGCCGGCCGGGGAGTCGTTCGACGTCGTCGCTCCGCACCGGCACGCCCAGGTGCTCGGCACCTCCGCGCACTCCACCGGGGCCGACGCCGCCGAGGCGCTGCGCTGCGCGCGGGACGCCGCACCCGGCTGGGCGGAGCTGAGCTTCGACGACCGTGCGGCGGTGTTCCTCAAGGCCGCCGACCTGCTCGCCGGGCCGTGGCGACAGACCCTGAACGCGGCGACCATGCTCGGGCAGAGCAAGACCGCCTACCAGGCCGAGATCGACAGCGCCTGCGAGCTGATCGACTTCTGGCGCTGGAACGTGCACTTCGCCCGCTCGGTCCTGGCCGAACAGCCTGTCTCGAGCCCCGGGGTGTGGAACCGGACCGACCACCGGCCGCTGGAGGGCCCGGTCTACGCCATCACCCCGTTCAACTTCACCGCCATCGCCGGCAACCTGCCCACCGCGCCCGCGCTGATGGGCAACACGGTCATCTGGAAGCCCGCACCCACCCAGCAGTTCGCCGCGCACTTCCTGATGCGGCTGCTCGAGGCCGCCGGCCTCCCGGCCGGTGTGATCAACATGCTGCCCGGGGACGGGGTGGCGGTCTCCGACGTCGTGCTCGCCGACCGCGACCTCGCCGGCATCCACTTCACCGGCTCCACCGCGGTGTTCCAGCACCTGTGGCGGACGGTGGGGGAGAACATCGCCTCCTACCGCGGCTATCCGCGGATCGTCGGCGAGACCGGTGGCAAGGACTTCATCGTCGCCCACCCTTCGGCCGACCCGGACGTGCTGCGGACGGCGATGGTCCGTGGCGCCTTCGAGTTCCAGGGCCAGAAGTGCTCGGCCGCGTCGCGGGCCTACGTGGCCCGCAGTGTCTGGAACCGGATCCGCGACGATCTCGTCGGCACCGTCGAGGAGCTGCCGATGGGCGACGTCACCGACTTCGCCAACTTCCTGGGTGCCGTCATCGACCGGAAGAGCTTTACCAGGCTGAGCCGGGTGCTCGACGCCGCCCGGGACGACGACGCGCTCACCGTCGTCGCCGGCGGCACGGCGGACGACAGCGAGGGCTTCTTCGTCCGGCCGACCCTCATCGAGGGCACCGACCCCGGGCACGAGGTGTTCACCACCGAGTACTTCGGGCCGGTGCTGGCGGTGCACGTCTACGACGACGCGCACTACGACACCGTGCTGCGCCAGCTGGAGTCGGTGGCGCCGTACGCGCTGACCGGCGCGATCATCGCCCAGGACCGCAGCGCCATCGCCGCCGCGCAGCGCGCGCTGCGCAACGCGGCCGGCAACTTCTACGTCAACGACAAGCCCACCGGGGCCGTCGTCGGCCAGCAGCCCTTCGGCGGTGGCCGCGCCTCGGGCACCAACGACAAGGCCGGCGCGGCGCAGAACCTGCTGCGCTGGACCAGCACCCGGTCGATCAAGGAGACCTTCGTCCCCGCCACCGACCACCGCTACCCGCACATGTTCTGACTGTCGCGCCTCGCGCGCCGACCGCTGCCAGGTGCCGGAGGCCGCAGGCGGCCGCCCTGGAGGGGGCCACAGGGTGGGTCGATCGGCACCCCAGGGGTCCTGGGGAACCCGGCCGGCGCGCCCCACGCTCGTCCCATCGGGGAACACCCCGTTCCCCTCCCCGAAGGGACACCGGCATGGCCCGCACCGCTCGCTCCCCGCTCCGAACCGCTGCCACCCTCGCCGGCACGGTCGCCGTCGCCGCCGGCGTCTCGCTGGCCGGCATGCCGGCCGCCGGCGCGGCGCAGTCCTTCTACATGTACGACGTCAACCGGGACGGCTGGATCGACGGGTCGGCGACCGACACGTCGGGCAACGGCTACCTCGACCGGAACGTGGTCATCGCCAACGGGGCACTGATGTGGCTGTTCGACACGAACGAGGACGCCCGGCCGGACTCCTACGGCACCGACAACAACGGTGACGGCTACGCCGACCTGTGGGGTTACGACCCGAACCAGGACTTCGTCGTGGACAGCTGGACCTACGACCCGCGGGTCTTCAGCGCCCCCGCGACGTTCGAGGTCAGCGTGACCATCCTGGTGCAGAGCCGGCCGGCCTGACCGTCCGCCCCGTCGCCCTTCCCGGACCCGCCCCGACGCGCCGCCGCGTCGGGGCGGGTCGCTGTCCGGAGCCGGTCGGCCTACAGGTCGCGGTCCCGGACGACGCCGCTCTGCAGTGCCCGCTCGACCAGCCGCAGGCGCTTCTGGTTGTGCGGCAGCTCCTCGACGCCGAACTTTGCGAACAGCGCCCGCAGGTGCGTCTTGACCGCGTCCGGGCTGAGGAACAGCTCGGCGCCGATCTGCTGGTTGGTGGTGGGCACCGCGTAGGCGCTGCCGTGCTTGAACGGCCGGCACAGCGCCAGCAGCACCGCGCGCTGCGACTCCGTCAGCGCGCTCAGGGTCGGGATGTCGGCAGCCACCCGGGTCGACTCGTCCCGACGGGGCACGTACTCCCGGTAGGCCAGCAGGGTGCCGCCGACCCGGATGCCGTCGCCGGCGTGCAACCGCCGCCGGCCGGTGATGCGCTCGCCGTTGACGTACGTGCCGTTCCGCGAGAGCCCGTCGTCGGCGATGGTCCAGGTACCGCCGATCCACTCGAAGGTGGCGTGCAGCCGGGAGACCTCGGCGTCCCACGTCAGGGCGAGGTCGTTCTCCGGTGCCCGCCCGACGGTCAGGCGTGCCGCCGCACCGGTCAGCAGCACCTCCGCGGTCCGGCCCTCCGCGTCGGTGTACCGCAGGAGTGGGCAGCTCGGGGCCTCACCCGTCACGCGCACATGATGCGGCGCGGGGTGGGTCGATCACCACCCCAGGGGGCCTGGAGGGAGCGGTCCGGCCGCCCGACGCTCGTCCCGTCGGGCACCGCACCTCCTCCTGAAGGGACCACCGCCATGATCCGTACCGCCGCCCGGACCCCCGTCCGGCGCGCACTCGCGACCGCCGTCCTGGGCACGGTCGCCGGCGCCGTGCTGCTGGCCACGCCGCCCTCCGCGCTGGCCGCGGAGCCCACCGCGACCGCCGGTTCGCCGGGGGACGCCGAGAAGTCCCTCGTCTACCTCCAGACCTTCTGGCAGGGGTACGTCGAGTTCCCGATGGACGGCGAGTGGTACCGGTCCGACGAGCCGGTCGAGGTGTACGCCGGCCAGTGCTCGGGCTGGTTCGCCAGCGCGGAGGGACACATCGTGACCGCCGGCCACTGCGTCGAGGACGACGGCGCCCGGGAGCTGGTGCTGGAGCAGTTCCTGACCGCCGCCGACGCACCGGAGCTGCTCCCCGAGGCCATCGACGGCTGGCGGGTCGTGGGTACGGAGGGGGAGGCGGAGCCGACCCGGGTCGTGATCGCCTCCCAGCCGTCGGCCGTCGACGGCGCGGTCCTGGACGACCCGTTGACGGTGCAGGTGGTCGACTGGCAGCCGTTCGAGAACGGCGACGTCGCCCTGCTCAAGGCCAACCAGCTCGCGACGGCGACGCCGCCACTGGCCGTCGCCACCGATCCGCCGGCGGTCGGCGACCCGGTCACGGCGATGGGCTACCCCGGCAGCGTGCAGGACGTGTCCAACGTCGACCGGCTCCGCGCCTCGTTCAAGAGCGGCACGGTCAGCTCGGTGCAGACCTCCGACACGGGGGTCGTGCACACCGAGATCAACGCCGACCTCTCCGGCGGGATGTCGGGTGGGCCCACGGTCGATGCCGACGGCCGCGTGCTCGGGGTGAACAGCTTCCTCGTCCGCGGCGAGGAGCAGGGCTTCAACTTCATCACCGACGGCGAGGCGCTGCGCGGCTTCCTCGAGCGGCACGGCGTCGAGGGGGCTCCCGAGGCCGGCACCGAGGACGTGGGTCCGGCCGGCAGCGGCCAGCAGCTGCCCGGCTCGTCCCGGTTCTCGGCCACGGCGTCGCCGGCCGGCTCGCTGCCGGAGTGGCCGTACCTCGCCGGCGGGGGCGCGGGCGCGGTGCTGCTGGCCGCCGGAGGCGCGTTCCTGCTGGGCAGGCGCGGCTCCCGCCGGCCGGCGCCCTGCTCGCACGCGGGCAGCGCCCGGGACGCCCGGTTCTGCACCGACTGCGGGACCGCGCTCCTCGTCTGATCCCTCGCCGCGGGCAGACCTGGCCGACTAGCCCGTCGCCGCGCCCCCGGCCTGGAGGGCGGCGAGCAGCTCGGTCACGGTCTGCTCGACCGACGCCTCGCCGGGAACGGCGGCACCGGGCTCGTCGGCGGCCAGCGGCTCCAGCGTGGCGAGCTGGCTGCCCAGCAGCGAGGGGGGCATGTAGTGGCCGGTCCGCTTCGCCAACCGGTCGGTGAGCACCGCCTCCGAGGGGTTCACGTGGGCGAACCAGACCGAGGGGTGCCCGTCGCGCAGCACGTCGCGGTAGCTGCGCTTGAGCGCCGAGCAGGTCACCAGGAACGACGTGCCGGCGCGTTCGTGCTCACCGATCACCGCCGCGATCTTCCGCAGCCAGGGCCAGCGGTCGTCGTCGTCCAGCGGGGTGCCGGCGGCCATCTTGGCGACGTTCGCCTCCGGGTGCAGGTCGTCGCCCTCGATGTAGTTCCAGCCGAGCAGGCGTGCGAGTTCGACGGCGACGCTCGTCTTCCCCGATCCGGACACCCCCATGACGATGATCGACGTGGTCGCCGGGATGCTGGGCGCTGATTCCATGCGCTGACCGTAGGGAACGGCGGCCGGGAGCGGTACGGCGAGGGCAACGGGAGCCGGGGTACAGGTGGCGACGGGGACGACGACCGGCTCGCTGTGGCGGTTGCCGGTGGTGCGGTCGCTGTTCGTGGTCACCCTGCTGGGCATCTCCAGCTACGCGCTGCTGCTGTCCGCGCTGCCCGCCCACGCGGCGGCCCAGGGCGCCGGTCTGACGGCGGCGGGCTCGGTCACCACGGTATTCCTGGTGGTCACCGTGCTCGTGCAGGGGACGGTGCCGGCGCTGGTGCGCCGGTGGGGGCTCGGGCCGGTGCTGGTCGGCGGCCTGGTCTCGCTGGGTGCCCCGGCGCCGCTCTACCTGCTCGGGGACGACGTCCGCTGGCTGCTCGCGGTCTCCGCCGTCCGCGGCACCGGCTTCGCCGTCATCACGGTGCTGGGCTCGACCATCGCCGCGCAGGCGGTGCCGCGCGAGCGGCGCGGGGAGTCCATCGGCATCTTCGGGCTCGCGGCGGCCATCCCCTCGCTGGCGGCGGTGCCCGGCGGGACGGCGCTCACCCTGGCCGGTCACTTTCCCTGGGTGGCCGTGCTGGCGGCCTCCGCGGTGCTGGCCGTGCCGTTCGTGCCGGGCCTGGTGCGGGCGGTGGTGCCGGACGACGAGGCCGCCGGGACGGGAAGCTCCCGGGCGGCGGTGTGGGCCGCCGCGGCGCCGTCGCTGGTGCTGCTGGTGGTCACCCTGGCCGGCGGGGGACTGATGACCTTCCTGCCGATCGAGCGTCCGGACGGCTCGCTGGCCGCGGTCGCGCTGCTCCTCTTCGGTCTCAGCAGCGCGGCCTGCCGGTGGCAGGCCGGGGTGCTGGTCGACCGGGTGGGCGCCCGCGTGCTGTTCCCCGCCTCGCTGGCCAGCGGCGCGGTGGGCATGGCCGGAGTGGCGCTCGGGCTGGGCGTCGGGGCAGCCTGGGGTGCGGCGGTCGTGCTGACCGGTGCCCTGCTGCTCGGCGTCGCCTACGGCGCCGTGCAGAACCTGACCCTGGTGATCGCCCTGGCCCGCGCCGGGGCCGGCCGGACGACGACGGTGAGCGCGGTCTGGAACGCCTGCTACGACAGCGGAACGGCCGTCGGCGCCGTTCTGGTCGGCGCGGTCGCCGCGCAGGTCGGGCTGCCGCTGAGCTACGTGTTCGTCGCCGTCGCGCTGGCGTCGGTCCTGCCGCTGGCGGTCACGCTGCCGCGGGCGCTCCGCGCGGCCGGCTGACCGCCGCTCCCGGCCCGCCCAGCTGCCCCGCATCCCGGGGCGGACGCGCCGTCAGCCGGCCAGGGTCAGGTCGAGCAGTCGGTGCCGGGCGGTGGCGTCGGGTTCGGCCAGGCCCGCCACCAGCAGGACCTCCTCGGCCGCCGCGCGCAGCCAGCTGCGCAGCCCGTCGACGTCGCGGCGATTGGCGTCGCGCAGCTGGCCGAGCCGCACCTGCCGGGAGCTGGCCTGGGCGCGCATCGCCGTGGGCAGCGGGCGGCCGATCCGGCGGGCGAGCAGGGTGAACCCGGCGCCGACGAACACCAGCTCACGGGCGTCGGTGAGGTTCTGGAGCAGCTTCTCGGCCTCGTCGGTGCGGTCGGTCTCGAGCAGGTGCAGGTACTGCCGTGCGCGGCGGGCGCCGAGGTCGGCGGGGGTCTCGGGGGTTGCGTCCACCCCTCCACTGTGCCCGCCGGCCGCCGTGCCCGCCGTCACCGGCCGGTCCAGCGCGGTGGACGCTTCTCCAGGTACGAGGCGATGCCCTCGCGGCGGTCCTCGCTCAGGTACGGGTTGGGCCCGACGTCCAGCCGCAGTGCGGCGGCCAGCGGCAGGTCCACGCCCTTGACCGCGGTCTCCTTCATCCGGCGCACCGACAGCGGTGCGTTCGCGGCGATCCTCCCGGCCAGGGCGAGCGCGGCAGGCAGCACCTCGGCGGCGGGCACCACCCGGTTGACCAGCCCCCAGCGCTCGGCGTCCTCGCTGGTGACGTACTCGCCGGTGAGCAGCATCTCCAGGGCGATGCCCATCGGCAGCCGCCTGGGCAGCACGACCGAGCCGAAGTTGGCGCCCATGCCGATCGCCGCCTCCGGCAGGCCGAGCTTGATGCCGGGAGCGGCGATCCGCAGGTCGCAGGCCAGCGCGAGCTCGAAGCCACCGGCGACCGCGTGCCCGGTGAGGGCGGCGACCACCGGCACGTAGGTCTCGGTGAGCACCTCGAACAGGTTGCGGCCGGGACGGTTCATCGGCGGGCGGAACGGCTCGCCCCGCTCGTCGGCCGCGCGGATCTCCTTGAGGTCGAAGCCGGCGCAGAAGGCCGGACCGTTGCCCGTCAGCACGATCGCGCGCACCCCGGGATCGGTCGAGCAGGTCAGCAGCTCCTCGACGAGGTCGGCCTGCAGCGCCGAGGACAGCGCGTTGCGGCGCTCGGGCCGGTCGAGGGTGAGCAGCCGGACGTGGCCGCGGGTCTCGGCGATCAGCCCCGAATCGGATCGTTGCACCGTCATGACCGGCGATCCTGCCCGATCTCCGGCGGGAACTCCCCGGTGGCGACGACGTGGTCGGCGACGTCGCGCAGCTTCGTGTTCGCCGCCATCGACGCCCGGGCCAGCGTCTCGAAGGCCCGCTCGGACGAGAGCTTGAGCCGTTCCATCAGGATGCCCTTGGCCTGCTCGATGGCTGCCCGGGAGGCCATCGCGGTCTCCAGGTGCCGGGCCCGCGCGACCGCGCTCTCGTAGAGGTACCGGTTCACCACCGGGACGGTGGCCTGCGTCAGGAACCGGGTCGCCAGCCCCCGCGTCTCCTCGTCCCACACCTGCGGCGACCCCACGTACACATTCAGCCCGCCGGCCACCGGCGCCGGCGGGAAGGGGATCGACACCATGCCGTGGCAGCCGCGCCCGGCGGCCTGCTCGGGGAATCCGGCCCAGCGCCGCTCGGCGCGCAGGTCCACCACCTCGACCAGGTCACCGCTGCCGGCGGCCTGCAGGCACGGGCCGGTGCCCAGGCGGTACTGCACCAGGTCCAGGTCCAGGGCGAGCTCCTCGGTGGCGGCCACGGTCGTCGGCCGGCCGTCGGAGAGCACGGTCACCGAGGTGGCCAGGGCGGCCGGGAGGAGGCGGGTGGTCAGGACGGTCACCTCGCGCAGCACGGACTCCATCGAGTGCTCGGCGAAGGAGAGCCCGCTGAGCTCGGCCAGCGCCAGCTGGAGGGGGGCGACGGCGGGTCGCTCGTCGGCAGGGAAGATCACGGGTCGTACTCCAGGAACGGCGGGTGCCGGGCGGCCATGCCCGGCACGGGGTGCGAGGTCCACGCTGCTGGAGACCGGAGACGGGGCGGGCCCCGTGCGCGCCGGCTGTGTGACGCGCAATCGACGGGGAGGGTACCGACTGTCACGGTCCGGCGTCGACGGCCGGGCAGCCCGGGGCGCTCGGGGCGCTCGGGGCCCGGCGCGCCCGTCCGGGGGAACGGCTGTCCCCGGTCCGGGGGACGCCCGGCCCGATGCTCACGGAACGGAGTCGGCGCCGTGCAGGATGCCGGGGTGACGACCCCCCGCGAGCGACCCGGACGGCGCCGACGGGCGGGGGACACCGGCCGGAAGGTGGCTGCCTCCCTGGCGACGGTGGTCGCCGCCGCCGGCGTCGTCGCGCTGCCGACCTTCGGCGCGTTCACCGACCAGCGCACGCACTTCACCGACTCGGTGCTCGCCCCGCCGCCCGTCGACCCCCAGCAGCGGGACGCCATCCCCTGACCTGCCCCGGCGGTCGGCGGCGGGGTCAGTCCCGGCGGCGGGAGCCGCCGGGCACGGAGCCGGTGTCGGCGAGCTCGACGGCGATGTCGACGAGCCGGCGGTTCAGCTCCTGGGAGACCCGGGCGAGGACGGCGAACGCCTGGTCGGCCGTGATCCGGTGCCGCTCCATGAGGATGCCCTTCGCCTGTCCGATGACGTCGCGGTTGCCCATGCCGGTGCGCAGGTGCTCCTCGTGCACGGCACCGGCCAGCGCCACCGCGGCGTGGCTGGCGAAGACCAGCCCGATCTCCTCGGTGTCCTCGTCGAAGGCCCGCGCCCGGCGCGCGTACAGGTTCAGCGCGCCGAGCCGGTCACCGTCGACGAAGAGCTGGAAGCACAGCATGCTGCCGACGCCCAGCGCGGCGGCCCGCCGGGCGAACTCCGGCCACCGCTCGTCCGTGCGGACGTCGTCGACCCGCACGACCTGCTGCTCCCGGACCGCGTCGATGCACGGGCCCTGCCCGAGTTCCTGCTGCAGGGAGTCGACGCCCTTGGGCAGGTCGCTGGTCCACGCCCGCGGCTCGATCCTGGTGCGGCCGATCACGTAGTTGACCCCGCACTCCTCCGCGTGCGGAACGGTCCGGACGGCCGACGCGGTGATCGCCTGCAGCGTGCCCTCGACGTCGCCGTGCTCCTCCTGGAGCTCTCGGGCCACCCGGCTCATCGCGTCGCCGAGATGTGGGGTGGTCCCGGCCCCGCTGTCGTCCTGGTCCACGGTCATCCGGAGAACCTACTGACCGGCGGTACCGCCCGGGGAACAGGAACGTCCGGTAACGACGAAGCGGCTCCTCCCGGGGGAGAAGCCGCTGATCGAACGTGGTGCGCCATCAGGGACTCGAACCCCGAACCCGCTGATTAAGAGTCAGCTGCTCTGCCAATTGAGCTAATGGCGCGTGTCGCACGGTGCAGTCGGCGACGCTGGAGAACTGTACACGGCGCACCCCGGGGACCGGGCCGGGGGAGGGGCGTGCCCGCGTCGGTCAGCCGGTCCTGTCGGTTCCGGCGTGCACACTGGGAGATCAGACGCGGGCGTCGCGCCGGATACCCGGCACGGTGCCCGCCGGGACGAAGGGAGCAGGACCGGGTGGGACAGCAGCAGACGGGATTCCGGCAGTCGAGGCGGGTCGCCGCGGTGCTCGTCGCCGGAGCGCTCGCGCTCGTCGCCGGATGCACGGGCCCGTCGTCCGCCGCCGCGCCGGAGGGCGACGACGCGGACGTTCCCGCTGCTGCCGCGCCCGCCGAGCTGGAGCTGGCCCCGGCCGACGGCAGCACCGGCCTCTCGCCGGCCACCCCGGTCGAGGTCGCCGTCAGCGGGGGTGAGCTCGGGAAGGTCACCGTCGCCGACGGGACGGGGGCTCCGGTTCCGGGCAGCGTCGCCCCGTCGCCGGATGACGCCGACACCCAGCTCTGGACGCCGGAATCCCCGCTCGCGTACGGCACGAGTTACACGCTGACCGCGGCGGCGGCCAACGCCGACGACGCCGAGGTCACCGCGACCAGCACGTTCAGCACGGTCACCCCGGCGACGCTGTCCACTCCCTCGATCGGGCCGCTGGACGGGACGACGGTGGGCGTGGGCATGCCGATCCGGGTGTTCTTCGACGACCCGGTGGCCGACAAGGCAGCCGTGGAGAGGAATCTCACGGTGATCAGCAGCGCCCCGACCGATGGCGCCTGGAACTGGATCAGCGACAGCGAGGTGCACTTCCGGCCCTCGCAGTACTGGCCGGCGCAGATCGACGTCACCCTGGAGGCCGACCTCTACGGCGTCGACTTCGGCGAGGGCACCTGGGGGGAGAAGGACCGGACGGTCTCCTTCCACGTGGGCGACCGGCACGTCTCGGTGGTCGACGCCGCGGCGCACACCCTCACCGTGCGCGACGGCGACACGGTGGTGCAGACCTATCCGATGAGCGCCGGCAGCGGGGAGAACCCCACGCGCAACGGGCCACACGTCGTCCTGGAGTCCCACCGCTACATCACCATGGACTCCAGTACCTTCGGCCTGGCCGTCGACGCCCCGGGCGGCTACCGCACCGACGTCGAGTACGCGGTCCGGATCTCCAACAACGGCGAGTTCGTGCACGCGGCGCCGTGGTCGGTGGCGCAGCAGGGCTCGGCGAACGTGTCGCACGGCTGCATCAACCTGTCGACCGAGCGGGCGGCCTGGTTCTTCGGCTTCTCCCAGCCCGGCGACGTGGTGGAGGTCGTGAACTCCATCGGCCCGACCCTGTCACCGGCCGACGGGGACATCTACGGCTGGGCGATCCCCTGGGACGAGTGGAGGGCCGGCAGCGCCCTGTCCTGATCATTCCGGCCGCCCTGCGACCCGTCGGTGACGGCGGGGTCTGCGCCGCCGGGCCGGCGGGTAGGTTGGCCGGGCGCCCGCTGGGCGTCGACCTTCACGTCAGGACGCGGCGTGCACGGTCGGAGGCTCCGATCCCCGGGGCCTTCCTGACCATGCAGCCGCCGGGGACCTCGCGCTCGGGCATGCAGACCGGAGTGTCCCCATGCCCGCCCAGGACGGACCCAACCCCAGGGACGCGCCCGGCGCGTTCGAGCAGCTGGGCCAGATCACGCTCGCCGAGCAGACGATGGAGTCCGTCCTCCAGCTCGTCTGCCAGCTCATCACCGAGGTCATGCCCGGGGACATCGCGGCGTCGGTGAGCGTCCTGGCCGGTGACCGGCCGGAGACCCCCGTCTTCGCCGGGCAGCTGGCCGTCGACCTGGACGAGCGGCAGTACAGCCACGGTGACGGGCCCTGCCTGACCGCCGCCACCAGCCGCGAGATCGTGGCGATCGACGACACCCGGACCGACCTCCGCTGGCGGGAGTACCTGATGGAGGCAGCGCGGCACGGCTGCCTGAGTTCGCTGTCGGTTCCCCTGCCGCTGGACGACACGCTGCGCGGGGCGCTGAACATCTACGCCCGCCGGCCGGCCGCCTTCGGGGCCGACGAGCGGGAACGGGGCAGCCGGTTCGCCGGCTACGCGGCGGTCGCGGTCGCCAACATGCAGGCCTACCAGGAGGCCGTGCGGCGTGGTCAGCACCTGCAGACGGCGCTGGAGTCACGGGCGGTCATCGACCAGGCCAAGGGCATCCTGATGGAGCGCTACAAGCTCTCCGCGGACCGCGCCTTCCAGATGATGGCGACCCTGTCGATGGAGTCGAACGTCAAGGTGCGGGTGATCGCCGAGCGCGTCGTGCTCACCGGTGAGGTGGGCACGAGCCGCAGCGGCCGCTGACCGGCCCGCGGCACCTCAGAAGGAGGTGCCCGCGTCCAGCGCCAGGTTCTGCAGGGGCAACTGCTGCTCGAGCACCGCCCGCGCCACGTCGTCCAGGTCCCGGCCCTGGGCCCAGGCGTGGCCGCGCAGCAGCGCCAGGGCGTCGGTGCTGGACACCTCCAGACCGGCGTTCACGTAGCCGATGGCCTGCCAGACCAGGGCCCGTCGATCGGCAGCGGGGGCATCCAGCCAGGCCGGGCCCTCCTCGCGGTGCGGTGCTGTGGTCGGGTTGGAGAGGGTCGCCGCGATCGCCGTGGCGACGGCGAGCACATCGGGGAGCCGGACGTCGCGGACGTCCCGCGGCGGGGCCAGGAACACGTCGAGTGCGCCGATGCCGCGGAGCTCGTCGGCCAGGGGCACGGAGAGCACGGCGCGGAAGGGTGTGCGCGTCGTCAGGAGCTCGGCGAAGGCCGGCCACCGGGATCCGATCTCGGCTTCCCCGGCGACCACCCGCTCACCCGTGGCGTGCGCGGCCTGGCACGGCCCCTCGCCGACGGTGAACTGCAGCCGCTCGGCGAGCGCGGCGGTGTCGTCACTGGCTCCCAACGGGAGTCGCCGGTCGGGGGCGAACGCCAGGGACAGGCCCGCGCCGTCGACCGGGAGCACCTGCGCGGCCGCCCGGGCCAGCCGCTCCGGCAGCAGTTCGCTGCCCGGCAGCTCGAGCTCCGTCGCGGCGAGCGCGGTGGCGAACTCGTCAATGAGGATGGGGTGCCTCCGAATGGTCGAGCGGCGCGAGACGTCTGGGGGCGCGCTCGGCGGGGCTGACCGAGAGGCAGGGACCGGGTGACCCGGTGGTTGCGCAGACTACGGGAGCCGGGGCGGAGCGATCGTGGCTGACCGGGGTACCGTTGCCGACGTGGCTGGATTCGGAATTCTGTGCGGGCTCGCCGGCGACTGACCCTCGCGCCGGTGGGTCCGGGAGCACATCGGTCGAGGTCCTTCTCCCGCTGACCAGGGCACACGGCCCGGAGGCACCCATGGCCACCCACCACGATCTCGTTCCCACCGCTGCCAAGGTGCGCGTCGGCGTCACCGACACCCTCGGACTGCAGCGCGTCCTCACCGTGTTGAGCGGGCGCAACCACGCCTTCACCCGCCTGGAAGCCGAGGAGGCCAACCAGGGGCGGTGGACGATCACCGTTCATCTGACCGCCTCGGCGCACCAGCTGGAGCTCGTGACCCTCCGGCTGGACCGGCTGCCCAGCGTGCTGACGGTCGACGTCACCACGCCCGGCCGGCTGGCCGCCACCGCGTGACGACCTGGTCCGGCGTGCGCCGGCTCAGCGTGCGGCCGGCTGCCGGTGCCCGTGGGTTCCGGCGAGGCGGGCCAGCGCGGTGTCGAGGCAGCGCCGCAGCGTGAGCGCGTCCGGGGCGAGGGCCGATACGAGGACGGCGGGCCCGGCCAGGGGCAGCACGGCGGCGTCGCCGAGGAGGGCGGGCTCGGGCGGGTGCTCGGTCCAGCCGGGGTCGACGACGACGAGCGAGCCGATGGCCCGCCGGTCCCCGATCACCGCAGAGCCGTCCCAGCCCGCCGCGCCGGGGCCCACGGCCAGCTGCTGGTTCAGCAGTGGCCGGCCCGCCAGGCGGACGCGGAGGTGCTGGACGACGCTGCCGGGTTGCTCGCCGTGCCGGCCCAGGAGCAGCTGCTCGGACAGGATCAGGCGGGCGCCGGTGCCGAGCTCGACGCGGATGTCGCTGCGGTGGCGGCAGCCGTGGGCGGCGATGACCGGCTCGGGCAGCCAGACCAGGGTGGCGCCGGCGCCCACCTGCACCGTGGTGCGCAGGCGGGACAGCTCGCCGTGCGGCCCGGGGAGCAGCAGGGTCGCCGAGATGTCGCGCAGCACCAGCGTGCTGCCCGCCCCGACGTCGACGGTGAGGTCGTAGTCGTCGCCGCCGATGGGCCCCGCGGCGCTCGCGGCCACGCACACTCGTGCCGCCCCGGCATCGTGGCCGGTCCAGGGCTCGGGGCCCTTGGGGTGGGTGAGCCGGAGGGTCAGCGGTGCCTGCGAGTGCAACGTGGCGACCCGGGTGCGCCCGTCGGCGGCCAGTGCCGTGGCCAGGGTTGCGCGGGCGCGCATCAGTCCATGGTCGACAGGCAGGATCGCACCCAGGCGGCGACCGGTGCGGCGCCAGGGTCCTCGGTGAGGGACAGGAAGATCGTCGGCAGCTGCCCGCGCTGGGCCCTGGCGTCGCGGTCCATGACGGACAGGTCGGCACCGACCCGGTCGGCCAGGTCGGTCTTGTTGATCACGAGCAGGTCCGCGCGGGTGACCCCCGGGCCGCCCTTGCGCGGCACCTTGTCACCCCCGGCCACGTCCACCACGTAGATCTGCCGGTGCACCAGGCCACGGCTGAACGTGGCGGTCAGGTTGTCCCCACCGCTCTCCACCAACAGCAGCTCGACCCCGGGCAGGCTCTCCTCGAGCTCCTCCAGGGCCTCGAGGTTGGCCGAGATGTCGTCGCGGATGGCCGTGTGCGGGCAGCAGCCGGTCTCCACGGCCCGCACCCGCTGCTCGGGCAGGACGCCGTTGCGCAGCAGGAAGTCGGCGTCCTCGGTGGTGTAGATGTCGTTGGTCACCACCGCCAGGCTCACCTCGCTGCCGAGGGCACGGCAGAGGGCGGCGACCAGCGCGGTCTTGCCGGAGCCGACCGGGCCGCCGATGCCGATGCGCAGGCCCCGGCCCGGCGTGCGGGGCAGGACGCCGGCGGTGTCGGTGTGCGGGTGCGGGTGCGGGTGCTCGTGGTCGTCGGTCTCGGGGTCCCGATCGTGGGTGTTCTGGTCATGAAGCAAAGAGACGCACCTCCCAGGTGGCGTGCCGTTCGGCGGCGAGGTCGAGCAGGGGAGCAGCCGAGGCCGGCAGGTCGGCAGGAGAGCCCGCTGCCCGGCGCGTGGCGTCGGCGGCGACGTCGTCCAGCAGCGGCCCCAGCCGGGCCAGCACGGCGTGGGTGGCGAACGGGTCGAGGCCCAGCAGCCGGACGGCGGCGGTGGCCGGCCCGGCGACGGCGTCGTGGACGGCGGCCAGCGCGGCGGCGGACGGCGACAGGCCGGAGACGGCGGCCGCCGCGCCGAGCACGACGGGGTGGTGTGGTCTGGAGCCCAGCTCGGCCCAGCACGGGTGCGGCCGGATGGCTCGCATCGCCCGCTGGAGTTGGCGGCCCAGCTTCCGCGAGGTCGCCCGCAGCGCCGGGGACGGGGTGCGGGCGTCGAGTTCGGCGTCCAGGACGGCGAACCGGCCGGTATCTCCCGCGGTCAGGGCCGCGCAGGCGGCGGCGGCGAACGCGGCCGCCACGGCGCCACTGGTGGTGGCCCGCCCGCGCAGGAACTCCTCCAGCGACGCGATGTCGTGCACCCCGCCGGCGGCCACGGTCGGCTCCAATCCGCCGGAGTGGGCGTGCCCACCGGCCGGCAGCCGGCCGTCTGCGAGCAGGAGGAGAGCCGCGAGGGTCTCCGCGGCCATCAGAACAGGAAGTAGCGCTGGGTCATGGGCAGCACCGTCGGTGGCTGGTGGTCGACGGTCTCCCCGTCGATGCGGACCTCGAAGGTGTCCGGGTTCACCTCGATGTTCGGCAGTGCGGTGTTCAGCGGCAGGTCGGCCTTGGTGCGGCCGCGGACGTTCTCGATCGGGACCAGCCGGCGGTGCACCGCGAGCCGGTCGGCCAGGCCGTCCTCCAGCGCGGCCGGTGCGACGAAGGCCAGGCTGGTCGCCTGCGCAGCGCGGGTGTGCACGTTGTAGCCCCGCCGCGGCAGCACCGGCTGCGGGGTCGGTACCGAGGCGCTCGGGTCGCCGAGCATGGCCATGGCCGCCATCCCGCCCTTGTAGACCTGGGTGGGCTTGACCCCGAAGAGGGCCGGCTCCCAGAGCACGAAGTCGGCCAGCTTGCCCGCCTCGATCGACCCGACCTCGCGCTCCAGCCCGTGGATGACCGCGGGGACGATCGTGTACTTGGCGACGTAGCGGCGCACCCGGTTGTTGTCGGCCCGGCCGTCGCCGGGCAGGGCGCCGCGCAACTCCTTCATCACGTGCGCGGTCTGCCAGGTGCGCTGGACGACCTCGCCCAGCCGGCCCATGGCCTGGGCATCGGACTGCATCCCCGAGATGGCGCCGATGTCCTGCAGGATGTCCTCGGCCGCGATGGTGCTGGCGCGCACCCGGCTCTCGGCGAACTGCAGCTCGGCGGGGACCCGCGGGTTGAGGTGGTGGGCGACGAGCACCATGTCCAGCTGCTCGTCGACGGTGTTGACGCTGAAGGGGCGGGTCGGCGTCGTCGACGAGGGGAGCACGTTGCGCTCGCCGGCGATGCGGATGATGTCCGGGGCGTGCCCGCCGCCTGCCCCCTCGGTGTGGTAGCTGTGGAACGTCCGCCCCGCCACGGTGCGCATCAGATCCTCGACGAACCCGGATTCGTTGAGGGTGTCGCTGTGGATGGCGACCTGCACGCCCGAGACGTCGGCGACGCGGAGCGCGGCGTCGATCACCGCGGGACCGGCGCCCCAGTCCTCGTGGCACTTGAACCCGGCGACGCCGGCCCGCAGCTGCTCCTGGAGCGACTCCTCCGACACCGTGGTCCCGCGGCCGAGGAAGGCAACGTTGACCGGCCAGGGGTCGAACGCCTCGAACATCCGCTCGAGCCACCAGGCCCCCGGGGTGGCGAGGGTGGCCTGCGATCCGCTGGTCGGGCCGGAGCCGCCCCCGACGAGGGTCGTCGTACCGGCCTCCAGAGCCACCTGGCACATGTCCGGGGAGACCATGTGCACGTGGGTGTCGATGCACCCCGCGGTCATGATCATGCCCATGCCGTTCATGATCTCGGTGGACGGCCCGACGACCAGGCCGGGGTCGACGCCGTCCATGATGTCGGGGTTGCCCGACTTGCCGATCGCGGTGAACCGCCCGTCGCGGATGCCGACGTCGGCCTTCACGATCCCCCAGTAGTCGACGACGACCACGTTGGTCACCACCAGGTCCGGTGTGCCCTCCGACCGCGGGGTGTGCGACTGACCCTGCGACTCCCGGCCGGACTTGCCGCCGCCGAACACGGTCTCGTCGCCGCCGACGCAGTGGTCCTGCTCGATCTCGATGAGCAGGTTGGTGTCGGCCAGGCGCAACCGGTCGCCGGTCGTCGGGCCCAGCATCGACACGTACAACTGGTGCTCGATCTCACCCATCGAGCTGCCCTTCGCTCCCGCCGCGGAAGCCGGCCATGATCCGCCGTCCGGCGTACGGGATCAGCTCGACCTCCTGCGGGGCGCCCGGGTCGAACCGGGTCAGGCCACCGGCCACGATGTTCTGCCGCCGCCCCCACGCCGCCGTCCGGTCGAAGTGCAGCGCAGGGTTGGTCTCCGCGAAGTGGTAGTGCGAGCCCACCATGACCGGCCGGTCCCCGGTGTTGACGACGGTCAGCGTGATCGGCTCCCGCCCGACGTTGATGTGCACCGGGCCCTCCCCGTAGAGGATCTCTCCCGGGGTGCCGGGCTTGGCCGACGAGTCGGCACCGGGGTGGGTGATGCCGATGGCCCCGCCCCTGCCGCCGCCCAGGACGACGTGCGTGCCGCTGCCCGGCCGCTTCCGGGTCGGCGGCGGCAGGTCGAGCAGACCGGCGAGCTTGCCGAGCACGGGCGTGCGCGCAACGACCTGCTGCACCCGGGACACCGCGGTGCTGGCTGCCCCGGACGGGGCCGGCTTCTGCAGCTGGTTGGTGAGGGTGTCCTTGAGCCGCTTGCCCAGCGGGCTCACGAGATCGGCTCCGGCACCGTGACGAGCTTCGTGCCGTCGGGGAACGTGGCCTCCACGTGCACCTGCGCCAGCATCTCCGGAACGCCGTCCATCACGTCGCTGCGGCCGAGCACGTTGCGCGCGGCGTTCTGCAGGTCGGCCTTCGTCCGCCCGTCCCGGGCGCCCTCGAGGACGAATGCCGTGATGATGGCGGTCGCCTCCGGCAGGTTGAGCTTCAGGCCACGATCCTTGCGTCGCTGCGCGACCTCTGCGGCGGTGAAGATCAGGAGGCGCTCGCGTTCTTTCAGCGTCAACAGCATCAGCATCTCCCGGAGCAGCGCGAGTGATCCGCCTCACACTGGCAGGCCGGTGCGGCGACGGCCACCGGACACGAAGGCGCGGACCGATCCGGCCGGACCGGGGCGCAGCTCGCCGAGCTCCGCGCCTCCAGGCCACCGCCCCGCCAGTCCACGGCGACGTACGGGTCGCAGCGGCCGGGCATGAACGCGGCGGGACGGGTTACCTCCAGCTCCACGGCAGGGCTGTGCGCGCGTCACCGAGGGCGTGCGATGGCCTGCACATGGTCAGGAGGCGTCGTGCCGACAGGGGACAACGCGGACAGCGGCACCGGTGCCGTCGTCCGGGGCATGCGGAGCACGGTGGGCCGGGAGAGCACCACGTTCGGCTTCTCCATCCTCGTCTCCGCGACGTTCGGAGTCCTCCAGGTGACGCAGGGCACCCCCGACCTGCCGCGCGTATTCCTCTACGCGGCCGGCGCGGTCATGTCCTTCACCCTCCTGGAGGGGATCCTCTCCAGCGGGTTCCGGCGACCGATGCCTCAGCACAAGACCCAGACGTTGGCGCTGGGCACGAGCATGAACATCGTCTCGGTCCTCGGCGCGCTGGGTGCCGCATCGCTGCTGAGCGCGTCCTTCACGCACCTCATCGTCTGGGCGGTGGCGCCGTTCGTCGCCGGCATCGTCTACCTGGTCATCGAGAGCCTCGAGGAGGCTCTCGCCGAGCGGGTCCTCGTCAGTTCGGGGGATCCCGAGGCCCGGGAGGTCTCAGGATAGGACTCAGCTCCCGCCGCCTTCCACGCCTCTCCGTGGGCAGCCGGACAACGGAAGGCCCCGGTCAGCGAACCGACCGGGGCCTCCACGTGGGGTGAGTGACGGGACTTGAACCCGCGACATCCAGGATCACAACCTGGCGCTCTACCAGCTGAGCTACACCCACCATGCACACCGGGCGGCTGGCGAGAGCCGGCCCGGTGGACGAGCCAACGATACCGGAGGGGGTCAGGCCCCCGACGAGGCCGGGGTCGCGGCCGGTCCGTCGTTCGCCGCACCGGCCTCCAGCAGCGGGGCGAAGGAGGCCACGACGTCACCGGACGCGGTCTGGGCCTGCTCGCTGGACGGCCCCGGCGGGGGCACGAACAGCGTCTGCCGGTAGTAGGCGAGCTCCCGGATCGACTCCAGGATGTCGGCCAGGGCCCGGTGGGCCAGGCCCTTGGGCGGCTGGGCGAAGTACACCCGGGGGAACCAGCGGCGGGCCAGCTCCTTGATCGAGGAGACGTCGATCATCCGGTAGTGCAGATGATCGTCGAGGACGGGCATGTCCCTGGCCAGGAAGCCGCGGTCGGTGCCGATCGAGTTGCCGCACAGCGGTGCGGTGCGCCGCTCGGGCACGAACCGCCGCACGTACTCGAGGACCAGCTGCTCGGCCTCGGCGAGGGTCACCGTCGAGGCGCGCACGGCCTCGGTGAGGCCGGAGTTGGCGTGCATGGTGGTGACGACGTCGCCCATCGCGGCCAGGTCCTCGTCATCGGCGTGGATGATCACGTCCAGGCCGGGGTCGAGCAGGTTGAGCTGGGAGTCGGTGACCACCACGGCCACCTCGATGAGCCTGTCGCGCGTGATGTCCAGTCCGGTCATCTCGCAGTCGATCCAGACCAGGTTGTTCGCTGCGCTGTCCGCCACGTCCCGCGACCCTACGCACCGGTTCCCGGCGGACGCCGCACCCCCCGGCCGGGCACGGCGGGCGCGGTACGCGCGGGGCGGGCGGGACGGGCGGGGCACCCGGCCGCCCGGGAAGCGCCCGACATCCGTCACGGACGGCGATCAGGGGTGTTCGCGCCGCTAGGGTCGGGTGTCCTGCACCTCGTCAGCGGAGCCGCTCGTGTCGTCCCCCACGCCCACCGCTCCCCGCCCCCCGGCACCCACCTCGCTGCGTGCGGGGCTGCGCTCACCGGTCACGCTGGTCCGCTGGCTGTGGCAGGCCTACATGACCCCGGGCAGCCCCGGCCGGCCGACCACCCAGCAGGAACTGCAGTGGATCTACACCGCCTGGCTCGTCGCCTTCGGCCTGAAGATGCTGGGTTCCTCCTGGGACGTGTCCTGGCACTTCAAGTGGCTCCGCGACGACCTGGCGCCCCCGCACCTGCTCAACTCGGCCGGGACGGTGCTCGTCGTCGCGCTGGTCGCCTTCTCCAGCTACAGCGGCTACGGGGTCGACCGGCGCGCGCTGCGGCTCATGCAGTGGGGGACCGGCATCTTCCTGCTCGCCGTCCCCATCGACCTGGTCAACCACCGGGTCAACGGCCTGGACATCACCAGCTGGAGCCCCAGCCACGCGTTGCTCTACCTGGGCACCGCCGTCATGCTCGCCGGGGCGCTGCGCGGCTGGTGGCTGTACGCCGCCCCCGGCCGGGTGCGCGAGCTGGTCGCGCTGGGCCTGTGGCTGTTCTTCGTGGAGAACGTGCTGTTCCCCAACCAGCACCAGGAGTACGGCGTCCTCGCGCTGTCTGACTACCGGGCCGGCCGCACGACGGCCGAACCGTCGCTGCTCGACTTCGCCGCCTCCCAGGGGCAGTCGCCCGAGCAGTTCATGCTGCCGGTGCCGGCGTGGGTGCACCCCGCCTGGCTGGTCTGCGCCGGGCTGCTGACCCTGGTCGTGGCCCGCCGGGCCGTCGGGCTGCGCTGGACGGCGACCCTGCTGGCCGGTCTCTACCTCGGCTACCGCGCGGTCGCCTGGGTGCTGCTCACCGCCACCGGCTTCCCGCCCTCGGTGCTGCCGGTGGCGCTGCTGGCCGGCGCCGTGCTGGTCGACCTCGCCGTCACCGGCCGGGTGCCCGGCTGGCTCGCCGCGCTGGGAGCCACCGGCGGGGTCGGGTTCGCCGCCTGGGCGCAGGACGCGCTGTGGGTGCTCCCGCCGTGGCAGTGGGCGGCGATTCCGCTGGTCGCCATCGGGCTCGCCGTGCTGTGGACCGGGCTCGACCGGCTCACCGGCACCGCGGCGTTCGCCCGCTGGCAGGTGCCCGAGGTGTCCCCGGCGGCTCCCGCCGAGGCATCGGACGTGCCGGTGCGGGTCGGCGGCACGCCCGCGTCGTGACCCTGGAGCGTCGGCTCCGATGACGTAACGTCGGGGAGGCCGCCAGCGGCCAGGCCGCACTCCCGCGAGCCCGTCCCGGCCCGCCCGGTGGCCGCTCTGCCGACGTCGCCAGCCCGTGCCCCCGCCGCGAACCCGTCCCCTGGAGCCCCCGTGCTGATCCTCACGCCGACACCTCTGGAGACGGCGGCCGAACGGGCCTTCTTCGCGGAGCTGGCCGGCTGGGACACCGGTGGCTCGGTCCGCGGGGGCGTGATGGCCTCCCTGCCCGCCGTCGACGGGCCGATGCAGCGCCGCCAGGCCGACGCCGTCCTCTTCGTGCCCGAGGGCATCGCCGTGGTCCGGGTCGTAGAGGTGTCGCGCCAGTCCGGCGTCGTCACCGCCATCGAGGAAGGGTCCTGGACGATCGGCCCCGATGCTGGACCGGGCGACGTGCTGCGCCTCGCCGGCGGGGGGTCGACCCCGCTGGAGGGGTTGATGCGGGCCGGGATGGACGCCGCCGTCCGGCTGCGGAAGGCCGGCCTGGAGCCCGGCCGAATCGCCCGGCTCACCGTGCTCACCGGCGACGTCACCGGCCTCGTCCCGGCCGACGGCGACCTCGGCGACGGCGACCAGGTCGCCCTGCTGGACCCGCGTTCCCTCCTGCTCGGCATCGCCCGGGCCAGCCGGTACGCCGGCAAGGACAACCCCCGGCTCTGGACGACGGCCGACGTCCGCTCGGGCATCGAGGCGCTCGGCGTGACCGGCCGCAGCCCCGCGGTGGAGGAGCTGAACGTCGAGGGCTTCCCCTACTCGCCCTACGTGCTGCGGCGCCGCGAACTGCTCGTGCCCATGTCGCTGCCCTCCGCCCGCGGCGCGGCCATGCCGTGGTCCTCCGACGGGGCGGCCGCCCCGACCGCGACCGCAGCGCCCCGCCGGGCCGTCGCCGACGGCCCCCTGGTCGATCCCGCCGCCGCGGCCCGGCTGGCCGCCGCCGCGGTCCATGCGCAGGAGGCGGCGGAGGTCGCCGAGGCCGCGCGGGCCGCGGCCGACCGGCCGGCGCAGGAGCGGACCGCCCAGCCCGCAGCGGACGCCGACCAGGTGGGTGCTGACCAGGCGGGTGCCGACCAGGCGGGTGCTGACCAGGCCGCGGTGCCCACCGTCGCCGTGTCCTCCCCCGGTTCCGGCCCCTCGGCCGACGCGCCGGCCGGTGCGGACCGGGACGACGCAGCCGAGCGGACCGCGGTCGCCGGCTCGCTGCCGGCCGCGGCCCAGGCTTCCGCCGGGTCGACCGTGGCGCTGCCCGCGACCACGCCGTCCGGGAGTTCGGCGACCCGGTCACCCGCGGCCGCGCCGTCCGCGAGCCGCGACACGATGGCGTTGCCGACCGGGCCCGGCCCGGAGACGGTCGACGTGCGTCCCGGCCGCCCCGACCGGGTGGCCGGCCCCGGCACGGCGCCGGACGACACCGGTGGGCTGCGCGGCCTGTTCGGTGGTCCCGACACTGGCGCCGCGGCTCACCCCGCCGGGCTCCCCGGGCCGGGCGGTGCACCGCGGCGTCCCCTGGCGCTGCTGGTGACCGCCGCCCTGCTGGTCGCCGTGCTGCTCGGCGTCGGCGGCTTCCTGCTCCTCCGCGACCCCGACGGGGGCGACGCCGGTACGACGCCGGCCGCGGCCACCACCGGTAACCCGG
This sequence comes from Modestobacter lapidis, assembly GCF_054780755.1. Taxonomy (NCBI): domain Bacteria; kingdom Bacillati; phylum Actinomycetota; class Actinomycetes; order Geodermatophilales; family Geodermatophilaceae; genus Modestobacter; species Modestobacter lapidis. Next base: position 139,179 of record NZ_BAAGVS010000003.1, on the reverse strand, counting down.
CGACGCCGACGACCCCCGCCGCCCCCGCCCCGGGTGACACCGAGGTGCTCGAGGGATTCCGGTTCACCCTGCAGACCGGACGGGTCGACGACAGCTGCGCCGGCCGCGCCTACGGCGCCGTCGCCGACTACTTCACCCGGTCCGACTGCGTGGGCCTGTCCCGGGCGCTGTGGACGGCGGAGACCGAGGGCGGCTGGGCGGTCGTGTCGCTGTCCCGCGTGGTCATGCCGAACGCCGCCAGCGCCCAGGCGCTGCAGGACCTCGCCGACACCGACGGCAGCGGCAACGTCAGCGACCTCCTCCGGGAGGGGGTGCGCGTCGACGGCGCGCCGGAACGGCTCTCCGGGGCCGAGTACGGCAGCGCGGTCGACGGCGCGACCGTCACCATCGTCGAGACCGACTGGGCCGACCCGGCGGTGCGCGGTGGCTCCGCGACCCTGGACACGCTCGCGGACGCAGCCCTGGCCCTGCCTGCCGCCGCCGTTCCCCGTGCCCCCGTCGACTGACAGCGAGGCGCCGTCCGGCGTCCCCCGGCCGGACGGCCGGACGGAGCTGCGGACGGAGCTGCGGGCGGACTGCGCCCGCTGCGTGGGGCTGTGCTGCGTGGCCCCGACGTTCGTGGCCTCCGCCGACTTCGCGATCGACAAGCCCGCCGGCCGGCCGTGCCGTCACCTGCAGGGCGACAGCCGCTGCGGGGTGCACGCCGAGCTGCGGAAGCGCGGCTTCCCCGGCTGCACCGTCTTCGACTGCTTCGGCGCCGGCCAGCACCTCACCCAGGGCACCTTCGGCGGCCGCGACTGGCGGGAAGCCCCGGAGACCGCGACGGCGATGTTCGCCGGCTTCGCGGTGATGCGGCAGCTGCACGAGCTGCTGTGGCACCTCACCGAGGCGTGCACCCTCCCGGTGCCCGCCGTCCTGGCCGACGACGTGCGCGGCGCACTGCGGAACACCCGGCAGCTGTCCGACCTCGGACCGGCGGAGCTGGCCGCCCTCGAGGTCCCGCCGCACCGGCAGGCGGTCGGGGTGTTGCTGCAGCGGGTCAGCGAGCACGTCCGCGCGGACCTGCCGCAGGCCCGGGTCGACCGCCGGGGGGCGGACCTGATCGGGGCGGACCTGCGGGGGGCGGCGCTCCGCGGAGCGAGCCTGCGCGGCGCCTACCTGATCGGCGCGGACCTCCGGGGCGCCGACCTGCGCCGCGCCGACCTGCTGGGCGCGGACCTGCGCGGGGCCGACCTGCGCGGGGCCGATCTCCGCGACAGCCTCTTCCTCACCCAGCCGCAGGTCGAGGCGGCCCGGGGCGACACGGCGACGGGGATCCCGCCGGTGCTGTCCCGGCCGGCCCACTGGGCCGCGGCCGCTCCCGCCGGGCGCCGACCGGGCCGCCGCCGGCGCTGAGCCCTGCGGCGGCCCCGGGCTCAGGCGCGCGCGGCGGCCTCCGCCATCCGGGTCAGCAGGTCGGCCATGGCCGGGCGGTCCAGCCGCCCGGCGCTGTGCGGTGTGGAGTTGATCAGGCCGAAGACTGCGTGCGCCCGAGCCCGGCAGGTCGCCGTCGTCGCCGGCGGGTCGAGCCGGGCCAGCACGGCGACCCACTCCTCCACGTAGCGGCGCTGCAACTGCCGCACCCGCCGGGCGTCGGCGTCGCTGAGCGCACCCAGGTCGCGGTCCTGGACGGTGATCAGCGCGGGGTTGCCGAGGGCGAAGTCGACCTGGAAGGCGATCAGCGCCCGGAGCTGGGCGGCGGCGTCGTCCCCGGCGGCCGCGACCTGCGCGGCGCCGCCGGCGAGCAGGCGCTCGCTGATCCGCACCAGCATCTCGGCCAGCATCGCGTCCTTGCTCGCGAAGTGCCGGTAGATCGCCGGCCCGGTGACCCCGACGGCCGCACCCACGTCGTCGACGCCGACCGCGCGCGACCCCCGCTCGGCGAACAGCTGGGCCGCGGCGCGCAGGATCTGCTCCCGCCGGGACGGGCGGTCGGCGTCGGCGTGCAGCGCACTGTCCGGCTCCGACGTCACGGCCCGAGGTTAACGGCTGTTCACATGGTCGCCGGGATCGTGGTTGACTCCGACCCGTGGATGCTCCGGTGCTTCCCAGCGCGCCGCCCGCCGACCCCGGCGCCCCGGCCCGCAACACGGCCGCCCACGCGGCGCTCGCCGCCGACCTGGCCGAGCAGCTGCGGCTGGTGGCCGCCGGTGGCGGCGAGCGGGCCCGCGAGCGGCACGTCGCCCGCGGCAAGCTGCTGCCCCGTGACCGGGTCGACGCGCTGCTGGACCCGGGCAGCCCGTTCCTCGAGCTGTCGCCGCTGGCCGCGCACGGGCTCTACGACGGTGCGGCCCCGGCCGCCGGGATCATCACCGGCATCGGACGGGTGGCCGGCCGGGAGGTCGTCGTCGTCGCCAACGACGCCACCGTCAAGGGCGGCACCTACTACCCGATGACGGTGAAGAAGCACCTGCGCGCCCAGGAGGTGGCGCTGCACAACCGGCTGCCCTGCATCTACCTGGTCGACTCGGGTGGCGCCTTTCTGCCGCTGCAGGAGGAGGTCTTCCCCGACCGGGAGCACTTCGGCCGGATCTTCTACAACCAGGCGACGATGTCGAAGGCGTCGATCCCGCAGATCGCCGCCGTCCTCGGGTCGTGCACCGCGGGCGGCGCCTACGTGCCGGCGATGAGCGACGAGGCGGTCATCGTGCGCGGTCAGGGCACGATCTTCCTGGGCGGCCCGCCGCTGGTGAAGGCTGCGACCGGCGAGGAGGTCAGCGCCGAGGACCTCGGTGGCGGCGACCTGCACTCCCGGGTCAGCGGCGTCACCGACCACCTGGCCGACGACGACGCGCACGCGCTGCAGATCGTCCGGCAGATCGTCGGCACGCTCGGGCCGCGCAGCCCCCGCCCCTGGGACGTCGAGCCGGTGGAGGAGCCGCGGTACGACCCGGCGTCGGTGTACGAGGTCGTGCCGCCGGAGTCGCGTACGCCCTACGACGTCCGCGACGTGATCGCCCGGCTGGTCGACGGCAGCCGGTTCGCCGAGTTCAAGCCGCTGTACGGGCCCACCCTGGTCACCGGCTTCGCCCGGCTGCACGGCCACCCGGTCGGCATCATCGCCAACAACGGCGTGCTGTTCAGCGAGTCGGCGCTCAAGGGCGCGCACTTCATCGAGCTGTGCGACCGGCGCAGCATCCCGCTGCTCTTCCTGCAGAACATCTCCGGGTTCATGGTCGGCCGCGACTACGAGGCCGGGGGCATCGCCAAGCACGGCGCGAAGATGGTCACCGCCGTCGCCTGTGCCCGGGTGCCCAAGCTGACCGTGGTCATCGGTGGGTCGTTCGGCGCCGGCAACTACTCGATGTGCGGGCGGGCCTACTCGCCCCGGTTCCTGTGGACGTGGCCCAACGCCCGGATCTCGGTCATGGGCGGGGAGCAGGCGGCCAGCGTGCTGGCCACCGTCCGTCGGGAGGGGGTCGAGGCCCGCGGCGAGGAGTGGTCGGCCGCCGACGAGGAGGCGTTCAAGGAGCCGATCCGGGCCCAGTACGAGGCCCAGGGGCACCCGTACCACGCCACGGCCCGGCTGTGGGACGACGGCGTCATCGACCCGGCGCAGACCCGCACCGTGCTCGGGCTGGCGCTCTCCGCCTGCGCCAACGCACCCCTCGAGGAGGTCGGCTATGGCGTCTTCCGGATGTAACCCCACCCCCCAGCGGGGCCAAAGTCGCGACTTTGGCCCCAGGGTGGGGTCAGACGCCGGCGATGCGGGGGGCGGTCGGGTCGGCGGCGTCGGAGGCCGACTCGCGCTGCACGTAGTCCTCGATCTGCTCGACGTCATGCGAGGAGCGGCGGACGACGGCCAGCAGATCGCTCATCTTGCTGACCTCCTCGATCTGCTCCTTGATGAACCACTGCATGAACTGGTCGGAGGCGAAGTCGTTCTCCCGCCGGGCGATGCCGATCAGCTCGTTGATCTGGCTGGTGACCCGCTTCTCCTGCTCGAGGGCGAGCACGACCGGGGCGACGACGTCCTCGAAGTGGCAGACCGGGGCGACGATGCCGGGGATCTCCACGCGGGCGTCGGCGTCCAGCAGGTAGCGCACCATCATCAGCGCGTGGTTGCGCTCCTCGACCGCCTGGTCGAAGAAGAGCTGCGCGGTCTGCTGCATCGTCTGCTCGTCGTAGTAGATGGCGATCGCGATGTACTGCTGGTGAGCGGCGAACTCGTGGCCGATCTGCAGGTTGAGCTGGTCGATGAAGGCATCGGCGGCCATGGGTGCTCCTGGTTCAACGGGACGGCGTCGGTGCAGACGGTAGCCGTCGACACGCCGAACCCCTCGACGGGTGGGCAAGGTATGGCTAACCTCACCGCGTGGGGAAGTCGGCGAAGATGCCCAAGAAGAAGTGCTGCGAGGACAAGCCGCGCTGCGGCCGGTGTCCGCTGCGCGCGCTCGCCGAGGGCAAGCTCCCACCCGGGTACACGGTCAAGAAGCGCCGGCTGGTCAAGCTGGACAAGGCCGACCTCGTGCTGGCGAAGAGCACCCGCAAGGCAGCCTGACCCCTCCGCGTCCCGCGAGGTGCGCTTTTTCGGGCTCAAGCACGCGTGCTTGAGGCCGAAAAGGCACGCGGGTGTCGTCGGTCGGGGGTGGTGACCGTGTTCTCCACCGTCCTGGTCGCCAATCGCGGCGAGATCGCCGTCCGGGTGATCCGCACATTGCGGGCGATGGGTATCCGCTCGGTCGCCGTCTACAGCGACGCCGACACCGGTGCGCTGCACACCCGGCTGGCCGACCTCGCCGTCCGCCTCGGCCCGGCGCCGGCCGCGCAGAGCTACCTGTCGGCCGAGCGGGTGCTCGACGCCGCCGTCCGCACCGGTGCGCAGGCCGTGCACCCGGGCTACGGGTTCCTGTCGGAGAACGTCGGGTTCGCCCGTGCCTGCGCCGATGCCGGGCTCGTCTTCATCGGCCCGCCGGTCGCCGCGATCGAGGCGATGGGTGACAAGATCCGGGCCAAGCGGACCGTCGCGGCCGCCGGTGTCCCGGTGGTCCCCGGCCGCACCGAGCCGGGCATGGACGACGCCGCGGTGGTCGCCGCGGCGCTCGAGGTCGGCTTCCCCGTGCTGCTCAAGCCGAGCGCCGGGGGCGGCGGCAAGGGCATGCGGGTGGTGCGGGCCGAGACCGAGCTGGCCGAGCAGATCGCCGGCGCCCGCCGCGAGGCCCGCGGCTCCTTCGGCGACGACACCCTGCTGGTCGAGCGGTACGTCGGGAACTCCCGGCACATCGAGGTGCAGGTGTTCGGTGACACGCACGGCACCGTCGTCCACCTCGGCGAGCGCGAGTGCAGCCTGCAGCGGCGGCACCAGAAGGTCGTCGAGGAGGCGCCGTCACCGCTGCTGGACGCCGCGGGCCGGGCCCAGATGGGCCGTGCCGCGGTCGACGCGGCCCGGGCCGTCGGCTACACCGGCGCCGGCACGGTCGAGTTCATCGTGGACGCCGACTCGGGTGGGCGGGGCGCCGACACAGACTTCTTCTTCCTGGAGATGAACACCCGGCTGCAGGTCGAGCACCCGGTCACCGAGTGCGTCACCGGGCTCGACCTGGTCGAGCTCCAGCTGCGGGCCGCCGCCGGGGAACCGCTGCCGATCGCCCAGGACGACGTCGTCCTCACCGGGCACGCCATCGAGGCCCGGATCTACGCCGAGGACCCGGTCCGCGGGTTCCTGCCCCAGGCCGGCACCGTGCTCGGGCTCGTCGAGCCGGCCGGGCCCGGCGTGCGGGTGGACAGCTCGCTGGCCGTGGGCAGCGTGGTGGGCACCGACTACGACCCGATGCTGGCCAAGGTGATCGCGACCGGGCCGGACCGGGAGACCGCCCGCGCCCGGTTGGTCGCCGCCCTCGGCGGCACCGCCGTGCTCGGGGTGGCCACCAACACCGGCTTCCTGCAGGCGCTGCTCAGCGATCCCGACGTCGTCGCCGGCCGGCTGGACACCGGGCTGATCGAGCGGCGCGGCGAAACGCTGACCGCCGTGGAGCCGCCGCCGCCGGCGGTGTATGCGGCGGCCGCGCTGGCCGAGCTGCTGGAGTCCGAGCCCGCCGGGCCGCTCGTCGACCGCTGGGACGTGCCCGACGGCTGGCGGCTGGGCGAGCCGGCCTGGACCGTGCGGCGGCTGCAGGCCCCCGGCGGGGAGCCGGTGACGGTCCGGGTCCGCGGCCGGGCGGCCGACGCCGTCGTCCGGGTCGGGGACGGCGACCCGCAACCGGCCCGCGTCGAGCGGGACGGCCCGGGCCTGGCGGTCACCGTGGACGGCGTGCGCACCCGGTACACCGTCGTCCACTCCGGCGGCGCGCTCTGGCTGGCCGCGGCCGGCCGGGTGACCGCGCTGCGGGAGCAGGAGCGGCTGGCGGGCGCTGCCGGTGCGGCGGCGACCGACGGCGCGGTGACCGCGCCGATGCCGGGCACGGTCACGGTGGTGCAGGTGTCGATCGGCGACCAGGTGGAGGCGGGGACCCCGCTGCTGGTCGTCGAGGCGATGAAGATGGAGCACGTGCTGACCGCGCCCCTCGCCGGGACGGTCACCGAGCTCGGTGTGACGGCGGGCCGATCGGTCCGGCTGGACGAGCGGGTGGCCGTGGTGACCCCACCGGCGCCCGAGCGAGGGGAGTGACGAGTGCTCGACTACCGGCTCGACGAGGAGACGGAAGCGCTGCGGAAGGTGGTGCGGGAGTTCGCCCTGGAGGTGGTGGCCCCGCAGATCGGCGACTTCTACGAGCGTGACGAGTTCCCGACCGCGATCGTGCGGCAGATGGGGGAGCTCGGCCTGTTCGGGCTGCCCTTCCCGGAGGAGTACGGCGGCTCGGGCGGGAACTACTTCACCCTCTGCGTCGCCCTGGAGGAGCTGGCCCGGGTCGACTCATCGGTCGCGATCACCCTGGAGGCCGGGGTGTCGCTGGGGGCGATGCCGATCTACCGGTTCGGCACCGAGGAGCAGAAGCAGCACTGGCTGCCGCGGCTGTGCTCGGGAGAGGCACTGGGCGCCTTCGGGCTCACCGAGCCCGGTGGCGGCTCGGACGCCGGCGCGACGCGGACCACCGCGCGGCTGGAGGACGGCCAGTGGGTGATCAACGGCAGCAAGGCGTTCATCACCAACTCGGGCACCGAGCTGACTGAGGTCGTCATCGTCACGGCGGTCACCGGGACCAAGGCCGACGGGAGCAAGGAGATCTCGGCGATCGCCGTCCCGTCGGGCACCGAGGGCTTCGTCGTCGGCAAGCGGTACTCCAAGGTCGGCTGGAACGCCTCCGACACCCGGGAGCTCTTCTTCAGCGACGTCCGGGTGCCCGAGGAGAACCTGGTGGGGGAGCGGGGCCGCGGCTACGCGCAGTTCCTGTCCATCCTCGACGAGGGGCGCATCGCGATCTCGGCGCTGGCCGTCGGGCTGGCGCAGGGCTGCGTGGACGAGAGCGTGAAGTACGCCGCCCAGCGGGAGGCCTTCGGTCAGCCGATCGGCCGCAACCAGGCGGTGCAGTTCATGATCGCCGACATGGAGGTGCGGGCCTCCACCGCGCGGCTTGCCTACTACCGGGCCGCGGAGCGGATGCTGCGCGGCGAGCCGTTCAAGCGCGAGGCCTCGATCGCCAAGCTGTACAGCTCGGAGATGGCGATGGAGAACGCCCGCTACGCCGCGCAGGTGCACGGCGGCTACGGCTTCATGAACGAGTTCCCGGTGGGCCGGTTCTACCGCGATGCCAAGATCCTGGAGATCGGTGAGGGCACGTCCGAGGTGCAGCGGATGCTGATCGCCCGCTCGCTCGGCGTGGGCTGAGCGGAGTGGATCCGTCGGCGAAACGCCGACGGATCCGCTCCGCCGCTCTGGCGTGTCGTGGGGCGCGAGGGGCCGGTGGTGCGGCGGAGAAAACGGCTCAGTTCCGTCTCGGCGCGTTCGCGGGCGGGCCGATCGCCCGGTCGCGGAGGTCGGACAGGCTGCGCAGCGGCTCCCGACGACGGTCGGCGGGAGACCCCTGGAGAGATCGATGCCCGCGCCCTGTCCTCCCGCTCCGCGTGGCCCCGCCCTGACCAGGTGGTTCCTGACCCGGGGCGCCCTGGTGGGCGTCGGCCTGCTGGCCGCGACCACCGCGGCGGCCCCGGCGGCCCTCGCCGCCGTCGATGACGTGCCGCCGCCCGAGGACGCGCCGCAGGACGTGCTGGACGACGCGGCCGGCACGGCGGGCCCGCTCGTGTCCGTGCCGCCGTCGGTCGCGTCCGCCGAGGTGGCCGGCTCCCCGGCCGCCGTCGCCCCGGCCGGGCCGCCCATCGAGCCGTTCTTCGGGCGCGGCAAGTATTCCGTCTCCGTCGAGGTCGCCGCCCCGGAGGGCACCGCCCCCGGTGACCTCGACCTGTCCGACACCCGGTTCACGCTCACCGCGAACGGCGTGGAGTACACGTGTTCGGCCACGCCGGCAGGTGTCTGCACCTTCTTCCTGGGCATGCCGGCGCCGGACCGGATCGACCTGCCGGGGCTGCCGTCCGGCACCCACCCCGTGCGGCAGACCAGGGCGGCGCCCGGCCTGGAGGTGGCGCCCGGGGCCGGGTCCATCCAGCTGTGCGACTCTCCCTGCGGGGAGGTCGCGCCGCTGACGCTCTCGAACGCCTCGCACTACCGCGAGCAGTTGACCACCACCGTCCGCGGTACCGGCGGCGGCCCGGTGCGCAACACCCGCGTCGAGCTCGGCGCACCCGGCTATCCGCACCGACCCGTGCAGGACGACGAGCCCGTCCGCGCCACACCGGCTCCCGCCCGGCTCGCGGCCGCCGATTCGACGCCGGCGGGCCTGGCGTCGGCGAGCCGGGCCACGCCCGTCACGGACCGGAGGACCACCGGGGCCGACGGCACGGTCACCTTCGAGGGCTGGTTCCAGCCGGACGACGGGTACACGCTGACCCCGCTCACCGCCGACGACCTGCCGGCCGGGCCGCCGGTCACCTTCTCGGTGGCCAGGCCGAGCGCCGGCAGCGGCCCGCTGCAGGTTCCGCCGCTCGTCGCGCCGAGCCTGGTCGGTGATCCCGAGCCGACGGCAACTCCGGCTCCCGTCCCTGCTGCCGCTCCGGTTCCCACCCCGGCGCCGACTCCTGCGCCCGCCGCTGCGCCGCCCGCCGCCGCACCGCTCGCCGCCGCACCGCCCGCCGCCGCGACGCCGAGCAGCGCACCGCGGTCGCGCGGGGGGAGCGTCAGCGCCGCCGGGCCCGCCGCGACGGCGGTCGCGCCGACCAGCACGCCGCCCCCGGTGTCGGCGGCACCCCCGGTGCCGGTGGCACCCCCGGCGCCTCCGTCCGGCCGGTCCGCGCCGACTGCACCCCCGGTGGCGGTGCAACCCGAGGCGGCGCCGGTCGAGACGGTCGGCAGCTCGATGCCGGTCCTGGCGCTCGGCGGCGGGGTGGCCCTGGTCGTCGCGCTCGTCATCGGGTTCGCCTGGTCCGCGCGGCGCCGTGCCCGGCCCCTCGGCTGAGCCGGTGCTGGACCCGTGGCTGGCCCGGCTCCCGGTGACCGTCGGGCCGGGCCGGACGCACCAGCACGAGTTCGTCCTGGTCCTGTCGATGGAGTTCCCGCCGTCCACGGTGGTGGACCTGCCCGGGGGGCGGCGGCCGTCCGGCTGGCAGGTCGCCGTCCGGACCGACGTGGCCGGTGGGCGGGTGCACGCGGTCGCCGTGGCGTTGCCGGAGGCGCCGCTGCTCTGGTACGTCGAGCTGCCCGAGCCCGGGGACGCGGCGACGACGCTGGTGGCCTTCTCCGACACCCGGTACGCCGAGGGCACGGTGCTCGACGCCGACACGGCAACGGTCGCCGGGGTGACCGGGAGCCAGCAGGTGGCCGCGCTGCGGTGGTGGCCGGGCACCGGGCTGGTGCACCAGGTCTACGTCGCCGCCGGGCACCGGCGGCGCGGGGTCGGGCGGAAGCTCGGGCAGGCCGCCTTCGGCATCCAGGCCGCGCGGCGGCTGCCCGCGCTGCACGGGGACGGGCGACGCACCGACCTGGGGGAGCAGTGGCGTGCCGGGCTCCCGGATGTGGTCGCGTCCCGGATGGCGGCCCGGTCGGAGGTCATGCCGCCGATGTGACCGGCGAGCGGGAGCGCAGGTCCGCTGCGCTCCCGCCCGCCGATCAGGCGGTGACGTCGATGAGCACCTTTCCGACGGCGCCACCCTCGACGGCCCGGTGCGCGTCGGCAGTCCGTTCGAGCGGGAAGACGTGCAGCGGGAGGCCGGCCTCGGGCCCGACCCGGACGGCGCCGTCCAGGGCCGCGGCGTTGACGTCCGCCACGGCGATCTCCTTGGCCCGCGCCGGCTCGGTGTAGACCAGCACGAACTGCCAGCGGGCGTTGGAGACCATCTGCGGGCGGACCGGGATGGTCACCTCGTCGCCGCCGTTGGTCGCGTAGACCGCGACCGACGCGTGAGGCGCGGTGACCTCGACGTCGATGGCGGCGTTCTGCGCCGGGTTGACCTCGACGATGGCGTCGACACCGCGCGGGGTGATCCTGCGGATCTCCGCGACGACGTCCTGCCGCCGGTAGTCGAGAACGTGGTCGGCGCCGGCCGCGGCGGCCAGCTGGGCCTTCTCCGGGCTGCTGACGGTGGTGATCACCGTGGCGTCGGCCCAGCGCGCCAGTTGGACGGCGGCGTTGCCGACCGCGCCCGCGCCACCGTGCACCAGGACGGTGTGCCCCTGGAGGGCGCCGGGACCGAGCCGGTCGGGCAGCAGCTCGCCGACGGTCAGGCAGCGGTGCGCGGTGAGGAACGGGATGCCCAGGGCCGCGCCCAGTTCGAAGGAGGCGTCCGCGCCCAGCAGCACGGTCTGCCGCGCCGGAACCACGGTGTACTCGGCGGCGGTGCCGAGCGGCCGCTGCCAGGCGGCCTCCCAGATCCACACGCGCTCAGCGACGAGAACCGGGTCGACACCCTGGCCGACGGCCTCGATGGTGCCGGCGCCGTCCTGGCCGGGGACCTGGCCGTCAGGGCCGGGCTCGGTGCCGGTGCGGGAGCGCCAGTCGGTGGGGTTGACGCCGGAGAACGCGAGGCGGACGCGCACCTCGCCGGGGCCCGGGTCAGGGGTCGGGCGGTCGACGAGCTGCAGGACGTCAGGACCGCCGGTCTGGGTGTAGGAGATCGCTCGCACGCGACCTTCCTACCCGGTCGAGACCGACGCGGTCATCTGGTCGCGATCAGCCGTGGCCCTGTCCAGAGGCTCGCCCCGAGCCTGCGAGGGGTGAGGGGGACAGGGTCCTTCAGCTGGCCTGACGGCGCAGGCGACGGCGCTCGCGCTCGGACAGGCCGCCCCAGATGCCGAAGCGCTCGTCGTTGGCGAGCGCGAACTCCAGGCACTCGGCGCGGACCTCGCAGCCGGTGCAGATCTTCTTGGCCTCGCGGGTCGAGCCGCCCTTCTCCGGGAAGAACGCCTCGGGGTCGGTCTCGGCGCACAGGGCGCGCTCGTGCCAGCTCTGCTCCTCGGTGGCCAGACCACCGAAGCCGGCGTCGAAGACGCCCGCCATGCCGAGCACGTCCTGGCCGTACCCGGCCGGCGTGGCGGCAGCAGCGTCCCGGTACTCACTCAGCCATGCAACTTCAGCCATCACGATGCGTCCCCCTGCGTCTCGGTGGCATCCGTCTACGTCCGGTTGCCGCGCTGTCACCGTCTGTGACAACACCGGGAATTACACGCGTGTGGTCCGGTCAGGTCAAATGCCAGCGGTGTTACGCGCTGTCCCGTGCGTCACATCCGCCCCTACCGCCTCGCGATGAGCTTTCCCAGGCGGGACACGCCGCGCTCAACCACATGATGTGCCCATGCCTGAGCAATGCTTCGGCTAGATCAATGTCGCCATCTGGTCGCTCTGCGCGCATGAGAAGCAGCTGTGAGCACGCCCGAGGTCGGTCCACCGCTCGTCGGTGGGGGAGCGGCTCCGCGGCTGGGTCTTCCTGGCGTTCGCCGTCGGGTGGGCATCCCTCGGCGTGGTCGAGTGGCGGCGGTGGCGGGCCACCGGGCCGCGCCCGTGGAGGCGGAGCCCGGCGCGCGCCCTGAGCGCTCACATCCGGGCGAGCTCGGCGGCGAGCGGACCCAGGCCGAGGGGCCCGAGATCGAGGACCGCGCGGTGCCAGGCCTTGAGGTCGAAGCCGGCGCCGGCGCGCCGGCGGGCCTGCTCGCGGCAGGTGCGGAACACCCGCTCACCCACCTTGTAGACCGGCGCCTGCCCGGGCCAGCCGAGGTAGCGGTGCAGCTCATCGGTGCGCATCGCGTCGTCCATGGACACGTGCCGGCGGAGGAACTCGGCCGCCACCTCGTAGGTCCACCGCTCGCCCAGCCCCTGGCCGGTCGGGACGGGCAGGTCGAGGTGCACGCCGATGTCCAGCACCACCCGGGCCGCCCGCAGCTCCTGGGCGTCCAGCATGCCCAGCCGGTCACCCGGGTCGGCGAGGAAGCCGAGTTCGTCCATCAGCCGCTCCGAGTACAGCGCCCAGCCCTCGGCGTGCGCGGAGCACTCGCAGAGCAGCCGCTGCCAGCGGTTGAGCGTTGCGGCGTTGTGGACGGCCTGGCCGACCTGCAGGTGGTGGCCGGGCACGCCCTCGTGGAAGACGGTCGTCGTCTCCCGCCAGGTGGTCATGTCGGTGACGCCCTCGGGCAGCGACCACCACATCCGCCCGGGACGGCTGAAATCCTCGGTCGGGCCGGTGTAGTACACCCCCTCCCCGGAGGTCGGGGTCAGCCGTCCCTCCACCTGCTTCACCGGTTCCGGGATGTCGAAGTGGACGCCGTCCAGGGCGGCGACGGCGCGGTCGGCGGTCTCCTGCAGCCAGGCCTGCAGCGCCGCACGGCCGCGGACCAGCCGGGCGGGATCGGCGTCCAGCACGGCCTCCGCGCCGGCCACCCCCCGGCCCGGGGCGATGCGCTCGGCGACCGCATGCTTCTCCGCGACGATCCGGGCCAGCTCCTCCCAGCCCCAGGCGTAGGTCTCCGCCAGGTCCAGGTCGACGCCGGTGTGGAAGCGGGACTCCAGGGCGTACCGCTCGCGGCCGACCCCGTCCCGCTCCGGCGCCCGGGGGAGGAGCGTCCGCTCGATGTCGTCGGCGAAGGTGCGCAGGGCCGCACCCACGCCCTGCGCCGCGGCGGACAGCTCGCGCGCCAGGGAGCCGCCCGCGGGGACGGGCGCACCGGTGACGAACTGCACGAAGAAGCCCGGGTCATCGCCGGTGCCGGCCCAGCGACGGGCGATACCGGCGCACAGCCGCACCTGGCGGGCGGCGGAGATCCGGCCCGCGGCGGCCGCGTCGGCCAGCCCGGCCGTGTAACCCGCCAGGGCAGCGGGGACGGCGGCGAGCCGGCGGGCGATGGTCTCCCAATCCTCCTCGGTGTCGGCGGCCATCAGGTCGAACGTCGTCCGGAAGTGCTGCAGCGGGCTCTCGACGGTGTTCAGGTCCGCCGGCGCCCAGCCGGCGTCGTGGCGGGCGAGCTCCGCGCCGAGCCGTTCGAGCATCGCGCTGCGGGCGACCGCGTCGCGCCGGTCGACCGGTTCGATGCGCTCGACGGCGGCGATCGTGCGGCGCAGCAGGTCGGCATGGGCCGCGTGCCCGGCGGTGGTCAGGTCCGGCCACCGGTCCTCGTGCCCGGGGACGCCGATGAAGGTGGCGACGGCGGGCTGCGAGGCGGCGTACTCCTCGACGTAGCGCTCGGCGAGCTGGTCGAGGTCGGACGGCGGGCGCGCGGGCTCACTCACCCGCGTCACGCTAGTTCCCGCAGCCACCGTCTCGACGGAGTGCGCGAATGCGCAGTCCTGCGGCCCGGAACCAGGCATCGGCGCCCGCCGTCAGGGCTCGGCGTACCAGGCGAAGCCGAGCCCGGGAACGACGAGGCCGCCGTTCCGGACGTCCAGCGGCCCGTCGCCACCGAGCACGAACTCGTAGGTGCCGAAGCCGGTGACCGTGTCGGCGTCGACGACCGCGGGCATCGAGGCGAAGTTGGCCAGCCCGACGAACGTGCCGCTGCGCGGGTGGCGGCGGCGCCACACGAGCACCCGGTCGCTGCCGGCGTCCAGAACGGTGGGCTCGGCACCGCCGCGCAGGGCCGGCAGCGAGCGGCGCACCTGGCCCAGCTCGCGCAACCGGGCGAACACCCGGCCCTCCAGCGTGGCCGGGTCGTGCCGGCGGGCCGCCGCCTCCCAGTCCATCGGGGGGCGGTGCATCCACCGGTTGTCGGGTGCGCGTTCCGGGTCGGCCAGGTAGCCGGTGTCGTTGCGCATCGCGAGCTCGTCGCCCATGTAGAGCAGCGGGATCCCGCCGAAGGCGAAGACGACCGAGTACATCAGCAGCAGCCGCCGGACGCCCCGTTCCAGCGCCGCGTCGTCCCCGCGCTCCAGCGCCGACTCGATGCCGCACAGCGAGGCCGCCGTCCCCGAGATCCGGGCGTCGCCGGTCAACGGGTTCTCCTGGAACAGCGCGCCCCGGGCGGGTGAGTGCGGAAAGCGGCCGGAGAAGAAGTCGTTGAGGAACCGACGGTGGGCGTCGCCGTCGGCACCGATCGACGCCGCGTCGGTGTCGCTCACCGCCCAGCCGATGTCGTCGTGGCCGCGCACGTAGGTCACCCAGGTCGCGCCGGAGGGGATCGGCCGCATCCGGCGCAGGGCGGCGGTCGCCAGCTTGGCGTCCTGGGCGGCCACGCTGCTCCAGAGCAGCACCATCAACTGGTTGTGGTAGGCCAGCTCGCACTCGGGCCGCTCGCGGTCGTGCGCGCCGAGATAGGGCACCAGGTCCTCCGGCGCGACGATCGCCTCGGCCTTGAAGACGACCGCGGGGGCGGCGATCCGGGTCAGCGCGTGCAGCAGCTGGACCAGGTCGTGCACCTCGGGCTGGTTCTGGCAGTGGGTGCCCATCCGCTTCCACATGAACGGGATGGCGTCCATCCGGAAGATCTCGACGCCCCGGTTGGCCAGCCAGGTGATCTCACCGAGCATGGCCAGGGTGACCTCGGGGTTGCTGTAGTCGAGATCCCACTGGTAGCTCCAGAACGTCGTCCACACCCAGCCGCCGGCGCCCCCGAGGGCGTCGGCCACCCAGCTGAACGACCCCGGCGCCCGGTCGGGGAAGACCTCGGGGATGGTCGCCTCGTAGGCGTTGGGCAGCGTCCGGTCCGGGAAGGCCGTGTAGAAGTCGGCGTAGGCCGGGTCGCCGGCCAGCCAGCCGCGGGCCCACGGGTGCTCGGCGGCGGTGTGGTTGAGCACCAGGTCGATGCACAGGCTCATGCCGCGGCCGCGCAGCGCCGCCGCGACCGCCTCGAGGTCGGGCATCGTGCCCAGTCGCGGATCCACCTGCCGGTAGTCGGCGACGGCGTAGCCGCCGTCGTTCTCACCGTCCCGGGGCCGCAGCAGGGGCATGAGGTGCAGGTAGGTGGTGCCGAGCTCGGCGAGGTGGTCGAGCCGGCCGGGCAGCTGGTCGAGGGTGCCGCAGAAGCGGTCGACGTAGCAGACGTAGCCCTGCATCCGCTCGCGCTGGAACCAGTGCGGGTCGATCTCGCGCCGCCGGTCGAGCGCCCGCAGTTCGGCCGGGCGTTCGGCGGCGGCGGCCAGCACCGTGCGCAGCGCCCGGTCGAGGAGGGCGTCGACGTCGGAGCCCTCGCCGTAGAGGACGGTGAGCGGTGCGTGCACGTCGACCACGGCGACCTCGACCCGGGTGAGGAACGCATCGGCCTCCGCCGGCCCGAGTGCGGCGACCGCGGCGGCCGCGAGCTCCGGGCGCAGCCGGCGCCAGGCCTCCTCCGCCGCCTGCCCGGCCGACCGGCGGCCGCTGGGGTCGAGGGGGGTCACCGACGGTCTCCGGGCTGCACCGGGGCAGTATGCGGGCCCGTCGGCGACGTCGGCGGCGGCGCCCTCGCCCGGCCGACGGTGTGCGCGGAATCGCCGTGCCGGTCGCCGGAACCAGCACCTGGCGCACCCGGTGCGGCTCCCGCGGCGCTGCACGGATGTCCAAGTGCGGCGACGCCGGCGTCCCTACCGTGCGCGCATGGCGAACACCCCCTCCACCGTGAAGGTCGCAGCCGTTCACGCTGCGGCACCGTTCCTCGACCTGGACGCCGGCGTCGCGAAGGCGTGCGACCTCATCCGGGAGGCCGGCCGGGCCGGCGCGAAGCTGATCGCGTTCCCCGAGACGTTCCTGCCCGGCTACCCGTACTGGATCTGGTCGCACACCACCAAGTACGCGGCCCCGTTCTTCGCCGAGCTCTACGCCAACGCCGTGGAGCTGCCCAGCGACGCGTCGCGCGCGCTGGGGGAGGCGGCCCGCGAGGCCGGCGCCTGGGTCTGCATGGGGCTGGACGAGAAGGAGGGCGGCACCCTCTACAACACCCAGGCGTGGTTCTCCCCGGCCGGTGAGCTGGTGGCCCGGCACCGCAAGCTGCACCCCACCAACGCCGAGCGCACGGTGTGGGGCCGCGGCGACGGACGGGACGTGTTCGTCGTCGACACCGGTTTCGCCCGGGTCGGCGGGCTGATCTGCTTCGAGCACAGCATGGACCTCAACCGGTACGCCCTCTCCGCGCTGGGCGAGCAGATCCACGTCGCGGCCTGGCCGGCGATCAACGCCACCCACGCCGACCCCAACGCCGGCAACTTCGACCACTACTCGCGCACGCTGTCGGCCGCGCACGCGATCTGCGCTCAGACCTACGTGATCGTGGTCCAGGGCCGGATCAGCGAGGAGATCGTCGAGCGGCTCGGCGTCCCCGAGGGGCCCGACGCCCCCACCGTCGGCGGCGGCATGACCGGCTTCATGGGGCCGGACGGCCAGTGGCTGTCCGAGCCGCACCGGGACGACGAGGCGATCGTCTACGCCGACCTCGACCTCGGCGTCATCGCGTTCGCCAAGTACTTCGCCGACGGCGCCGGCCACTACGCCCGCCCGGACGTGTTCCGCTTCGGCGTGGACCGCACGCCCCAGGAGCCGTTCACCACCCAGCGGGTGTCGGCGCTCGGCGAGGTGGTCACCCTGGAAGAGCGGGGGGCCGAGGTCGAGGCGCCGTCCGTGCTGTCGGTGCTCGCCCGCGACTGACCGGCGACCGCCCCGGCCTCCGCAGCGGGCCGGGGCGGTCAGGTCCCGGTGCCGGCGGCCCGCCGGTACTGCACCGGGGGGACGCCGTACTCCCGGCGGAACAGCCGGCTGAAGTGCGCCGGGTCGGGGAACCCGCACTCGACCGCCACGTCGGCCACCGTCAGGTCGGCAGCGGCGAGCAGCAGGTCCCGGGCGCGCTCGAGCCGCAGCGTGCGCACGTACCGGGCGATCGGGCCGACGTCGGCGGCGAGCAGGTCGTACAGCGAGCGCCGGGAGACCCCCAGCAGGGCGGCGACGTGGTCGGGGGTCAGCCCCGGATCGCCGAGCCGGGCGGCGATGAGCGCCTTGGCCCGGGCGAGCAGGGCGTCGCCGTCCCGGTGGCCGGTCAGCCGGGCCGGGGGAACCGACCGGACCAGCCGGCCGATCGCCGCCAGCGCCTGCTCGGTGGCGTCGGCCGACCCCCGGCCGGCCGCCAGGCTCAGCAGGCCGGTGCGTGCACCGTGGAGGTGCTCCCCGCCCAGTCGGGTCGCCGCGACCGCCGCGACCCGGTCGCGGGTCAGGTCGAGGGCGTCCTGGGGGACGAGGACGACGAGCAGCCCGAACGGGACGTTCCCGATGACGCCGTACTCCTCGGAGGTGTCGTAGACGGTGACGTCGCCGGGCCGCAGCGACACCCGCCGGCCGTGCTGGGTGACCACCGAGCGCCCGTGCAGCCCGATCGCCACCTTGTAGTGCCCGGCGCCGGGCCCGGGTGCCAGCGCACCGTCGCGGACCGCCGTGTGCGGCGTGGCGGACAGCCGGCAGAAGCTGACCCCGCCGACATCCCGGGCGGAGATGACCCCGGCGATCGAGCGGCCCGACGCGCAGATCCGCATCGGCACCAGGAACCGGGCGGTCGCTTTCTCCCACAGGTCGACCTGCACCGGCGGTGCGACGCGGCGGGAGTCGAACGCGACCGGGTCGGCGGCGTCCCGGGTCCACACCTCGCCGTGCACGTCGCGCCTCCGGTCAGAGCAGGGTCAGGGCCCGGCGGCCGGCGTCGGAGCGCGCGGTGGCCAGCCGCTCGGCCGACGGCGTGCCGTACTCCGTCGTCCGCTGCCGGGCCGGCCGGCCGATGCCGGCGGCCATCGCCTCGAGCTCGGCGATGGTCTTCAGCGACCCGTTGCCCGAGCCGGCCATCCGGCTGATCGTCTCCTCCATCAGCGTGCCGCCCAGGTCGTTGGCGCCCCCCTGCAGCATCGCCTGGGTTCCGGCGTCGCCGAGCTTCACCCACGAGGTCTGGATGTTGTCGATCCGGCCGTGCAGCAGCAGCCGGGCCACCGCGTGCACCGCCCGGTTCTCCCGGTTGGTCGGCCCCGGCCGGGCCACCCCGGCCAGGTAGATCGGCGCGTTGTGGTGCACGAACGGCAGCAGCACGAACTCCCGGAAGCCGCCGGTCTCGTCCTGCAGGCCGGCCAGGGTGCGCAGGTGCGCGACCCAGTGCGCGGGGGTGTCGACGTGCCCGTACATCATCGTCGAGGTCGTCGGCAGCCCCACCGAGTGCGCGGTGCGCACCACCTCCAGCCAGCTCGCCGTCGGCAGCTTGCCCTTGGTGAGCACCCAGCGGACGTCGTCGTCGAGGATCTCGGCCGCCGTTCCCGGCAGGGAGTCGACGCCGGCCTCCTTCACCGCGGTGAGGAAGTCGCGGAAGGACAGGCCGGTGCGGGCGGCGCCGTTGACGACCTCCATCGGCGAGTACGAGTGCAGGTGGATGCCGGGGCGGCGGGCCTTCACCTCGCGCGCCAGGTCGACGTAGGCGGTGCCGGGCAGGTCCGGGTGGATGCCGCCCTGCATGCAGATCTCGGTCGCCCCGCCGGCCCACGCCTCGTCGACCCGGTCGCCGACCTGCTGCATCGACAGCGTGTAGGCGTCGGCGTCGGTGCGCCGCTGGGCGAACGCGCAGAACCGGCAGCCGGTGTAGCAAACGTTGGTGAAGTTGATGTTCCGGTTCACCACGTAGGTGACGTCGTCGCCGTTGACCTGCCGGCGGACGTCGTCGGCCAGTGCGGCCAGCGCGTCCAGGTCGGTGCCGTCGGCGCCCAGCAGCGCCAGGTACTCGGCGTCGCTCAGCCCGGCCGGGTCGGTCTCGGCGTGCCGCAGGGCCGCGTGCACCGCCGGGTCGCCGGCCGCGATCGCGGTGGAGTGCCCGTCACGGGCGGAGACGGTCTGCTCGCGCAACTCCGCCCAGTCGCCGTAGACGGCGTCGAAGTCGCTGCGCCGATCGCCGGTGCGGCCGACCGTGTCGATCTCCACGTGCAGATCGGTGCGGCCGGTCGCCGCGGCACCCCACGCCTCGTCCGGCTCCTGCCACGGCAGGCCCGCCGGCACCCGGCCCTCGACCGCCAGCCCGTCCGGGCCGGCGAGGGCGAAGACGTGCGGCCGCACCCGCGGGTCCAGCCACGGCTCCGGCTGCGTCACGTACGACGGCTGGGCGGCCAGCCGCTCGCGCAGGGTGAACCCGGCCTCGGCGCTCAGCGCGGCGAGCTTGTCGATGTTCGGCCACGGGCGCTCCGGGTTCACGTGGTCGGGCGTCAGCGGGGAGACTCCGCCCCAGTCGTCGACCCCGGCCCGCAGCAGCAGCGCCAGCTCGGTGGAGTCGCTCAGGTTGGGCGGCGCCTGCACCCGGGCCGCCGGCCCCAGCAGCAGCCGGCTGACCGCGACCGCGGCCACGTACTCCTGCAGGTCCAGGTCTCCCGAGCCGGCCATCGCGGTGCGCGGCTTGGCCCGGAAGTTCTGCACGATGACCTCTTGCACGTGCTGGTGCCGCCGCGCCGAGGCGCGGATCTCGGCGACCGCGTCGACCCGCTCGGCATAGGTCTCGCCGATGCCCAGCAGCACGCCGGTGGTGAACGGGACGGCGGAGCGGCCGGCGTCCTCCAACACCCGTAGCCGGACGGCGGGCTCCTTGTCCGGGGAGCCGAAGTGCGGGCCGCCGGGCTCGGACCACAGCCGGGTCGCCGTCGTCTCCAGCATCATGCCCATCGAGGCGGCCACCGGCTTGAGCCGCTGGATCTCCTCCCAGGACAGCACGCCGGGATTGAGGTGCGGGAGCAGGCCGGTCTCCTCGAGCACCCGGATCGCCATCGCCCGCAGGTAGCCCAGCGTCGAGTCGAACCCGTGCGCCGCCAGCCACTCCGCGGCGACCGGCCAGCGCTCCTCCGGGCGGTCGCCGAGGGTGAACAGCGCCTCCTTGCAGCCCAGCGCGGCGCCGGCCCGGGCGATGTCGAGCACCTCGTCCGGCGACAGGTACGGGGCCTTGCCTGCTGCGCGCAGCTGGCCGGGGGTGGTGACGAACGTGCAGTAGTGGCAGCGGTCGCGGCACAGGTGGGTGAGCGGGATGAACACCTTGCGGCTGTAGGTGACCACCCCCGGGCGGCCGGCCGAGGCGAGCCCGGCGTCGCGCACCCGGGAGGCGGCGGTCAGCAGCCGGTCCAGTGGTTCGCCCTCGCCCAGCCCGCGGGCATGCAGCAGGGTCTCGGCCTCGGTGGCGTCCAGGGTCACCCCGCGCTCGGCGCGCACCAGGGCGCGGCGGAGGGCGGACGGGGCGGGGACGGGGAGTGGCTCGCTCATCTCCCGGCCGACGCTATCCCCGCGGCACCGGACCCGCCCTCCCCAGGGGCCGAAATCGCGACTTCGGCCCCTGGGAGGGTCAGGGACGGCGGAGGACGTGCCCCCCGCCGTCGGTCCACCGGCCGCGCAGCCGCAGCAGCGGGTCGCCGTCGCCCAGCACCGGCACCGCCTCCACCGACAGCAGCGCCAGCACGTGGCTGCCGGCCGGCACCAGCGAGTCCAGCCGGCAGTCCAGCGCGGTCAGCGCCCCGTCCAGCACGATGGCCCCGCTGTGCGGCGCCCGGTGCCAGGGCACCGACTCGAGCAGGTGCCGGGCGCTGGGCCGCCCGGCGGAGGAGAACCGGCTGGCCAGGATCGCCTGCCCGGAGGTGAGCACGTTGATCGCGCACGTTCCCACGGTCTCCAGCACCTCGGCCGGATAGCCCTCGGCGGCCAGGCCCACCGCGATCAGCGGCGGGTCGGCCGAGACGCTCATCACCGAGGTGACCGTTGTCCCGACGTCGTCGATGTCGTCCTGGACCGTCATGAGCACGACGCCGGCGGCGTAGTGGCGCAGGGCGGCGGTGTACTCGGTGGCGTCGACCGGCATGGCGGCCAGTCGACCACAACGGACAGGATGGCCGGGTGACCTCTCCCGACCAGACCTACGACGTAATCGTGCTCGGCGCCGGCTCGACCGGCGAGAACGTCGCCGACGTCGCTGTCCGCGGCGGGCTGAGTGCGGTGCTCGTCGAGCCCTCGCTGGTCGGTGGTGAGTGCTCGTACTGGGCGTGCATGCCGAGCAAGGCGCTGCTGCGCGGCAGCGAGGCGATCGCCGCCGCACGCGCCGTGCGGGGCGCCGCGGCCGCCGTCACCGGCGAGCAGGACGTCGCGGCGACCCTGGCCAGGCGCACCGCCTTCACCTCCGACTGGGACGACACCGGCCAGGTCGAGTGGGTCGACAGCACCGGCATCGGCCTGGTCCGCGGCCGTGGGCGGCTGGCCGGGCCCAGGCGGGTGGTCGTCGACCAGGACGACGGCAGCGAGATCACGCTCGCCGCGCGGCACGCGGTCGCCGTCTGCACCGGGTCGCGCGCCGCGGTGCCGCCGGTCGACGGCCTGGCCGACGTCCGTCCGTGGACCTCGCGGGAGGCCACCAGCGCGCCGGCGGCGCCCGGTCGGCTGATCGTGATCGGCGGCGGCTACGTGGGCTGCGAGATGGCCACGGCCTGGCAGCAGCTCGGCTCGTCGGTGACCCTGCTGCAGCGCGGCGGGCAGCTGCTGCCCGGCCTGGAACCCGCGGCCGGGGAGGCGGTGCTCGCCTCGCTCCAGGGGCTCGGCGTCGACGTCCGGCTGCACACCGAGGTGCGGTCGGCCCGCCGCGAGGGCGCGGAGGTCGTCGTGGGTACCGGCGAGGGAGAGGTGTGCGGCGACGAGGTGCTGGTGGCCACCGGGCGGGCTGCCGACACCGGCGACCTGGGTCTGGACACCGTCGGCCTCGAGCCGGGCGGGTACCTCGACGTCGACGAGTCGCTGCGGGTTCCCGGGGTGGCCGACGGCTGGCTGTACGCCGTCGGCGACGTCAACGGTCGCCGGCAGCTCACCCACATGGGCAAGTACCAGGCCCGCCAGGCCGGCGCCGCGATCGTGGCCCGCGCCCGCGGCGAGGAGGTCGACCTGGCCGACTGGTCACCGTTCGTGGCCACCGCCGACCGGCGGGCCACGCCCAGCGTCGTGTTCACCGACCCGCAGGTCGGCTCGGTGGGGTTGACCGCGGCGCAGGCGGCCGAGGCCGGCCTGCCGCACCGGGTCGTCCAGTACGACCTCGGCAACATCGCCGGGGCGTCCCTCGTCGCCGACGACTACGCCGGGACGGCGATCGCGGTCGTCGATCCCGAGCGGGAGGTGCTGCTCGGGGTCACCTTCATCGGCCCGGGGGTGGCCGAGCTGCTGCACTCGGCGACCATCGCGGTCGTCGGCGAGGTGCCGATCAGCCGGCTCTGGCACGCCGTCCCGTCCTACCCGACGATCAGCGAGGTCTGGCTTCGCCTGCTCGAGGCCTATCGCGACTGAATCCTTCGGGGGTGCAGCCGGGCGGTGTGGGTTCGGCCACGGTGCCCCGTCCCCGCTGCCGCCGGACGGGACGGCGTGGTGCAGTAGGGACGTGCAACCGGGAAGTGACCGACGTACGTGGCAGCGCTACTACGCGCTGGGGGACTCCTTCACCGAGGGGCTCAGCGACCCCGACCCCGGCCGGCCCGACGGATACCGCGGTTGGGCCGACCGGCTCGCCGGGCACCTCGCCGCCGCCGCCCCGGACGGCTCGATCGAGTACGCCAACCTCGCCGTCCGCGGCCGGCTGCTGCCCCAGGTGCTCGCCGAGCAGCTGCCGGTCGCCCTGACCGCCCGCCCCGACCTGGTCAGCCTGGTCGCCGGCGGCAACGACCTGCTGCGGCCCGGCGGCGACCCCGACCAGCTGGCCGCCGATCTCGAGGCCGCGGTCGTGTCCTTCCGCGAGGCCGGCGCGGACGTCCTGCTGGCCACCGGGGTCGACCCGCGGCAGACCCCGATCATCCGGCGGACCCGGGGCCGGGTCGCGGTGTTCAACGCCCACCTGTGGTCGATCGCCGCCCGGCAGGGCGCGGTGGTGCTCGACCAGTGGGGCGCCGCATGGATCCAGGACGCCCGGCTGTGGGACGCCGGCGACCGGATCCACCTGACCGCCGAGGGGCACCGCCGGACGGCGCTGGCCGCGGCCGCGGCGCTCGGCGTGCCGGTCGCCGGGGACGGCACCGACTGGCGGCAGCCCCTGGAGCCCGCGCCGCCGCTGCCCACCCGGGAGGTGGTCGCCCAGGAGCTGGCCTGGGTGCGCGGGTTCGTGCTGCCGTGGATCGGGCGCCGGCTGCGTGGGCGGTCGTCGGGGGACGGCCGGGCCGCCAAGCACCCCTTGCCCGCGACCGTTCGGGCCGAGGTCACCGCCGTCGGCTGACCACACCGCCGCCGGTGCGTTCCTCGGAACCGGGCGCGCCGGGCGGGTCAGCGCGGGTCGGCGCCGCCGTCATCGGTGTCCTCGGCGGGCTGCTGGGTCGACGCCGGCTCGGCCGGTTCGCCCGGCGCGGTGAGGTCCGCGGGTGCGGAGACCACACCGAGATCCCGGGCGGGCAGCGGTGCCGGGCGGCCGAAGGCGTAGCCCTGTGCCATCGCGCAGCCGTGGTCGAGCAGCCAGCGTGCCTGGTCGCCGTCCTCGATGCCCTCGGCGATGACCTGCAGCCCCATGCCGGCGCCGAGCTGCAGGAGGCCCTGGACCAGGGCGGCGGTCGCCGGCTCGGCGACGACGTCGGCGACGAAGGAGCGGTCGATCTTCAGCGTGTGGATCGGCAGCCGGTGCAGGGCGCTGATGGCCGAATAGCCGGTGCCGAAGTCGTCCAGCGCCAGCGTCACGCCGCTCTCGGTCACCGCGCCGACCGACTGCAGGGTCGCCTCCGCGGCGAAGAGGGCCGTGGACTCGGTGATCTCCAGCTCCAGCCGGTGCGCCGCCAGCCCGGAGTCGGCGAGCGCGTCGCGGACCAGGTCGGCGAAGCCGGGCTCGGCCAGGTGCCGGGCGGAGATGTTGACGTGCACCCGCAGGTTGTCGTCCCAGTCGGCGGCGTCGCGGCAGGCCCGGTACAGCACCCACTCGCCGAGCCGGGAGGTGAGCCGGTTGTCCTCGGCGGCGGAGAGGAACGCCCCCGGCGGCAGCAGCCCGCGGGTCGGGTGCTGCCAGCGGATGAGGGCCTCGTAGCCCAGCAGGCGCTCGTCGGACAGCGCCACGATCGGTTGGTAGAACAGCCGCAGCTCGTTGGCCTCGACCGCACGGCGCAGGTCGGTCTCCAGCTGGAGCTGGTCGATGTCACCATCGGTGAGGGCCTCGTCGTGCACCTCGATGCGGCCGCGGCCGCCGCTGGCCTTGGCCCGCGCCAGCGCGCTGTGCGCCTGGCGCAGCAGCGCCTCCGGGGCCAGGTCGCAGCCCAGCGTCACCCCGACGCTGGCGGACAGGGTGACCTCGCGGTCGTGCACCTGGAAGGGCTCGTCCAGCACGCCGAGCAGCCGGTCGGCCAGCGAGCGCAGCGCGTCGACGTCCTCGACCTCCTCGGCCAGCACGAGGAACTCGTCGGCGCCGAAGCGGACGGCCATGTCCTCGACCCGGGTGCTCCAGCGCAGCCGGTCGGCGACCTGGCAGAGCAGCTGGTCGCCGCCCTCGTGGCCGAGGGAGTCGTTGACCGCGGTGAACCGGTCGAGGTCGAGGTGCAGGACGCCGACGGTGGTGCCGCGGCGGCGGCTGACCGCCAGCGCGTGCTGCAGGCGCTCGGTGAGCGCGCGGCGGTTGGGCAGCCCGGTGAGCGGGTCGGTGAAGGTGCGGAGGACGAGATCCTCCTCGGCCCGGCGGCGGTCGGTCACGTCGACCAGCGAGAGCAGCACGAAGTGCGGTTCGCCCGTCGTCCGACGGACGACCTCGCGGCTCTGGTGCACCCACAGGGTCTCGCCGTCGGCGCGCTGCAGACGCCGCTCGCCGACGATCTCCAGCTGCGGGTCGATCAGCGGCCGACCGGGGGTCGGCTCCAGGGCGAGGTCCTCGAGCGGCACGTCGTCGGGGTGGCTGAGCAGGTCGAGATGGCGGCCGACGAGGTCGTCGGCGCTGCGTCCGGTGAGCGTGCAGAACGCGGGGTTGACGACGAGCATGCGGCCGTCGACGTCCACCACGGCCTTGCCGATCGGGGCGGAGAGGAAGAGGGCCCGGAAGACCTGACCCCGGTCGGCCAGCAGCAGGTCGGCCGCGCGCAGTCGCTTCCCGGTGACCGTGCGGAGCGGCCCGGGGGCCCTCGGCGGGGTCTGCGGGTTGGAGAGCGTCACCGGGACAGGGTGGCCCATCGAGGGCCACCGACCGGGGAACCTGCGCCGCACCGCCGTGTTCGTGCCGTCACTCGCAGTCATTGACTGCCGGAGGAGGCGGGCGTGCGGAGCCCGCCACCTCCGAGCGCGGTCAGTCCCCGACGGTGACGCCCGGGGAGAAGGCGACGTAGCCGGCGAAGTCGGCGCCGACCCGCTCGACCGCCGAAGGCTTGAGCTGCGGGTAGCTCCAGGCGCCGTCCCTGGTCGTCCCGTTCGGCGTGACGACGTCGAAGTACTGGGCGGCGCCCTTCCACGGGCAGGTGTAGGCGGTCGGGCTCTCGCCGAGCGCCCCCGGGGTGACCGCCGCCGGCGGGAAGTACCAGTTGCCCTCGATCCTGATCAGCTGGTCCTCGGTCGCCTCGGCGATGACCGTGCCGTCGATGGTCGCGCGCATGGGGGTGCCCCTCTCGTCATCGGGATCGTGTCCGAGGGCACAACCACCGGCGGGCCGGAGATCGTCCCGCGGGAATCCGCCGTCCCTCGCCGGCGCTGGAGGACGGCATGAGTGGTGTGCGGAAACGGATCGGGTTCCTCTCCTTCGGGCACTGGCAGCCGATCGCCGGCTCGCAGGTGCAGACGGCGCGCGATGCCCTGGTGCAGACCGTCGAGCTGGCCGTGGCCGCCGAGGAGCTCGGCGTCGACGGCGCGCACGTCCGGGTGCACCACTTCGCCCGGCAGCTGGCCGCACCCTTCCCGCTGCTGGCCGCGATGGCCGCCCGGACCTCGCGCATCGAGCTGGGCACCGGCGTGATCGACATGCGGTACGAGAACCCGCTGTACATGGCCGAGGAGGCCGCCGCGGCCGACCTGCTGGCCGACGGGCGGCTGCAGCTGGGTGTCAGCCGGGGATCACCGGAGACGGCGCTGCGCGGCGCGCAGGCGTTCGGGTACGTCCCGGCCGAGGGCAGTGACGACGGCGCCATGGCGCGGGAGCACACCGCGCTGTTCCGGGCCGCGATCAGCGGAGCGGCCGTCGTCGACGCCGACCCGAAGATGACCGGCGGGGTACGCGGGCGGTTGCCGATCCAGCCCCAGTCGCCAGGGCTGGCCGACCGGATCTGGTGGGGGTCGGGCACCCGCGCGACGGCGGTCTGGGCCGCCGAGCAGGGCATGAACCTGATGAGCAGCACCCTGCTCACCGAGGACACCGGCGTGCCCTTCGACGAGCTGCAGGCCGAGCAGATCGACCGGTTCCGTGCCGCCTGGGCCGATGCCGGCTGGGAGCGCGAGCCGCGGGTGTCGATCAGCCGGAGCGTCATGCCGATCACCAGTGACCTGGACCGGCAGTACTTCGGGGCGAAGAGCGGCGAGGACCAGGTCGGCTACCTGGAGGGCGCCCGTTCCCGGTTCGGGAAGAGCTACGTCGGTGAGCCCGACCAGCTGGCCGAGGAGCTGGCCAAGGACGCCGCCGTCCGGAACGCCGACACGCTCCTGCTCACCGTGCCGAACATGCTGGGCGTCGACTACAACGCCCACCTGCTGGAGACGATCGTCGCGCACGTCGCTCCGGCCATCGGCTGGGAGCGGGCGCAGTAGCCATCCGTCGCGGGGGTGGCCCTGGTCACCCATCCCCGTGTCGGCGGCACCCTCGGGCGCTTCCGCCGGAGGAACGGGAGACAATGGCCCGGTGCACAGAGGCAGGAACGTAGACCCCGGAATCGCCCGCTCGTGGCTGCTCGTGAACGGCGCCCGCACCGAGCTGTTCGACACCGCGCACGACTCGCGTGCCGACCAGGTCATCCTGGACATCGAGGACGCGGTGGACCCGGCGCGCAAACCCGCCGCCCGCGCCGACGTCGTGGAGTACCTGACGTCCGGCGACAAGCGTGCGTGGGTGCGGATCAACGACCGGTCGACGGAGTTCTGGACCGGCGACGTGGCCGCCCTCGCCGGGCTGCCCGGCCTGGCCGGCGTGATGCTGGCCAAGACCGAGGCCGCCGAGCACGTCACCGAGACCTTCGACCGGCTGGGTGGCGCCACCCCGGTGCTCGCGCTGGTCGAGTCGGCGCTGGGCATCGAGGAGGCCGTCCGGATCGCCTCGGCCCGCGGTGCCTTCCGGCTGGCGTTCGGCAGCGGCGACTACCGCCGCGACACCGGCACCAGCGCCGACGACCTGGCGATGGCCTATCCGCGCTCACGGCTGGTCATCGCCAGCCGGGTCGGCGGGCTGCCGGGCCCGATCGACGGCCCGACCGTGAGCACCAGCCACCCGATCCTGCGCGAGCAGTCGGCGCTGACGGTCTCGCTGGGGCTGACCGGAAAGCTGTGCCTGGACATGGAGCAGCTGCCGGTGATCAACGAGGTGATCAGCCCGGCGCCGTCCGACGTCGCCTGGGCACGCGACTTCCTGGCCGACTTCGACGCCCGCGGCCAGGTCATCCGGGACGGCAGCGACCTGCCCCGGCTCGGCCGGGCCCGCAAGATCGAGAAGCTCGCCACCGCCTTCGGCGTCGAGCCGGTCTGATCTGCGCCGGCGGCCCGTCCGCTGGCCCCGGACCCCGCTGACCGCCGGTCAGCGGGGTCCGCTGCTGTTCGCGGTCGTGCGGCTCACTGGCCCATCGACATCTGGGACGCCGCACTCTGCTGCGGCGGCCACACCGGCTCCTTGACGTGCGGCAGCAGGAAGCCGTGCAGTTCGGTGCCCGGGTCCGCGACGCAGGAGCGCTCGTGCTCACCGTCGCTGACCGTGTAGTGGATGCGGCCCTGCTCGTAGGCGTACTGCCAGGCGCACGTGATCGTGGCCACGGGGGTCATCGGTGGTCCTCTCCGTCGAGGAACGGGAGCTGCTCCGCTGCGCTCCAGCCAAGCATCACCCGTTTCCGGCGGCGGCGCCGGACCTCGTTCACCTGCCGGACATCTGGGACGGTCAGCATGCTGGCCATGACGGCGAGCCTGTACGTGACCGGAACCCACGTGGCCTCGGTGGCGCACGACCCGTTGCGGAACGGGCGCGACCTCGACCGGGCGGTGCAGTTGTCGCACGCCGTGGCGCGGCCGGTGGTCGACGGGCTGGCCGACTCCGCGTGCGGGGTGCTGGTCACCGCGATCGCCGATCTGGACTGGCAGATGGTCTGGGGCGTGCCGCGCTGCGAGGAGTGCCACCGGATCGTGGGCTGACGCTCCGGTGAGCATCGCAGGGAGCGCCGGCGACCGAGGAGCGGAGCCGGTGCGGAAGGCGACCGTGGGCATCGTGGGCTGAGCCGGCACCCTCAGGCCAGGGAGACGCCGTCCAGGTAGTACCAGCGGCCCTCCTCGCGGACGAAGCGGCTGTTCTCGTGCTGGGCGCCGGCCACCCGGTCGACGACGTGGTGCGCGCGGAACTCGACGGTGCCCTCGGCCGCCAGGAGCGTGCCGCCGGTCGTGCCGAGGACGTCGAGGCCGGTCCAGCGCACGTTCGGGTCCAGCTCGAGGGTCCGCGGGCGGGTCGACGGGTGCCAGGTGGCGAGCAGGTGCCCGGCATCGCCGACGGCGAAGGCGCTGTAGCGCGAGCGCATCAACTGCTCGGCCGTCGCCGCCTGCGCCGTGCCGTCGTGCAGCCGGCCGCAGCACTCGGCGTAGGGCAGGCCGGTGCCGCAGGGGCAACGTCGGGGAGCCATCCGGCCAGTGTGCCCGGGTGGGCCGGACGCCGTCTCCGGCCCACCCGGGCCGGTCAGCCGAGCTTGGCCCTGGCGTGCTCGCTGAACTGCCGCATCTCCGCTACCGGGCCGATCTCGAGGAAAGTGGTGTCCTCGTCCATCACGGCCGTGTGCCCGGCCGGCCAGTAGTAGGCATCGCCGGCCCGGGTCACGGTCTCGGCGCCGTCCGCGCCGGTCACCCGCACGGCGCCGGAGAGCACGATCCCCCAGTGCGGGCTCGGACACCGGTCGCCCGGCAGCCCGACCAGCACCGGGCCCATGTCCGTCCCGGCGGGGACGCGGGCGAAGCGCACGGCCATGTCCCCCCACTCCGTGTAGCGGGTGACGAGGTCGCCCGCCTGCAGTTCGATCGGCAGGTCGTCCAGCGCGCCGTTCATGGTGGTGTCCCTTCGTCGGATCGGACTCCGGTCGGCGACCGGTCACCCTGCAGGCGGAACAAGTCGTGTCCCGGTGGGGAGATCGGGCCTCGCGTGCGCGCCGCCGGCGGCCATTAGGCTCGGGCGCCTCGGTGGCGGAGGTGCGCATGGTGGCGAGCGGACCCGGTCACGACGTCGTCCCCGGCCCGGAGGCGGCGCTGGCCAGAGGCGACTGGGCCACGGCGCGCCACCTGCTGCGCGCGGAACACGGACGGCGACTGCTCGACCCGGCCGAACTCGACACGCTGGCCCGGGCCGCCTACGGCGCCGGTGAGCTGGAGGAGGCGGTCACCGCCTGGGAGGAGCTCTACGCGCGCTGCCGGCGCGGTGGCGACGACGCCGGGGCGGCTGCTGCGGCGGCCACCATCGCCGTGTACCTGATGATGGATACCGGACTGATGGCGCCGGTGCGGGGCTGGCTGGCCCGCACCGACCGGCTCCTGGCCGACCTGCCGGAGTCGCCCACCTCCGCGCTGGCCGCGATGGCGCACACGTACGAACGGTTCATGTGCGGGGACATGGCGCAGGCGCGGAGCTGGGCGCGTCGCGCGGTCGAGGCCGGCACCCGCCAGGGCGTCGCCGTCGCCACCGCGCTCGGCCACGTCGCCACCGCCCGGATCACGATCCTCGATGGTGCCGTCGAGGAAGGGCTGGCGCTGCTCGACGAGGCAGCCCTCAGCGTGGCCTCCGGCGAGCTCGATGCCCTCTCCGCCGGGATGGTCTACTGCGAGCTCATCTGCGCCATGCAGGGCCTCGCCCAGTACGACCGGGCCGAGCAGTGGACCCAGGCCATGGACCGGTGGCGCACCGGCACCGCGTTCGGGGGCATCAACGGCCGGTGCCGGGTGCACCGTGCCGAGATCCTCCGGTTGCGCGGTTCCTGCGTCGCAGCCGAGACGGAGGCGCTCGGCGCCTGCCGGGAGCTCCGCCCCTGGCTGCGCCGCGAGTTCGGCTGGCCGCTCACCGAGCTGGGGACGATCCGGCTGCGCCTCGGCGACCTGCCCGGTGCCGAGGAGGCCTTCCTGGAGGCGCACGAGCACGGGTGGAGCCCCCAGCCCGGGCTGGCGCTGCTCCGCCTGGCCCAGGGCGACGTCGCCGTCGCGGCCGCGCTCGTCGCGGATGCGCTGGAGCACCCGTGCCCGGTGCCGTCGAAGGAGTGGCCGCCCTACGGCGCGCTGCGGTGCGCGCCCCTCCTCGCAGCGCAGGTGGAGATCGCGGTCGCGGCCGGCGACCTGCCGACCGCCCGGACAGCCGCGGCCCGCCTGACCGGTACGGCCGGGACGTTCCGCAGCGCCGCGCTGCACGCCACCGCCGCACTGGCACGTGGCCGGGTCGCGCTGGCCGGCGGGGACGCGGGTGCGGCCCTCGTGGCCGGCGAGGAGGCCCTCGCCGGATGGGGCGAGATCGGCGCCCCGTACGAGGTGGCCGTCGTCCGGCTCCTGCTGGCCGACGCCCAGCGTGCGCTCGGGCGGGATGTCCGGGCCGACCTGGAGGAGCGGGCCGCTCGCGCCGCGCTCGACCGCATCGGGGCGCGGTTGCCGGCAGCGCCGCTCGCACCCGCGCCGCCGCCTCCGGGCGACGCAGCCACCGTGTTCCGGCTCCAGGGGGACATCCG
Source organism: Modestobacter lapidis (assembly GCF_054780755.1). Classification (NCBI taxonomy): domain Bacteria; kingdom Bacillati; phylum Actinomycetota; class Actinomycetes; order Geodermatophilales; family Geodermatophilaceae; genus Modestobacter; species Modestobacter lapidis. Next base: position 107,932 of record NZ_BAAGVS010000003.1, on the reverse strand, counting down.
CACGGTCGGCTTCGCCGGCCGCGTGGTCCTGCTCCAGGACCTGAAGGGCATGCGGTACCTGGCGCGGCTGCTCGCGGCACCCGATCGCGAGTTCCATGTGCTCGACCTGCTGGCCGGTGAGCACGGGGCCGCGCCGCTGGAGGGCGGCGGGGACGCCGGGCCGGTGCTCGACGCGCAGGCGCGGGCCGCCTACCAACGCCGGCTCGCCGAGATCGACGAGGACATGGACGAGGCCGTGGCCCGCGGTGACGACGAGCGGCTGGCGCTCGCCAGGGCCGACCGTGAGTACCTGGTCCGGGAACTGGCGGGGGCCTTCGGGCTGGGGAGCCGCCGGCGGGCGATGCAGTCGCCCGCCGAGCGGGCCCGGGCCAGCGTCTGCCGGGCGCTGCGGTACGCGGTCACCCGGATCGCCGAGCACCACCCGCAGATGGCCGACCACCTGCACCGGACGGTGCGCACGGGCACGTACTGCAGCTACGTTCCCGACCCCCGGCTGCACGTGCACTGGGAGCTGTGACCCCGAGCGCGCCCGGCAGTGTCCCGGCAGGGATCGAACCTGCGACCAAGTGCTCAGCAGCTGCCCGAGCCCGTGCGCTGCGCCCATCGACCTGGCCCGGGACCCTTGACCTGCAGGTTCGAGCGCAGTGCCCGCAGTCATCTCGTCACTGGTTCCAGGACCGCAACGCGGCCAGCGGCCTCAGGAAGAGGCCGCTGGCCGCCTCGGTCACAGGGCTGGGGGCTCGTGTAGGGAGGGCGATCGTTCCTGGGTACCGGGCGCTCCGGCGGGTGAAGCTGGATCGTGGCGCCCACCGTGGTATCGACGATCCGCTATGGTGGTGGCGTGTCGGTCATCGACTCTGCGGGCAGTCTGGTGCGTGAGGCGCGTCGTCGTGCGGGCATGACGCAGACCCAGCTGGCGGACCGTGCCGGAATCACCCAAAGCGTCGTCAGCGCGTACGAGTCGGGGCGCCGCGAGCCCTCGTTGCCGGTTCTGCTCAGCCTCATCGCTGCCACCGGCCACTATCTCGAGGGAAGCTTGGCCGCGGCCGACCCGGGACAGTCGGCGGCCTTGTCGGGTCCGCTGGGGCGGCGGGTCCGCCGGCACCGCACGAGGATCAGGACCATCGCCGCGTCCTACGGCGCCGGCCACGTGCGGGTCTTTGGCAGTGTCGCGCGGGGGAGCGAGCGCGCAGACAGTGACGTCGACCTACTGATGGACCTGCCTGACGACATGGGCCTGTTCACCCTTGGCCGACTGCGTCGCGACCTCGAGGACCTGCTGCAGGCTCGCGTCGACGTGGTGCCCTCCGGCGGGCTCAAGCCCGGGGTGCGCGAGCAGGTCGAGGCCGAGGTCGTGGCACTGTGAGCCGGCACCAGCGCCAACGGTTGCTGGACGTGCAAGCCGCCCTCGATGCGATCGAGGCCCATGTCGACCGGGGAGATCTCTCCGACGGCCTGATCTTCGACGCGGTGCGCGTACGGCTCATCGAAATCGGCGAGGCGGTCAAGGCGCTACCGCGCGAGCTCGTCGACACCGAGCCCGGGCTGCCGTGGATGGAGATCGCCCGGATGCGCGACCAGCTGGCCCACCGCTACTTCGACACCACGCACGCCATCGTGGCGAGCACTGTCACCCACGACCTGCCTCAACTCGGGCAGGCGGTGGCGCGCCTCCTCGATGTCGCCGGTGGCCAATGATCCAACGCCGCCGGTGACCGTCGCGGGGGCGGGTGCGGTGACCGGCGAATGGGCGGTCGAGCACAGGCACCAGGCACTGATCCGCACGGTGACGGCAGGCAGTCGGCTTCTTACTCCCGACACCAGTTGAGTGGGAGGGCGCGTGCGTTCGATCTCTTCGCCCGGGATCCTGCCGAGCCTGTGGACCGAAGGTCTTCTGCCCACGAGCGACCCGTCACGACGTCCGGACCAGCCTCGATGGCACCAGGGTCGGGGCAGGCACTTCCCTCGACAGCAGGAGAGCGGCGCGCCATCTTCGCTCGTCGAAGGCTCATCCGAGCGCGCCCGGCAGAGCGCGCCCGGCAGGGATCGAACCTGCGACCAAGTGCTTAGAAGGCACCTGCTCTATCCACTGAGCTACGGGCGCTCACGGCACGCATCATCCCATCGGTCCCGCTGACGAGTCCGGTGCCGTGGCCGCACCGGTCGTCAGCGTCGCCAGATTTCCTCCGTCCGGGGTGGCCGATCCCTGACGACAGGCTGGACACCGCGCAGGGTGACCCGCTCCACGGCCCTTCGTGCGGCGCCATCCACAGCGGCGGACGTCGTCCACAGCTGCGTTCCAGGCCCGCCCGATGGACCTGGCGGAGCCCAGGGTGGTCGGCACCGGCACCGCCGGTCGCGCCGACCCGGCGCCCTACCCAGCACCCGAGGAGCACCGTGAACGACACCGACATCACCATCGTGGGCAACGTCGTGGACACCCCCCGCCGCAACCGGCTGTCCAACGGCTCGGTGACCAACTTCCGGATGGCCTCCACCGCCCGCCGGTTCGACCCGGAGGCCAAGGACTTCGTCGACAGCTCGACGTTCTGGATCGACGTCGCCTGCTGGGGCGAGCTGGGCGGCAACGTCTCGCGCAGCGTCAGCAAGGGCGACCCGGTGATCGTCCGGGGGTTCATCTCCACCGACTCCTGGGAAACCGAGGCCGGCCGGCGCAGCGCCTCCAAGGTCCGGGCCGTCGCGGTCGGGCTGAACCTGGCCCGCGGCCACGCCGACTTCCACAAGCAGGCCCGCACCGTGCCCGCGGCCGGCGCGCCGGCCGCCGAAGAGGCGCTCGAGGCGCCGCCGGATGCGGGGGAGGAGTCGTTCGACGACCTCTCCGACCGGTCCACGGACTACGTGGAGGCCTCCGCGGCGTTGTACCCGACGACCGCCGACGACCTCGTCGCCGAGCGGGCTCCGGAGCCGACGCTGACGTGAGCCCGCCTGGCTGGGAGGATCGGAGGTGAGAACGCAGGGGGCGGGGCCCGCTGCCCCGGTGCACGCCCGGCCCCGCCCCCCAACTCACGAAGCGACGGAAGGCTCCCACTCAGTGGCCCAGTACATCTACTCCATGGTCCGTGCACGCAAAGCGCACGGCGACAAGGTGATCCTCGACGACGTCACCCTGGCGTTCCTGCCCGGCGCCAAGATCGGCGTCGTCGGCCCCAACGGCGCCGGCAAGTCGACCGTCCTCAAGATCATGGCCGGCATGGAGACCGCTTCCAACGGCGAGACGATGCTGGCCCCCGACGCCACGGTGGGGATGCTCCAGCAGGAGCCGCCACTCAACGAGGACCTCGACGTGCGCGGCAACGTCGAGGAGGCGGTCAAGGACCTCCGTGCGGCGCTGACCCGCTTCGAGGAGGTCAGTGCCGCCATGGGCGAGCCCGACGCCGACTTCGATGCGCTGCTGGCCGAGCAGGGCGAGCTGATGGAGGTCATCGAGAACGGCGAGGGCTGGGAGCTCGACGCCCGTATCGAGCAGGCGATGGACGCGCTGCGCTGCCCGCCGGGTGACGCCGACGTGAGGGTCCTGTCCGGTGGTGAGCGGCGCCGCGTCGCGCTGTGCAAGCTGCTGCTCGAGGCACCCGACCTGCTGCTGCTCGACGAGCCCACCAACCACCTCGACGCCGAGAGCGTCGCGTGGCTGGAGGCGCACCTGGAGAAGTACGCCGGCACCGTCGTCGCCGTCACCCACGACCGGTACTTCCTGGACAACGTCGCCCAGTGGATCCTCGAACTCGACCGGGGCCGCGCGTACCCCTACGAGGGCAACTACTCCACCTACCTGGAGACCAAGGCGACCCGGCTGAAGGTCGAGGGTGCCAAGGACGTCAAGCGCGCCAAGCGGCTCAAGGACGAGCTGGAGTGGGTGCGCTCGGGCGCCAAGGCCCGGCAGGCCAAGAGCAAGGCCCGGCTCGCCCGGTACGAGGAGATGGCCGCGGAGGCGGACAAGTTCCGCAAGCTGGACTTCGAGGAGATCCAGATCCCGCCGGGCCCGCGGCTGGGCAGCGTCGTCATCGAGACCAAGGACCTCACCAAGGGGTTCGGTGAGCGGGTGCTGATCGACGATCTGTCGTTCACCCTGCCGCGCAACGGCATCGTCGGGGTCGTCGGCCCCAACGGCGTCGGCAAGACCACGCTGTTCAAGATGCTGGTCGGCGAGGACAAGCCCGACGACGGCGACATCAAGGTCGGCGAGACCGTCAAGGTCGCCTACGTCGCGCAGGACCGCAGCGGCATCGACCCGGCCAAGAGCCTGTGGGAGGTCGTCTCCGACGGTCTGGACCACATCAAGGTCGGCAACGTGGAGATGCCGTCCCGGGCCTACGTCTCGGCGTTCGGGTTCAAGGGCCCGGACCAGCAGAAGAAGGCCGGCGTGCTGTCCGGCGGTGAGCGCAACCGCCTGAACCTCGCGCTGACCCTCAAGCAGGGCGGCAACCTGCTGCTGCTCGACGAGCCCACCAACGACCTGGACACCGAGACGTTGACCAGCCTCGAGGGCGCGCTGCTCGAGTTCCCCGGCTGCGCCGTGGTCGTCAGCCACGACCGCTGGTTCCTCGACCGGGTGGCGACGCACATCCTGGCCTACGAGGGCGACTCGAAGTGGTTCTGGTTCGAGGGCAACTTCGACGACTACGAGAAGAACAAGGTCGAGCGGCTCGGCATCGACGCCACCCGGCCGCACCGCGCCACCTACCGCAAGCTCAGCCGCGACTGAACAAGGACCCCCTTGCCCCCCGGCACTCGCAAGCTCGTACCGGGACCCTGCAAGGGGGCCGTTCCAGCACGTCGCCTTCGGCCGGTCGGAGCACCCGCTCCGGCCGGCCGCCGTCGTCACAGCGACTGGAACCGGGCGACGAAGCGCCGCTGTGCGCGGGTCTCCACGGCGCGCGGGCGGTACCCGCGCCGCACGTACCCGACGGCGTCGGCGGCGGGCACCCCGTCGAGGACGGCGAGGCAGGCCAGTGCCGTCCCGGTCCGGCCGGTGCCGCCCCGGCAGGCGACCTCCACGCGGTCGTCCGCGGCCCGGGCCAGCACCTCGAGCAGAGCGGCCCGCAGGTCGGCCGGGTCGGCCGGCAGCCGGAAGTCCCGCCACCGCACCCACCGGCTCGCCCAGGGCACCATCGGTGGCCTCGCCAGCAGGTAGAGCCCCCACTCCGGCTCGGGCCCGGCGGGCGGCGGCCGGACCACCGCGCGCCCGCGGACGGCCCGGCCGGAGGGCAGCACCAGCAGTCCCGGCGTCCCCGGTTCCCAGAGCTCGCCCACGCCCGCACGGTAGGGCCGGTGCGCGCCGTCCGCGGCGGTGCGGCAGGGTGGGCGCCGTGAGGCACACCGTCGCCGTCCCGATGCGCTGGTCGGACATGGACGCCTACCAGCACATCAACAACGTCGCCTTTCTCGGCTACTTCGAGACGGCCCGCGTCGACCTGTTCTTCGACCAGCCCACCCACGACGAGAAGACCGGCCTCCGCCGGGGCATCGTCGTCGCCAAGCACGAGATCGCCTACAAGCGTTCGGTGGAGTACGACGCCGAACCGCTGCAGGTGCAGATCTGGGTGTCCGGCATCCGGGCCGCCGCGTTCACCTGCCACTACGAGTTGTTCGACCACGGGCAGCTCGCCGTCACCGGCAGCACCCTGCTGGTCCCGGTCGACTTCGCGATCAACCGCCCCCGCCGGCTCACCCCGGAGGAGAAGGTGTTCCTCGACCGCTACCTGGACGACGACGCCGCCCCCGCCTGAGTCCCCCCGTGCTTGAGCCCGAAAAAGCGCGCGTGCCTGAGCCCGAGAAAGCACGGAGGGAGGCGGGTCAGTCGGGGAGGGCGACGACCCGGGCCACCGGCCGGTCGGTGCCCACCGGGGCGCCGCGGCGGGCCGCCTCCTCATCGGACACCAGCGCGACGGCGGCCCCCTCGGCGATCATGCCGCCGGCGTACACCGCCGCATTGACCCCACCGCGGCTGGCCAGCGCCTTCACCAGCGTGGCGCCGGTGAGCCGTTCCAGGTGGGTGCACGGCGGGCAGCGCTTGGACCCGAAGAGCAGCACGTTCCCGACGGTGAAGAAGCGGCCGACCAGTGACGGCAGGTCGATCCCGGACGTGACCACGTTGCGCCGGGTCTGACCGGGCGTCAGTTGCGCTCCGGCCTCGCGCGCGGCCGCGGCCACCTCGGCGGCGTCGATCAGCGTCACCTGTTTCTCCAGCTGCGGGTACCGCGCCCAGGTGCCGCCGCCCAACGCGTAGCGGTCCCCGGCCAGGCCCACTCCGGGCAGCGCGGCCACCGCGGGCCGGCGGACCATCGGCGCCGCCGCCACCGGCGCCGTCCAGATCTCCAGCACGCGACCGGTCACCGGTCCCTCCTCCGCCGCCGGGGGAGCGGCTCGTCGTCGGCGCCGCGGGCGTCCAGCGCCTCCGCGGTCGTGTGCGCCATCTGCAGCACCTGCACCAGCAGCGGCACCACCAGGACGGTCAGCCGCCGGGCGCCGCCGCGGGCGGCCTGCGCCTCCCGGATGCGGGCGGCCCGCTCGGCGATCAGCGGGATGAACCGCAGCGTCATGGCGATGACCAGCCCGATGCGCGCCGGCCGGACGCCCACCCAGCGCAGCGGCGAGCAGATCCGCTCCACCACGTCGACCAGCTCGGTCACCCGGCTGGTCGCGGTCACCACCGCAGCGGCAAGCACCAGGGTGAGCAGCCGGCTCACCGCGAGAGCGCCGGTGGCCGCGTCGGTGACCAGCAGGTGGACGACGAACAGCGCTGCCAGCCAGATCAGCACCGGGCGCACCTGGGCCCACAGCACCCGCACCGGGAGGCCACCGAGCCCCAGGCCCACGGCGAGCACCCCGGCCAGCGCGCCGCCGACGAGGTACAGCCGCGGCACCACGAACAGCAGCACGCCCAGCGCCGCCAGCACCAGCAGCTTCAGTCCGGCCGGTGCGCGGTGCACCGGGCTGGGCACCGGGTGGTACAGCGCGAGGGTCACGCCATGCTCGCCAGATAGGCGGCGACCGATTCGGCGGGCGGCCCGTCGGCGACCACCCGGCCGGCGGCGAACACCACCACCCGGTCGAACCCGGCCAGCAGGTCCAGGTCGTGCGTGACGACGACGACGTCCTGCTCCAGCTCCGCGACCACCCGGGCGATCCGCCGCTTGTTGGCCAGGTCCAGCAGCGTCGTCGGCTCGTCGAACACCACCCGCAGCGGGCGCATCACCAGTACCCCGGCGATGGCCAGCAGCTGCTTCTGCCCGCCCGAGAGCAGGTGCGCCGGGTGGTCGGCGTGCCCGGCGAGGCCGTAGCGGTCCAGCACCTCGGCCACCCGGACGGCGCGCTCCTCGGCGGGCACGCCCTGGTTCTGCAGCCCGAAGGCGACGTCCTCGGCGACCGTGGGGTGCACGATCTGGGCGTCCGGGTCCTGGAACACGAAGCCCACCCGCCGGCGGACGGCGCGCAGGTCGGTGCGGGTGTCCAGGCCGTCGACGAGAACCTGCCCCTCGGTGGGCAGCACCAGCCCGTTGAGCAGCCGGGCGAACGTGCTCTTGCCCGAGCCGTTTCCCCCGATCACCCCGATCCGGTGCTCGGCCAGGGTCAGCGTCACGTCGTGCAGCACCGGCCGCTCGCCGTACGCGTGGCCGACCCGGCGCACTTCGATCGCCGTCCGGGGCACTGCCGCGGCGACCGCGGCGGGGGTGCCGCGGCGTCTCCAGCCGGTCACCGGCGGACGGTGCCGAGCACGGTCAGCCCGTCACCGGACGACGGCGGGCCGGCAGCTCGATCACCGGGTAGGCCTTGTGCACCGCCACCGCCACCACCGAGGCGAGCACGCCCTTGACGATGTCGCCGGGCACGAAGGTCATCGAAGAGGTGAACGACGTCGCCAGGGAGACGTCGGCGAAGAACGTGGTCAGCGGGATGGCGATCGCGTAGATGACCACCACCCCGCCGGCCAGGTTCGCCAGCAGCGACCAGGCGAGGTTGAACCGCCGCCAGGTCAGCTGGGTGAGCGCCCCGACGACGAACGCCGCGACCGGCCAGCTGTAGAGGAAGCCGGCGGTCGGCCCGGCGAAGACGCTCAGCCCGCCCCGGCCGCCGGACAGCACGGGCGCCCCCACGGCGACCACCGCCAGGAAGACGAGGAGTGCCAGCCCACCCCGCCTGGCCCCCAGCACCGAACCGGCGAGCATCACCCCGAGGGTCTGCGCCGTGATCGGCACCGGGAACCCGGCCACCGGTACCGGGGGAACCAGGCCGAGCACGGCCACCAGGGCGGCGAACAGCGCGACGTAGGCGAGGTCCCGGGTCTTCACGGGGCCGGAACGTACCGGACCGCGCCGTCCGCGATACCGACGGCGGCCCGGCTCAGGGGTGCAGCCACACCGCGGCGTCGTCGGGCAGGTACCTCTCGACCACGGGCTCGCTGGCCAGCAGCACGTCGCCCGCAGGGACGGGTACGGGTGCCCCGGAGAGGTTGACCAGGCAGACCAGGCCGCCGGGGCGGCGGAACGCCAGACATCCGGTGGGTGCCGGTAGCCACTGCAGATGGTCCCCGGCGCAGAACGGCGACGAGCGGCGGATCGCCAGTGCCCGTCGGTACAGCGACAGCATCGACCGGTGGTCCCGGGTCTGCGCCTCCACGGTGAGCGCGGCCCAACCGGCCGGCATCGGCAGCCAGGTGTCCGACGAGGTGGAGAACCCGTACGGCGGGCTGTGTCCGCCCCACGGCATCGGCACCCGGCAGCCGTCCCGGCCGCGCTCGGTGTGCCCCGATCGTGCCCAGATCGGGTCCTGCAGCACCTCGTCGGGCAGGTCGACGTCGGGCAGGCCGAGCTCGTCGCCGTTGTACACGTACGCCGCACCGGGGAGGGCCAGCTGCAGCAGCACGGCCGCCCGAGCCCGCCGCGTACCGAGCTCGCCGCCCCCGTAGCGGGTCACGTGCCGCGGCCGGTCGTGGTTGGAGAGCACCCAGCACGCCGGGGCGGGGGTCGAGGCGACGGTGGCGAGGGAATGGTCGATCGCCGTCCGGAGCTCGTCGCGGCCCCACGCGGCGGTGAGGAGCTTGAAGTTGAAGGCCAGGTGCAGCTCGTCGGGGCGCAGGTACTCGGCCAGCCGGGCGTCATCGGCGACCCAGACCTCGCCCACGGCCATCGTGCCGGGGTAGCGGTCGAGGACGGCGCGCACCCGGCGGTGCACGAGATGGACCTCGTCCTGGTCGAAGCGGTGGTCGCCGGGGCCGTGGTCGGCGAGCAGGCCGGTGTCCTCCATCGGCACCATGTCCGGCAGGCCGGTGGGCTTGGCCATGCCGTGCGCGACGTCGATCCGGAATCCGTCGACGCCGCGGTCCAGCCAGAACCGCAGTGTCTCCTCGAGGTCCTCGACGACCTCGGGGTTGGTGAAGTCCAGGTCGGGCTGCTCGGGGGCGAACAGGTGCAGGTACCACTGGCCGTCGGGCACCCGGGTCCACGCCGGTCCGCCGAACACCGAGGGCCAGTTGTTCGGCGGCTCGCTGCCGTCGGCGCCCCGGCCGTCCCGGAAGACGTAGCGGGCCCGCGCCGGCGATCCCGCGGGCGAGGCGAGCGCGTCGGTGAACCACTCCCGCTGGTGCGAGCTGTGGTTCGGAACTAGGTCCACGGTCACCTTGATGCCGCGCGCGTGGGCGTCGGCGAGGAGTGCGTCGAACCCGGCGAGGTCGCCGAAGACCGGCTCGACGTCGCGGGGATCCGCGACGTCGTAGCCGTGGTCGGCCATCGGCGAGGGGTAGAACGGCGTGATCCACAGCGCGTCGACGCCGAGGTCGGCCAGGTACGGCAACTGCTGGCGGATGCCGGCCAGGTCGCCGACCCCGTCGCCGCTGCCGTCGGCGAAGCTGCGGACGTAGACCTGGTAGAAGACCGCGTCGCGCCACCAGGGGGCGGCGGGCAGGGGCGGGGTCTCGCTCAGCGGACGCTCCTCGGAAGTCTGTGTGCACGTGCGGCCCCGCTGCAGGGGCCCGCCGCGAGCTTGCGAGTGGCGGGGAGCAGTGGGGCCCTTATCGGTTCTGCATGCTGTGTGCAGCCATCTCGAGGTAGCCCCACAGCGTCGCGTGCTGCTCGGCGGGAAGCTCCAGGGAGTCGACCGCCGCCCGCATGTGGGTGAGCCAGGCGTCGCGCTCGACCTCGCCGATGGCGAACGGCGCGTGGCGCATCCGCAGCCGCGGGTGGCCGCGGTGCTGCGAGTAGGTGGTGGGGCCGCCCCAGTACTGCTCCAGGAACGTCCGCAGGCGGGCCTCGGCGCCCTCCCAGTCGTCGGCCGGGTACAGCGGGCGCAGCACCGGGTCCTCGCGGACGGCGGCGTAGAAGCGCGCGACCAGGGCCCGGAAGGTGGGCGCGCCACCGACCTCGGCGTAGAAGCTGCGCGCCGAGGGCAGTGACCGGCTCGTCTCGCTCATGCCTCCGATCGTCCCTCAGCGGCGCTCCCCGGGCGCACGGGGGCACCCTGGCCGTCCGGCACGGAGCTGGGGACGGCGGCCCGCGGGGCGTCGTCCGGTCCGCGGACGTCGTCCCCGGCTTGCGGGGGGTTGCGCCGTAGCGCGGCGAGCGGCCGGAGCACCGCCAGCAGCCCCAGTGCCCCGCACAGCGCCACCACCGTGCCGGGTGCCAGCGCCTCGGCGCCCAGGCCGGCGAGGACGACGCCGAGGCCCTGCACGCCCGACAGGCCCGCCACGGCGACGCCGAACGCCCGGCCGCGGTAGGCGCTGGGCACCGCCTGCACGAATGCGACGTTCAACGGGATCGAGCACGCCCCGCCCACACCGGCGAGGAAGAACAGCACGAGCACGAGCACGAACGACGCGGTGCCACCTCCCAGCCAGACGGGCACCAGCCCGGCCAGCAGCACCCCGCCCAGCGAGAGCCCGACCAGCGGGCCCAGCAGCCGGGCGCGCAGCTGCGGTGGGCAGAGCCGGCCGACCAGCAGGCCACCCACGACGGAGCCGGCCGGGTTGGCCGCCAGCAGCAGGCCGGCGGCCGATGCGGGCTCCTGCAGCTGCAGCGCCAGCGGGGTGGCGATGCCCTCCGGTGCGTTGGCGAACAGCGCGGCGACCCACAGCACGCCGACGAGGGCCAGCAACCGGGGCCGGCCGACGATGAACCGCAGCCCGCTGCCGGCGTCGCTCCAGATCGAGCGCACCTCGCCGGGGCCGGGGGGCGCGGCGGGCGCGGGCCGGCGCTGCAGCCCGCGGGCCAGCCAGGCCGCCGAGACGGCGAAGGTGCCCGCGTCGATGAGCAGGGCGGCCGACGGGGACAGGAGCACCAGCAGCGCACCGCCGAGCAGGAAGCCGATCAGCTGGGACAGCTGCAGGCCGATCCCGGTCAGCGACGTGGCGACGGCGTACCGGTCGCCCTCCAGCACGTCGGCCATCAGCGCCGCGCGGGCGGCCTCGAACGGTGGCGCACACACCGAGACCAGCAACAGCAGTCCGAGCAGCACCGGCAACGGGACGCCGGGCAGGGCCATGGTCGCCACCAGCACGGCGCGGGCCACGTCGCTGGCGATGAGCACCCGGTGCCGGGGGAGCCGGTCGGCCAGCGCGGCGAGCACCGGCCCGCCGAGCAGCCAGGGCAGGTAGCTGATCGCGAACGTGGCCGCCGACAGCAGCGGGGACCCGGTGCGCTGGTAGACGAGCACCGTGAGGGCCACCCGGGCGAGCTCGTCGCCGACGGTGGACAGCAGGTAGGAGCCGAACAGCGGGCGGAACTCCCGGACGGCGAACACCTCGCGGAACGTCGCCGGGCGGCTGCGGCCCGCCGGGGAGGCTGCGCCCGGGCCGGGACGGGCGCGCGTCAACGGGGGCCTGCCTCCGTGCTGGTGCCGGCGCGCAGCAGGGGCTGGGGCGTCCGGATGCCCTCGGCGGCCAGGCGCTCCTTGAGGCGCATGCGTAGTTCCCGGCCGACGCGCCACTGGTCGACGTTGGTGGCCCGCACCAGCAGCCGCATCAGCACGCCTTCCGCGGTGATCTGCTCCACCCCTAGCGACTCGGGCTCGGCCAGCAGCATCGGCGACCACTCCTCGTCGGCCGCCATGGCGTCGGCCACCTCCTGCATCAGCCGGCGGCACAGGTCCAGGTCGGTGTCGTGGGCGACCGGCATGTCGACGACCACCTGGGCGTAGCCCTGACTGCGGTTGCCGACCCGCAGCACCTCTCCGTTGCGGACGTACCAGACCACACCGTTGATGTCGCGCAGCCGGGTGATCCGCAGGCCGACGGCCTCGACGGTGCCGCTGGCCTCACCCAGGTCGACGACGTCGCCGACCCCGTACTGGTCCTCGAGGATGATCCCGATCCCGGCGATGAAGTCCTTGACCAGGTTCTGCGCGCCGAAGCCGAGGGCCACGCCGATGACCCCGGCGCTGGCGATGATCGGTGCGAGGTTGATGCCCAGCTCACCGAGGACCAGGACCACGGCGACGCTCAGGACGACGATCGAGGCGAAGCTGCGCAGCACCGAACCGATCGCCTCCGCCCGCTGGCTGCGCCGGGCCACGATCTGCTCGAGGCCGTCGCGGTCGGCCTGCCGGACGCGGTTCCGCCACGGGCGCAGCACCGTGGGCACCGAGCCGGTGGCCGTGCGATCGGTGAGCCGGCGGATGGACCGGTGCAGCATCAGCCGGACCACGGCCGCCAGCACGACCACCAGCAGGATCGTGGCCGGCTTCTCGATCAGCGCGTCGGCGTTGGCCGCCAGCCAGTCCAGCCCGGACACGTCGTAGACGCGGGCGCAGAGCGAGGTCGCGTCGGCGGTGACACAGCTGGGGACCGCAGGAGTGCCCTCATCGGCGGCGATCACCGTCTGTGCGCTGCTCATGACGCGGAGTCTCTCAGGTCAGGTGGCCGTCCTCACCACCGCTACGGACCGGATGGGCGCCTCCCGGGCTTGCCTCGGCCCCGGCGGCCGGGGAGGTCACGAAACGGTCGAGGTCTCCGGATCGTCTTGGAGGTGGTGGGGACCCCGACTAGCGTCGGCGACCACTGGCCGTCCGGGGCACGGGGACCGCCCGTGCCGACGTGGCGGCCGACAGTTGTGGAGGACTTCGTGCGCCGGACGTGGACGATCCTGGCCGTGGTGAGTGCCATGGCGCTGGCCGGCTGTGGCGGAGAGGGCGACGGCGGCACCGCCGCCGAGTCGGGCGGTAGCGCACCGGGCGGCTCGGGAGAGGTGACGACCGTCCGCGTGGGGGCCATCCCCATCGTCGACGTCGCGCCGCTCTACCTCGGGCAGCAGGTCGGCATCTTCGAGGAGCACGGGCTGGAGGTGGAGCCGTTCCTGGCGCAGGGCGGGGCGGCCATCGTCCCGGCGGTGGTGACCGGCGAGGCGCAGTTCGGCTTCTCCAACATCACCAGCCTGCTGCAGGCCGAGGCCCGTAACATCCCGCTGGGACTGGTGGCCCCGGGGCCCGGCGCGACCGGTGACCCGGCGGACGACTTCGCCGCCGTGATCGTCGCCGCGGACAGCCCCATCCAGGACGCCGCGGACCTGGCGGGCCGGACGGTCGCCATCAACTCGATCAACAACATCAGCGACACGGTGGTGCGGGAGACGGTCCGGCAGGCCGGCGGTGACCCCGAGTCGATCCGCTTCACCGAGCTGGCCTTCCCGAACATGCCCGCCGCGGTCGCCGGCGGCCAGGTCGACGCGGCGTTCGCGGTCGAGCCGTTCGCCACGGTGGGTGAGAGCCAGGGGCTGCGCGCGGTGGCGTCGCCCTACACGCAGACCGACCCGGACCTGAGCGTGGCCGGGTACTTCACCTCCGACGCGTACGCCGCGGAGAACCCGGAGATCGTGCAGCAGTTCGCCGACGCGATGCGGGAGTCGCAGCAGTACGCCCTGGACAACCCCGAGGAGGTGCGCGACGTGCTGGGCACGTACACCGAGATCGCGCCCGAGGTGGCGGCCGAGCTGACGCTGCCCAACTTCCAGACCGAGATCAACCGGGAAGCCGTGCAGAAGCTGCTCGACCTCGGTGTGGCGGACGGCATCATCCCCGACGGCGTGGATCTGGCGAACATCTTCGTCGAGTAGGACACCCCGGCACATCTGGTTGCCGGGGCCGTCCGCGGACGGCCCCGGGAACCAGCGGTTCAGGCCTGCGGGGGTGCCGTCAGCCCGGTGTGCGCGGCGAGGAACGCCAGCTGGTCGGCGGCCAGCCCGACGGTGCGGCTGACCGCCCGGGCGCCGTGGCCCACCGACAGCTCGCGGCGCAGCACCACCGGCCGGTCGGAGGACGTGGCGTGCTGCAGCGCGGCGGCCAGCTTGCGGGCGTGCAGCGGGTCGACCCGGGTGTCGGACTCGAAGGTCGTAAGCAGCACCGCCGAATAGGCGGTGCCCTCGACCACCCGGTGGTAGGGCGAGTAGGCCAGCAGCCAGCCCAGCTCGACCGGGTCGGCGGCGGTGCCGTACTCGTCGTTCCAGGTGCGGCCCAGCCCGAACAGCTCGTACCGCACCATGTCCAGCAGCGGGGCGCTGCAGACCACCGCGGCGACCAGGTCGGGCCGCCGGGTGAGCAACGCGCCGACCAGCAGCCCGCCGTTGGACCCACCCATCACCGCCAGCTGCGCCGGTGTCGTCCACCCCTGCACCACCAGGTGCTCCCCGGCCGCGGCGAAGTCGTCGAAGACGTTCTGCTTCCGCTCGCGCATCCCGGCCCGGTGCCACTCCTCGCCGTGCTCGGAGCCGCCGCGCAGGTTGGCCACCACCCACACCCCGCCGGCGGCCACCCAGGTCAACGCCTGAGCGGTGTAGCCGGGGGTGAGGGAGACGTTGAAGCCGCCGTAGCCGTAGAGCACCGTGGGTCGCGGGGTGCCGGGTGCCGGGTGGGCGGGGGAGGACGGAGCCGAGATCACGAACAGGTGCACCGGCGTTCCGTCGGCCGAGGTGGCGTGCGTCTCCACGACCTGCACGGCGGGGACGTCGCCGGCCACGGGCGCCCGCTCCCAGTCGTCGAGTGCGGTCGGTGTGCCGGCGTCCCAGCGCAGCACCGAGGGCGGCGTGGCGTAGTCGGTGTAGCCGATCCAGGCCGTGCTGCCACCCTCCGGCGGCGAGCTGACCCCCGACACGCTGCCCGCGCGCAGGCCGGTCACCTGCGCCGTACGGCCGCTGCCGTCCGCGGCCCACACCGACAGCCGGTCGGTGGCGTCGACGGCGTGCACGGCCAGCACGTGCAGGGCACCCTCCGGGCCGTCGACCAGGGCCACGTCGGACAGCACGCCGTCGGGCTGCTCGGGAACGACGTCGCGCCAGTTCGCCGGCGCCCAGCTCGCCGGGTCGGCCGGGTCGGCGACCGCCAGCCGGCCGCGCGGGGCGTCGCGGTCGCTGTGCAGCCACAGCCGGCCGTCGCGGCCCACCCAGGCCGAGGTCTGCGCGTCCACACCCACCTGCACCTCACGCAGGATGCCGTCCCCGGCGAGGTCGGCCAGCCACACGTCGTTCCGCGGCGCGGTGCCAACCGAGGCCGACACCACCAGCCAGCGCCCGTCGGTGCTGGTGCGCGCCCCGAAGTAGGTGGCCGGGTCGCTGCCCTCCCCGTGGACGAGGACGTCGGTGTCCGGGTCGCTGCCCACCCGATGGCGCCAGACCCGGCGGTGGAACTGCTCCTCGCCCGCCGGCACCAGCCCCGGCGCCAGCCGCCGGACGTAGAACAGCTCCGCACCCCCCGGCAGCCAGCCCACGGGGGAGTAGCGGCAGCGGTCGACCGGGCCGTCGAGCAGCTCCCCGGTGGCGACGTCGAGCACGAACAGCCGGGACTCCTCGTCCCCGCCGGTGGACAGCTGGTAGGCCAGCCGGTCGCCCTCCCAGGACGGCGACCACGCGTCGAGCGTCGTCGTGCCGGCCGGGTCGAGGGCCATCGGGTCGACCAGCACCCGGTGGGTGCCGTCGGGTTCGCGGACCCGCAGCACCGCGTGCTCCTGGCCGGGGTCACGGCGGGTGGAGAACGCCCGCCCGGCCCGCCAGACCGGCACGCCGACCGCCCCGGCGTGCACCAGCCGGGTGAGCCGCTCGGCGAACGAGGCCCGGCCCGGCAGGGCGGCGAGCAGCTCACCGGCCACCGCGTCCTGGCCGGCCGCCCACTCGACGGTGCGGGGATCGGCGGCGTCCTCGAGCCAGCGGTAGGGGTCGGCCACGGCGTTGCCGTGCAGGTCCTCGACCAGGTCCAGGCGGGGCGCGGGGGGAAGGGGCACGGGCCGACGGTAACCGGGGCCGCCGACGATTCGCCGTGCCACAGCACACCGCTGCAGGGCACTATGGGGCAGTCCCCGGGGCTGGTGTCGCACCCGGTGGTCCGGGGCACTCGGAGGTGTCCCGTGTCGATCACCAGACTCGGGTCGTCGGCGGCGGGCCATCCGGGCTCACGGCACGACCCGCATGCCGGTCCCCACGCGCCTGCCCCGGCGGCCGCGACCGCCGGTGCCACGTTGCTGCTCAACGCCACCTACGAGCCGTTGTGCGTGGTCTCCAGCCGCCGCGCGATCGTGCTCGTGCTGGGTGCCAAGGCCGAGACCGTCGACGTCACCGACGACGAGGTGCACGCCGAGCGGCTCACCCTCCCGGTGCCGATCGTCGTGCGGCTGACCCGCTACGTGCGGGTGCCGTACCCGGTGCAGGTGCCGCTGTCGCGGCGGGCGGTGTTCACCCGCGACGGGCAGACCTGCGTCTACTGCGGCGGGTCGGCCACCAGCATCGACCACGTCGTGCCGCGCAGCCGGGGCGGCACGCACACCTGGGACAACGTGGTGGCCGCCTGCCGGCGCTGCAACCACGCCAAGGCCGACCGCTTCCTCGCCGAGCTCGGCTGGTCGCTGCCCCGGCAACCCGGCGCGCCCAGCGGCGCCGCCTGGCGGTTGCTCGGACACCGCACCGTCGATCCCCGGTGGCACGCCTGGCTGGGCATGACCGAGCCGGTCAGCGCCTAGCGGCCCCCGTGCAGGGTCCCGCCGCGAGCGTGCGAGTGGTGGGGGGCACGGGGGTCCTTCTCCTTCCTCAGGTCACGCGGGCGCGCTCGGTCGGGTAGCTCTGGTGCGCACCGTCGGCGAGCACGGCGCGCAGCCGGTCCATGGCGTCCCAGACGTCGACGAACCGGGTGTACAGCGGTGCGGTGCCGAAGCGCACCCGGTCCGGGGTCCGGAAGTCGGGGACGACGCCGCGGTCGAGCAGCGCCTGGGTCAGCTGCCAGGCCCCCGGGTGCGCGAGGCTGACGTGCGAGCCGCGGCGGGCGGCGTCCCGCGGTGACGCGACGGTGACCCCGTGCCCGCTCAGCCACTCGTCGGCCAGCGCGATCAGCAGGCCGGTCAGCGCCTGGCCCTTGGCGGCCAGCCGGTCGATGCCGGCCTCGGCGACCAGCCGGGCACCCACCTCGACGGCGGCCATCGCCAGCACCGGGGGAGTGCCCACGGCGAACCGGTCGACACCGTCCGCCGGGTCGTAGGCCGCGCCCATGGTGAACTGGTCGCGCTGGCCGAACCAGCCCCAGATCGGCTGGCGCAGCTGCTCCTGCAGCTCGTGGCGCACGTAGAGGAACGCCGGCGCTCCGGGGCCGCCGTTGAGGTACTTGTAGGTGCAGCCGACGGCGAGGTCGGCGCCGGCCGCGGTGAGGTCGGCCGGCACCGCTCCGGCGGCGTGGCTGAGGTCCCAGAGGACCAGCGCGCCCGCCTCCCGGGCCAGCCGGGTCACCTCGGCGAGGTCGACCAGCGCGCCGGAGCGGTAGGCCACCTGGGACAGGACGACGACGGCGACCCGCTCGTCGAGCGCCTCGGCCAGCACGGCGAGGTCGAGGCCGGTGTCGATGTGTGCCTCGACCTCGCGCACGGTCATGCCGCGGGCGGCCGCGACGCCGGCCACGATGTATCGGTCGGTGGGGAAGTCGTCGGCGCAGCAGACGAGCACGTCCCGGCCCGGCCGCGCGTCGGCACCGGCCACCAGCAGCTTGTAGAGGTCGACGGACGTGGAGTCGCCGACGAGCACCTCGCCGGGCCGGGCGCCCAGGACGCCGGCGGCCAGCACGTCGCCGATCCGCCGGGACCGGTCGACCCAGTCGCGCCAGGAGCCGACCAGGCCGCGGCCCCACTCCTGCTCGACCACCCGGGACACCGCAGCGGGTGTCTCCGCCGGCAGCCGGCCGAGGGAGTTGCCGTCGAGGTAGAGCAGCCGGTCGGGGCCGTCGCCGTCGGTGCCGGTGAACCGGGCCCGGAAGCCGGCCAGCGGATCGGTGTCGTCGCGGGCGGCGGCCGCGGCGCGGGTCAGGTCCATGCCGCCATCCTCTCCTGCTCCTCCGGAGGGCTTTCGGTACCGGAAGCCCTCCGGTTAGCGTCCGGCCGTGACCTCCTCGCCCGGGACGCAGCTGCACGACCTCACCGCCCTGGAGCAGGCTGCCGCCGTCCGCGCCCGGGAGGTGAGCCCCACCGAGCTGGTCGAGCACGCCCTCGGCCGGGTCGAGGCCCTCGACGCAGAGCTCGGCGCCTTCCTCACGGTCACCCCCGGGCGGGCCCGTGCCGCGGCCGCCGTGGCCGACCGTGCGGTCCTGGCCGGCGGCGACCTCCCGCCGCTGCACGGCGTCCCGACCGCGATCAAGGACCTCAACAACACCGCCGGCGTGCGGACGACGTTCGGTTCCGCGGTGCTGTCCGCCTTCGTCCCCGACGTGGACGACGCCGTGGTCACCGCCCTCGCCGCGGCCGGGACGATCAGCCTGGGCAAGACCAACACCCCCGAGTTCGGCTTTCCCTGCTACACCGACAACGACCTGGTGGGCCCGGCCCGCTGCCCGTGGGATCCCTTCCGGCTGGCCGGCGGCTCCAGCGGCGGCGCGGCGGTCGCGGTGGCCGCCGGGATGGTGCCCTTCGCGCAGGGCTCGGACGGCGGCGGCTCCATCCGCATCCCGGCCGGCGTGAACGGGTTGTTCGGCATCAAGCCCAGCCGCGGCCGGGTCAGCAACGCGCCCTACAACTCCGAGGTGACCGGGCTGGGCGTGCAGGGGTCGCTGGCCCGCACCGTCCGGGACGCCGCGGCGATGCTCGACGCGATGGCCGGGCCGGTGACCGGCGACCCGTTCTGGGCGCCGCCGCTGCCGCCGGGGGAGACGTTCCTCGGCGCCGCCGACCGCCCGCCGGGCCGGCTGCGGGTGGGCCGGTACCTCGACCCCGGCATGCCCGGGGCCGAGATCGACCCGGAGGTGCGCGCCGCCTTCGAGGACGCCTCGACGCTGCTGGCCGGCCTCGGCCACGAGGTGGCGGACCTGCCGGGCCCACCGCTGACCCCGGGTGTGTTCGGGGCGTTCGAGGTGGCCTGGGCGCTGTCGGCAACGACGCTGCCGGTGCCCGCCGCGGCGGTGGCGCAACTGCGGCCGCTGACCAGGTTCCTGCGCGACCGCGGCCTGGCGCTGAGCGCGAGGGACGCCATGGAGGCGATGTTCACGCTGCGGCTCTTCGCCCGCCGGTTCATCGAGTCGACCAGTGGCTACGACGTCCTGCTCGCCCCGATCTGCACGCTGCCGCCGCGCCCGCTCGGCTGGTTCGACGGCGACGGGGCCGCGGATTTCGAGCGGCAGGCGCGTTACGCCGCGTTCCCGGCGGTCTACAACGTGACCGGCCAGCCGGCCGTCAGCGTGCCGCTGTGGTGGACCGCCGACGGGCTTCCCGTGGGCACGATGCTGGTGGGCCGCCCGGCGGACGAGGTGACCCTGATCAGCCTGTCCGCCCAGCTCGAGGAGGCCCGGCCGTGGGTGCACCGGCACCCACCGGCGTGGCGACCGGCTGCGCGGGCCGGTGATCAGCGGCCCCGGTAGATTGCCGCCATGCCCGTGATCGAGACCGTGCTCATCTACGGCGTCATCCCGCTGGCCATCTTCCTCGTGTTCGCCGCGCTGACGCTTCTCCCCGGCCGGGGCAAGGACAAGACCCGCTACCGCCCCGGGCAGCCCTGGGAGCACGAGGCGGTCTGGTACGAGCCGCACCCCGAGGCCGCCGGCGTCCACGCCGGTGGGCACGGCGACGAGCACGCCGACGGCTCCGGCCGGCCGGGCCTCGGCGCCACGGCCCGGTCCATCGGTGGGCAGCCGCACGAGCTGGCCGCACCGAGGCGCACCGCCGCCGGCGGCGCCCGCGGAACCTGGTGAGCCGGCGATGAGCACCGCAGCCGGCACCGCCCACGACCCCACGCCCCGCGGAGGCACCGCCCTGATGTCGCAGCAGAATCCCGACGGCGCGAGCGCCACCCGCGAGAGCCTCGGCTCGGTCACCGACGAGACCCACGAAGGGCCCTTCTCCTTCCGCGACCTGGCGCGGATCGACGAGGCGCTCACCATGTCCTCCCGGGAGACCGGGCTGTTCATCACCCTCTACGTCGGTGATCTCGGCTCGGACACCCGCACGACGGCCGAGGAGATGCACGGCCGGTCGGGGGCGGACCCGAGCAACAGCGTGCTGGTCGCCCTCTCGCCCGGCCAGCGGGTGCTGGAGATCGTCACCGGCACCGCCGCCGCCCGCCGGCTGCCCGACCGGGCCTGCGCACTCGCCGTCCTCTCCATGACCGGCCGGCTCGCCTCGGGAGACCTGGTCGGCGCGATCATCAACGGCCTGCGCCAGCTCTCCGACGCTGCCGGGCACCCGTCCAACCGCCACCACCACTAGGACCACGGCCCCACGGTCTGACGAGAGCCGGTGGCTGGCCGGGTGCGGGGCTCTCGTGTCTCCGAGAGCCGGTGGCTGGTTCCGCCGCCGCCGCGGAAGCGTTGGCCCCTACTCGGCCAGGTGTGCGGCCGGAGTAGCCGGTGCAGGGACAACGCCCCGCGGGGGCAGGGCCGGGAACGCACGAGCCCCGCGACGCCGGGCGGCGTCGCGGGGCCGTGGGACCGCGCGGGTGCTCAGCCCTCGGCGGCGTCCCGCTGCCGGGCGCGCAGCGCGCGGGCGACACCGTCGCGGCCCTCGGACACCAGCCGGCGCAGCGGCGCCGGGGCGGCCGCGTCGGCGAGCCAGGCGTCGGCCGCCGCGACCGTGCCGGGCTCGACGATCTTCGGGAACAGGTACTCGACGGCGTTCTTCGCGATCTCGCCCGGCCGGCGCTCCCAGAGCGCGCCGATGTCGGCGAAGTACCGCTCCACGTAGGGGCCGGTCAGCTCGGTCTGGGCCGGGTGCCAGAAGCCGGCCACCATCGCCTCGTGCACGGCGTTCGCGATCGACTCGTCGGTGAACGCCCGCTCCCAGGTCTCGGCCTTCGACCCCTCGGTCGGCCGCAGCGCCCGGGCGGTCGCGGCCCGCCGAACCCCGGTCGCGGTGGCGTCCCGCTCGGCCTCGGCGTCGATCTCGGCATCGCCGGCGGCCCCGATGGCGACCAGCCCGTTGAGGAACGCCCAGCGGGCGTCGGCGTCCACGGCCAGGCCCTCGACGGTTGCCGAGCCATCGAGCAGGCCGCGCAGCACGGCGACGTGCTCTTCGGTGCGGGCCGCGGCAGCCAGCGTGCGCGACCACTGCAGCTGTGCGTCGCTGCCCGGCTCGGCGGCGTGCAGCGCGGCGAGTGCCTTGTTGGCCAGCTGGGTCCAACCGGTGGATGCCCACGCCGGGTGGACGTAGGAGGCCAGCGCGGTCTGCACCCGGGCCAGCAGCGACTGGACGACGCTGATCTCGCTCTCCGCGTCGACGCCGGCGAGCACGAGCTGCACCCAGTCGCGGGCCGGGAGCTCGCCGTCGCGGGTCATGTCCCAGGCCGCCGACCAGCACAGGGCGCGCGGGAGGGAGTCGGTGAACTCACCGATGCGCGAGCGCAGCGTGGCCAGCGACCGGTCGTCGAGCCGGAGCTTGGCGTAGGTGAGGTCGTCGTCGTTGACCAGGACCAGGTCGGCGGCGGGGTGGCCGATCAGCTCGGCGACCTCGGTCTGCGGCCCGGCGACATCGAGCTCGACCCGGTGGGTGCGGGTCAGACCGTCGGGGCCGGCGGTGTAGAGGCCCACGGCCAGCCGGTGGTTGCGCAGCACCGGGTGCTCGGGCACCGCCGTCTGCAGGATGGCGAAGTCGCTGTACCGGCCGGACTCGTCGAGTGAGTAGACCGGGCGCAGCGTGTTCACCTGGCTGGTCTGCAGCCACTGCTCCGACCACTCCGACAGGTCGCGGCCCGAGGCCTCCGACAGCGGGCCGAGTAGGTCGGCGAGGGTCGTGTTGCCGTACTCGTGCTTGCGGAAGTACCGGCGGACCCCGGTCAGGAACTCGTCCCGGCCGACGTAGGCCACCAGCTGCTTGAGCACCGAGGCGCCCTTGGCGTAGGTGATGCCGTCGAAGTTCACCTCGACCGCGGCGACGTCGACCATGTCGGCGGCGATCGGGTGCGTCGAGGGCAGTTGGTCCTGGGCGTAGGCCCAGCTCTTCTCCGTGTTGGCGAACGTCGTCCAGGCCGTCGTGTACTCGGTCGCCTCGGCCTGGCAGAGCGTGGAGATGTAGGTGGCGAAGGACTCGTTGAGCCACAGGTCGTCCCACCAGCGCATGGTCACCAGGTCGCCGAACCACATGTGCGCGAGCTCGTGCAGGATCGTCTCCGCGCGCCGCTCGTAGCGGGCCCGGCTGGTCTTGGACCGGAAGACGTAGTCCTCCAGGAACGTCACCGCCCCGGCGTTCTCCATGGCACCGGCGTTGAACTCGGGCACGAAGAGCTGGTCGTACTTGTCGAACGGGTACGGGTAGTCGAACACCCGGTGGTAGAAGTCGAAGCCGGCCTTGGTGACGGCGAACAGCTCGTCGGGGTCGAGGTACCGGGCCAGCGACGCGCGGCAGTAGATGCCCAGCGGGATCCCGTCGTGCAGGTCGGTGACCCGCGCGTAGGGGCCGGCGACGAGCGCCACCAGGTAGGTGGAGATGCGCTTGGTCGGCGGGAAGTGCACCAGCTGGGCGCCGCCGTCGCCGGCCTCCAGGGTGCGGTCGCCGGTGTTGCTGATGACCTGCCAGTCGAACGGCGCCGAGACGTGCACCGTGAACGTCGCCTTGAGGTCGGGCTGGTCGAAGCAGGTGAACATCCGCTTGGCCTCGGCCGGCTCGAAGTGCGAGTACAGGTAGACCTGCCCGTCCTCCGGGTCGACGAAGCGGTGCAGGCCCTCACCGGTGCGCGAGTACCAGCAGTCGGCGTCGACGACGAGCTCGTTCTGCGCCGCCAGGCCGGGCAGCGCCAGACCGTGCTCCTCGGTGTAGCCGCTCACGTCGAGCTCGACGCCGTTGAGCGTGGCCGAGCGCACCCGGGCGGCGACCAGGTCGACGAAGGTGGCGGCGCCCGGGGTGCGGGCCGTGAAGCGGATCGTGGTGACCGAGCGGAACGTCTCCTCACCCGGGCGCCCGTGCCCGTCGGTCACGTCCAGGAAGAGGTCGTAGCTGGAGACGGCCAGCAGTGCGGCGCGGGCTGCGGCGTCATTCCGGGTCAGGTTGGGTACGGACACCGGAAGAGGTTCCCACGACCCGCCGACGAACTCGCCCGGTGCACCCGGAGCGGGGCTGCGGGAATGCCCCGCCGGAGGTGGGCCTTGCTGGCTGCGGCGTACCACTCCGGCCGGTGCCCGACCGGCCCGACCGACGAACGAGGACGAGGAGCACCACCGATGACCGAGGCAGTGCAGAGCACCCCCGTGAAGGCCCGCGTCGACTTCTGGTTCGACCCGCTGTGCCCGTGGGCGTGGCTCACCAGCCGCTGGGTGCTCGAGGCGGCGAAGGTCCGCGACATCGACCTGCACTGGCACGTGATGTCCCTGGCGGTGCTCAACCGCGGGCGCGACCTGTCCCCGGAGTACCAGGAGATGATGGCCAAGGCGATCGGCCCGGTCCGGGTCGCGGTCGCCGCCGCCCAGCAGCACGGCGAGGGCGTGCTCGGCGACCTCTACACCGCCATGGGCATCGCCCGGCACCACGACGGCCTGGAGATCGAGGACATCATCGTTCCCGCGCTGGCCAAGGTCGGCCTGCCCGCCGAGCTGGCCGACGTCGCCGGATCCACCGACTACGACGCCGCGTTGGAGAAGAGCCACCACGAGGGCATGGACCCGGTCGGCGACGACGTCGGCACACCGGTCATGCACATCGACGGCGTGGCCTTCTTCGGCCCCGTGATCAGCAAGGTGCCCACCGGGGAGGACGCCGGCAAGGCCTTCGACGGCGCCGTCCTGCTGGCCAACCTGCCCGACTTCTGGGAGCTCAAGCGGACCCGCACCGCCGGTCCCGACCTCGACTCCATCCCGGCCGACGCCCTCGAGCTCACCGGCACCCACTGAAGAAGGACCCCGCTGCCCCCCGCCACTCGCAAGCTCGCGGCGGGCCCCTGCAGCGGGGCCGCCGCGACGGGGTGCGGCATCCTGGGTGGGTGCCGCACCCTGTCCGTCAGCGAATCTTCATCACCGGCGCGAGCGCCGGCCTCGGCCGCGGGATGGCCCAGGCCTTCGCCGCGCGGGGCCGCGATCTCGCCCTGGTCGCCCGCCGGCTGGACCTGCTCGAGCAGCTCCGCGACGAGCTGCTGGCCGCCCACCCCGGCATCCGCGTCGTCATCGGTCAGGTGGACGTCGACGACCCCGACGCCGTCGCCACGGTCGTACCCCGGCTGGCCGCCGAGCTGGGCGGCGTCGACCGGTTCGTCGCCAACGCCGGCCTCGGCAAGGGCGCCCCGGTCGGCACCGGCCGGGCGCGGCCCAACCGCCAGGTGCTGGTCACCAACGTGCTGGGCACCCACGCCTGTTGCGAGGCCGCCGTCGCGCTGTTCCGCGCCCAGGGCAGCGGGCACCTGGTGGTCATCTCCTCGGTCGCCGGGGTGCGCGGCATGGGAAACACCCGGACGGCGTACGCCACGTCCAAGGCGGCGGGCGCCGTCCTCGCCGAGGGCATCCGCGCCGACCTGCTCGGGAACCCGGCGACCCGTGCCATCCGGGTCACCACGGTGCACCCGGGGTTCATCGAGACCGACATCAACGTGGGTCGCCGCGGGCCGCTCACCGTCGACCTCGCGACCGGGGTCGCCGCGCTGACCGCGGCGATCGAACGGGAGCCGGTGCGCGCCTACGTGCCCGAGTGGCCGTGGCGGCCGGTGGCCGGGCTGCTCCGCGTGCTGCCCCTGCCGCTGGTGCGCCGGCTGGCCTGAGGGTCAGAGCCGGGAACGCGCCGTCCGCCGGGTCGGCTCGTCGAACGGGAGCTCTGCCGTCCGGCCGGTGAGCCAGTCCGCGAGGAGGGCGAGCTCGTCGCGCTGGCCGGCGACGAAGGCGGCGCCGACCACGTCGCCGTGCCCGGGGACGACGGTTCCGCGGACCTGCCCGAGCACGGCGGTCAGCGTGGCCGGCCACTCCAGCGGGAAGGCGTCCTCCATCGCCGGCGGTGCGCCCTCCTCGACCAGGTCGCCGGCGAAGAGGACGTCGTCGACGGCGACCACCAGGTCGCCGTCGGTGTGCCCGCGACCCGGATGCGTCAGGGTCACCGTGCGGCCACCCACGTCCAGGAGGGTCACGGCATCGACCAGGGAGTCGGGCGGGTCGATCGGCGCCGCGGCCACCCGGTCGGCGCCCGGGTCGCCGGCCGCGCGCAGCTCCGCGGCCACCGTGCGGCGCTGCTGCTCACCGTCGGCGCGCAGGGACGCGGCGCAGCCCCGCGCCCCCCAGACCGCGGCCGGCCGGAAGGCGGCGTTGCCGAAGCAGTGGTCGTAGTGGGCGTGGGTGTTGACCACCGTCCACGGACGGGGGGTGACCGCCCGGACCGCGTCGGCCAGGTCCTGCCCCTGCCCGAGGTGGGCGCCGGTGTCGACCACCAGGCAGCCGCTCGTCCCCACGACCAGGCCGCAGTTGAGGTCCAGGTCGGTGTGCCGGCGGACGTACACCTGGTCGCCGACCTCCCGCCAGCCGGTCACGGGGAAGCCGCCGGGTTCCCCGGCGCAGCGGTGATCACCAGCAGATCCGCATCGGCCGGCCGCGGCTGTCCCTCGTGCCGTCACCGACGCACTCGGCGCGGCCCGCGGCCAGTCGCTGCGCCGACCAGGCCGCCGCGCAGGCGTCCAGCGCGTCGATCAGCGGCACCCGGGGTGGGGCGTCGGCCAGCGCCGTCTCGACCTCCATCACCGTACGCAGCGCCGTCAGCCGCTGCATGCTCCCGCTGGCCGTCCCCTTGCGGTCGGTGACGCCACCGAGCCCGTCGCGGAACGCCAGCTCGGGGTGCACCTCGACGACCCGGTCGGTCGGCGGGTCGCCGAGGGCGTCGTCGAGGTCGCGGATGGCGCGCACCAGCATGAACGCCTGCGCTGACGGCGCCCGCGGGGGAGACGTGGCGGCTCGGGACAGGGCGCGGGCCTCGGCGTAGTCGTCGGTGGCCAGGACCGCCCGCACCGGCGTGGGAAAGACCGAGCTCGCGGCACCGGCCCGGGCCAGCAACCGCCGCGCCACGATGTCGCAGGCCCGGGCGCCGTCCTCGGACAACCCGATCGGCATGTCGATCCCGACCACGTCCACGCCGGGGACGGCGAGCACCGCGGCGGCGTCCGGCAGCGCCAGCAGGCGCACCGTCCGGCCCTCGAGGAGGGCCCCCACCCAGGCGCTCCGCCAGCCGTCGACCCCGAGCACCGCCACCCGGGGAGCCTGACAGACTCGGGACCATGCGCGTCTTCCTCGGCACCGACCACGCCGGACTGGATCTGAAGGCCCAGCTGCTGCGGGCGCTGGCGGATGCCGGCCACGAGCCGGTCGACTGCGGCGCCTTCGAGTACGACGCCTCCGACGACTACCCGCCGTTCTGCTTCGAGGTGGGCGAACGGGTGGTCACCGAGCCCGGCAGCCTGGGCGTGGTCATCGGCGGGTCGGGCAACGGTGAGCAGATCGCTGCGAACAAGGTCCCCGGCGTGCGCGCCGCGCTGGCCTGGAACCGGGAGACCGCGGAGCTGGCCCGGCAGCACAACGACGCCAACGTGGTCGCCATCGGTGGCCGGCAGCACAGCGTCGAGGAGGCCACCGAGCTGGTGCTGGTCTTCCTGGCCACCCCGTTCAGCGAGGAGGAGCGGCACGTCCGGCGGATCGGGCTGATCGCCGACTACGAGCGCGACCGGCACCGCCCGGCCGGCGGGTTCCCCACCACCACCCCCTGAGCGGCCGGGGCTAGAACTCCTCCGGGCACCACGGCGACACCGGCCAGGACAACGCCGTCGAGGCCAGCGTGACCGCGCCCGGGCTGACCTCGGTCACCCGGCCGGCGGCCTGCAGCGTGGCCAGCGAGACCCCGCCGAGGTAGACCGCGGAGAGCTCCTCGATGCCCAGCACAATGTCCGGGTCGCGGTCGGTGCGGTCGCAGAAGGCGCCGGCCGGATGCCCCCACAGGTGCCAGCGCCCGTCGTTCCAGTCGCAGAAACGATCGCGCACCTCGACGACCAGGTCGATCCGGGCGGGGTACCGGCGGGCCGACAGGGCGCGGCCGACGTCGACCAGCCGCACCCACAGCGCGTCGGAGGGCTGGGCGTGCCAAGCCCTCGGGTCGGCGAGCAGGAACCGCAGCGGGTCGTCGGCGGGGGCCATGTGCGCCCGCACGGTGCGGACCAGGTCGATGCCCAGCAGATAGCGCCACAGCGCGGCGTAGCCGGCCGGTGTCTGCGCGCGGACCTCGCCGACGTGCAGCGTGCCGTCGGGCTCACCGCCGTCGGTCCACCCGGGGCGCACCCGGTAGGTGGCGAATCCGGTGATCTCGCCGTCGGCCTCGGTGTGCAGCACGTGCCGCCGCGCGCTGCCGCCGGCCCGTTGATCGGGATCGTCACGGAGCAGGCGGTCCCACCAGCGGTCGTCCCGGGCCAGGTCGCCCGGCACGAACCGGCGCACCCGCTCGTGGACCGCCGCGGCGGCCGGCCGGAACTCCTCGAGCTCGACCAGCCGGACCCGCCCGGTGCCGCAGTCGACGTCGGCCCGCAGCCGCAGCCGCTCGGCCGTGCCCGTCCAGCCACCGCGCCAGCTGGCCGGTGCGTAGCCGAACCGGCCGTAGATCGACGACTCGGCCGCCCACAGGGCGGCGACCGGCTCCCGCTCCTGCTCGTGCAGCTCGTCGAGCTGGCGGCGCATGATCGCGGTCAGCACGCCCTGGCGGCGGTGGGTGGGGGCGACGGTGACCCAGGTGATCCCGGCCGCCGGCACCACCGCGCCGGGCACCGTCAGCTCCCGGGAGTAGATGCCGGCGGTGGACACCACCTGGTCGCCGTCGAACAGCGCCAGCGAGCGGTCCAGCTCGGCGACCGGGGAGGGCACGTCGGCGTACGGGCCCGCTGGGTCCTGACCGAACACGTGGGACATGGCGCGGATGAACCGCGGCCACTCCTCGGCGGTGACGGGACGCAGCGGGTGCTCGGGATCGGCCACGGCAGCTGTCTACCGGCAGGGGACGACGATCCGCCAACCAGTTCCGCCGGGGGCCGTCCTGTCGGTGCCGCCTGCCACCATCGCGCCATGACCGGACAGCGACCGATCGGGGCACCGCGCACCGTTCCGGGCGGCGGTGACTGACCATGCCCGCCACCCCGGACGACGTCCGCGCCATCGCGCTCGCCCTGCCGGCGGCGACCGAGCGCCCGGCCTGGGACATGGCCTGCCTGCGGGTGCGCGACAAGGTCTTCGCCTCGATGCCCC
The DNA here is from genome assembly GCF_054780755.1 of Modestobacter lapidis. Taxonomy (NCBI): domain Bacteria; kingdom Bacillati; phylum Actinomycetota; class Actinomycetes; order Geodermatophilales; family Geodermatophilaceae; genus Modestobacter; species Modestobacter lapidis. The sequence goes on along the minus strand of NZ_BAAGVS010000003.1, from coordinate 79,312 downwards.
CGGAGGAGGACTGGGTGGCCATCCGGCTGTCCCCCGGCGAGAACACCGGGCTGGCCGCCGAGCGCCCGGAGGTCTTCTCGGTGCCGCACCACTACCGCAACTCCACGATGGTCGTCGTCCAGCTGGCCGCGATCGACCGCGCCGAGCTGGCCGAACTGCTCACCGAGGCGTGGCGGCAGCGCGCCCCGGCGCGGCTGCGTGCCGCGTTCGACGCCGGGTCGGAGCGATGACCGGGATCAGCCGCGCAGATAGGCCAGCGTGGCCAGCACGCGGCGGTGCTGGTCCTCGTCGGGGGCCAGGCCGAGCTTGGCGAAGATGTGCTGGGTGTGCTTCTCCACCGCGCCCGGGGTGACCACCAGCTGCCGGGCGATGGCGGTGTTGGAGTGGCCCTCGGCGATCAGCCCGAGCACCTCGCGCTCCCGGGGCGACAGCGCCCGCACCGGGTCGTCCCGGTGCCGGCGGGCGAACAGCTGGGCCACCACCTGGGGGTCGAGCACCGTGCCGCCGCCGACCACGTCGTCCAGCGCGGTGAGGAACTGCTCGACCTGGGCCACCCGGTCCTTGAGCAGGTACCCGACGCCGCCCGCGCCGTGGGCGAGCAGCTCGTCGGCGTAGGCCACCTCCACGTACTGCGAGAGCACCAGCACCGCCGTCGCCGGCACGGCGCGGCGGGCCGCGACGGCGGCGCGCAGCCCCTCGTCGGTGTGCGTGGGGGGCATCCGCACGTCGACGACCGCCACGTCGGGGCGGTGCTCGCTGACGGCCCGCACCAGCGACGGCCCGTCGGCGACGGCGGCCACCACCTCGGTGCCGGCCTCCTCGAGCAACCGGACCAGACCCTCGCGCAGGAGCACCGAGTCCTCCGCCAGGACCACCCGCATGCGCGGCGGGCTCACGCCCACGGCAGCACCGCGGTCAGCCGGGTCGGGCCGCCGCGCGGGCTGTCGACGGTCAGGGTGCCGTCCACCGCGCGCAGCCGGTCGGCCAGCCCGGTGATGCCGTGGCCGGGTGCGGCGACGGCGCCACCGGCCCCGTCGTCCTCGACGGTCACGGTCAGCCGGTCACCCGACCGGTCCACCGCGACCCGGCAGAGCGCGGCGCCGCTGTGCTTGGCCACGTTCGCCAGCGCCTCGCTGACCACGAAGTAGGCGGTGTTCTCCGTCGCCGGGGCGAGCCGCTCGCCGGCGTCCAGCCCGACGGACAGCTCGACCGGCACGGGGGAACGGGCGGCGAGTGCGGCCAGCGCGGCCGCCAGGCCGCGGTCGGCGAGCACCGGGGGAGCGATGCCCCGGGACAGCGCCCGCAGCTCCTCCAGCGTCTCCCGCGTCTGGGTGGCCGCCTCCGCCAGCGTCTCCCGGGCGCCCTCGGGATCGGTCTCCACCTGCCGGCGGGCGCGGTGCAGGTCCATGCTCAGCCGGACCAGCCGCTGCTGCGGGCCGTCGTGGATGTCGCGCTCCAGCCGGCGCAGGGCCACCGCCTCGGCGGCGACCGCCGAGTCGCGGCTGTCGGCCAGCCGGCCGAGCTCGGCCTGGGTGGCGGCGCGGGAGCAGAGCAGCAGCCGGGCCGGCTGCGCGACCAGCAGCGCCGAGCCGCGCACCGCGATCGGCAGGGTGACGGCGAACAGTGCGCCGACCAGCGCGTGGACGGCGATCCGCGCGGGAGCGCTGTCGACGAAGCCGAGCAGCTCGGGAAGGGTCAGGTTCCGGTCGGGGGGCCCGTAGGGGATCGACCAGTCCCACAGCAACGAGGTCAGGCCGGCGAGGGCCACCGACCACCAGGTCACCACGATCACGAACGCCGGGATGGCGGGAACCAGGTGCAGCACGCCGTGCAGCGCGTCGAGCCAGTACTGCGCGTCGCGCATCGGCGTGAACAGCCGGCGCAGCCGGCCGTCGCCGGGCGCGGCACGTAGGTAGCGCGGGCTGGTCACCGGTGTGCGCAGGACGGCGGGCAGCCGGACCCGCTCGGCCGCGGCGAAGCCGCGGGCGGCGATCAGGGTGGCGATCGCCACCGGCAAGCCGACCCAGATGACGGTCAGCCCGAGGCCCAGCGCGGTGCCGGTCACGATCAGCACGAACGAGGCGATGGCCAGCGGGAAGCCGACGAGGACGTACCCGGTGTCGATGCCCAGCTGGCGCCACCAGCCGCGGGGCGCTGCGGTGGCGACGGGCGCGGGTGCCGAGGCGGCGGGGAGCGGTAGCACGGCGGTGTCGGCCCGGTCGGCGGTGTCGGCGGTCATGCCGTCGAGCCTGCCGACGGGAGGACCGGTGTCCCAGCCCGCTGCCTGGCCGGTCGGGAGTCGGGCTGGCCCGATGTCGGTGCGTCCATGTCAGCCGCGGATGCTCCCGGCGACCGGCGGCGCTGTCCAGCACCGCCCACCCGCCGGGGTGCCGCAGAACCCCGGCGGTGTGGACCGCGGGGCTAAGGTCGGGCGGTCTGCCGTGCACGCCACCGCCGTCGCACCGGGACGAGTTCCTGGGCTGGCCGTCGCCCCTGGGAAGAGGATCATGCGCTCCGCCGCCACGCTCTCCGCCGGTCTCGCCGTCCTGCTGCTGCTCGGCGGCTGCACCGGCTCCCCCGACTCCGCGGAACCGGCCGAGTCCGACGCGGCGGCGCCGCCGGCCGGCCCGGTGACCGCCGTTCCGTCTGCGGCGCGCACGATGCTGGCCGACGAGGGACCGGTGGCCTCGGCGGCCTCGATGAGCCGTGCCCTGTTCAGCAGCTCGCCGGTCGCGGTGGTGGCCGGCGACGCCGACCCGGCGGGCCGGTTGCTGGGCGCCTCGGCCGCGGTCGGGCTCGGGGTGCCGCTGCTGCTCGGCGACGACGGCGCGACCGGGGACGAGGTGCTGGCCGCCGAACTGGACCGGCTCGGGGTCACCGACGTGCTGACCGTGGGCGGGGACCGGGGCCTGGTACCCGCCGGCGCCGAACGCTCCGTCGTGTCGGTGCCGGCCGACGTCGAGGCCGTCGAGGAGGTCACCGGGCTGTCGCTCGCCGGGAGTGACCCGGTGCCCGCCGAGGGCACGGTGGCGGCCGTGGCCGCGTTGGATCCGGAACAGCCGGCGGCCCTGGTGCCGGCCGATGAGCCGCCCGCGGCACCGTCCGGGTCGTCCGGGTCCACCGCGTCATCCGGGTCGACCGGATCGGCGTCATCCGGGTCGGCGTCCGGGAACGCCGGCGAGCTGCCCGCCGTCCGCCGCCCGGCCCCGCTGGCCGACGTCCTCGTGCTGGCCACCGGCGCTCCCGGGTTCCTGGCCGGCGTCGCGACCGCCCGGGCGGCCGGCGCCGAGGTGCGGCTGACCGGTGCGGCGGCCGATCCGCGGGGCTCCGCCGAGGTGGTCGAGGCCCTGGCCGCGGGCCCGGCCGCCGTCGTGCTGCTGGGCGCCGACCTCGCCGGCGAGCCCGGACTGGAATGGAAGATCGACACGGCGGCGACCGGCGCGCAGCTGCCCGGCGGCGGCCAGTTGCTGTTCCCGCAGCACATGATGATCGCGATGTACGGCACCCCCGGCACCGGTGCGCTGGGCATCCTCGGCGAGCAGGACCTGCCGGCGGCGATCCAGCGGGCCAAGGACGTGGCGGCGCCCTATCGGGACCTCGTGGACGCCACCGTCGTCCCGACCTTCGAGATCATCGCCACCGTCGCCTCGGAGGGCGCCGGGCGGGACGGCAACTACTCCAACGAGATCGACCCCGCGACGCTGCGCCCCTGGGTGGAGGCGGCCGGGCAGGCCGGCCTGTACGTGCTCCTGGACCTGCAGCCCGGGCGCACCGATTTCGTCACCCAGGCCCAGCAGTACCAGGCGCTGCTCGAGCTGCCGCACGTGGGCCTGGCCCTGGACCCGGAGTGGCGGCTGCGGCCCGGACAGGTGCACCTGACCGAGATCGGCCAGGTCGGCATCGACGAGGTGAACCAGGTGGTCACCTGGCTGGCCGACCTGACCCGGGAGAAGGCGCTGCCGCAGAAGCTGCTGGTCCTGCACCAGTTCCAGGTGCGGATGCTCCCCGGCCTGGAGCGGCTGGACACCTCGCGTGACGAACTGGCGATCATGGTGCACGTCGACGGTCAGGGCGGTCAGGCGGCGAAGCAGAGCACCTGGGAGGTGCTCCGGCGCGACGCCCCGCAGCCGCTGTACTGGGGCTGGAAGAACTTCATCGACGAGGACCTCCCGATGCTGACCCCGCAGGAGACCATCGAGCAGGTCCGGCCGACCCCGGAACTGGTCACTTACCAGTAGCGCCCCGGACGGGCAGGATCAACCGGGACGTCGGACGTGGAGAGGACCGCGCGATGACCGGAGTGATCGAGGAGCGGCCCGGCGCTGGGCGGGCCGCGGAGCTGGAACCGCGGCTGGCCGAGCACCGGCGGGAGCTCACCGGCTACTGCTACCGGATGCTCGGGTCGTCCTTCGACGCGGAGGACGCGGTCCAGGACACGATGGTGCGTGCCTGGCGGTCGCTGGACCGGCTGGAGGGCAGCGGCGCCCTGCGCTCGTGGCTGTACCGCATCGCCACCAACGTCTGCCTGGACGCCCTCGACGGCCGCAAGCGGCGCGCCCTGCCGGTCGACATGTCGGCCGAGCCCTCCGCGCCGGTGGAGTCCTCCCTGGCCGGGGTGCTGCCCGACGGCGCCTGGGTCGAGCCGGCCCTGGATCGGCAGGTGCTGCCGGTCGGCGGCGACCCGGCCGAGGTGGCCGTGCAGCGCGAGTCGGTGCGGCTGGCCTTCGTGGCGGCCCTGCAGCACCTGCCGCCCCGTCAGCGCGCGGTGCTGATCCTGCGCGACGTCCTGCGCTGGAAGGCCGACGAGGTCGCCGGGCTGCTCGGGACGACGGTGGCCGCGGCCAACAGCGCACTGCAGCGTGCCCGCGCCACGCTCGCCGCGCACCAGGCCGCCGACACCCGGCCGGCACCGGAGCTGGCCGCGGAGAACGCCGGCCTGCTGGCCCGCTACCTCGACGCCTTCGAGCGGTACGACATCGACGCCTTCGTCGCGTTGCTGGCCGAGGACGCCGTCCAGGACATGCCTCCTTTTGCGATGTGGCTGCGCAGCGCGACCGACATCGGGCGCTGGATGCTCGGGCCGGGGTTCGAGTGCCGGGGTTCCCGGCTGCTGCCGGTCTCGCTCAACGGCAACCCCGGCTTCGCGCAGTGGCGGTCCTGCGGTCCCGATGGCGGCCACCGGCCGTGGGCACTGCACGCCCTCGAGGTGTCCGGCGGCCGGGTCGTCCGGATCACCTCCTTCCTGGACACCCGGCTGTTCACCCTCTTCGGGCTGCCGGACACCCCGCCGGCGCGCTGAGTTCCGGGGCGGGCCGCCGGCCGGTTGACCGGAGCACGGAAGGAGCGACACCCGCGGGCCACCGGGATCAGCAGTGCGCTGCCCGCGGGCGGGACCCGCGACCGGCGCGGCTCGCCGTGGGTGGCGCGGTCGGTGGTTGACCCGCTGCCGGCCTATGTGATCTATTAGTCAATAAGTTAAGGGTCGTCGCCCGCCGATGACCGCCAGCACCGAGCGAGAGCTGGGTCATGAACTTTCCGTACTGGGTGGGACACCACGCCGCTGGCACACCGGACCGGGTCGCGCTGGAGGACCTGGGCACCGGCCGGGTGCTGACCTACGGCGAGCTCGACCGCCGGGCCCGGTCGCTCGCGGCACACCTCCGGAACGAGGTCGGGGTGAGCGCGGGGGACCGGGTCGCGGTTCTGTCGCCGAACTCGAGCAACGTCGTCGAGGTCCAGGAGGCCTGCCGCCTGCTCGGCGCCGTGTTCCTACCGCTCAACGTCCGGTTGACCGCGGAGGAGCTCGGCTTCATCGTCGGCGACGCCGTCCCCCGGATCCTGCTCTTCGCCTCGGAACTGGCCGCTCTCGCCGACCCCGTGGCTGCCGGGGCGGGTGTCCGGACGCTGGCGTGGGGCGGCCCTGCCGACTCCTACGAGGCGGCGCTGGCCGCGGCCGGCCAGCTGCTCGAGCCCTACCAGGCGGCGCCCGAGGACCCGCTGACCCTCATCTACACCTCCGGGACCACGGGCCGGCCGAAGGGTGCGGTCACGAGCTTCGAGTCGGCGTTGGCCGTCGTCCTCAACAGCCTCGTGGCGGGTGGGATCGGCCCCACGTCGGTCAACCTCACCATCCTCCCGCTGTTCCACGTCGCCGGGCTGAACCTGTTCCTCAACGCGACGCTGTACGCCGGCGGCCGCACGGTCATCGCGAGCCGCTTCGAACCGCAGGAGTGCCTCGACCTGCTCACCGACGACAGCCGCGGAATCACGCACATCGTGGGCGTCCCCGCCACCTACCAGTTCATGAGCCGGCTGGACGGGTTCTCCGGTGCCCGCTTCGGTGGGCTGTTCGCCGGCGTGGGTGGCTCTCCCTCGGCGTCGGCGCTGTTCGAGACCTGGCGCGAGCGGGACGTCGAGCTGCGCAACATCTACGGCATCACCGAGGGCAGCTCGACGGTGTGCGTCATGCCGCCCGGCCGGGGCCGGGACAAGAGCGGCTCGGTCGGCCGGCCGGTCCTCCACGCCCGGCTGCGCATCGTGGGTGCGGACGGCGAGGTCCTGGCGCCGGGGGAGGTCGGGGAGCTGCAGGTGTCGGGGCCGAACGTCGGGCCGGGCTACTGGCGGCGCGACGAGGCGACCGCGGAGACGTTCGTCGACGGATGGCTGCGCACCGGCGACGCCGCCCGCCTCGACGACGAGGGCTTCTGCTTCATCGTCGACCGCTGGAAGGACATGTACATCTCCGGCGGCGAGAACGTCTACCCGACCGAGGTGGAGAACGTCCTCTACCAGCTCCAGGACGTGGCCGAGGTGGCCGTCGTCGGGGTTCCCGACGAGAAGTGGGGCGAGACCGGGCTGGCCGCCGTCGTACCGCGGCCGGGGGCGTCGCTCACCGAGCGGGAGGTCATCGACTTCTGCCGCACCCGGCTCGCCCGCTACAAGGCGCCGACGCAGGTCCGCTTCGTCGATGAGCTGCCGCGCAACGCGGTCGGCAAGATCCGCAAGGTGGACCTGCGGGACCGGTTCGCCGACGACTGATCAGCACGAGCGTCACTCCCACCGGGTGGACCGCGGACGAGCGTGCCGCAGCCCGGGATCCACGACCCAAGGAGCAACGATGACCAGCACGGGCATGGGGAACCGCGGCCGGAAGGTCGCGATCGCAGCGGCCGGGATGACCGTCGCGGTCGTCGCCGCCGGATGTGGCGGCGGGGACGGGGGCGGCGGGGGCGGGGGGAACGGCGAGACCCTGCGGGTCGGGGCCGACTTCCCCCTGACCGGGGCGCTCTCCTTCCTCGGTGAGTCCTACGAGCGCGGCGCCGAACTGTGCACCGACCGGCTGAACGAGGCAGGCGAGGGCCCGACGGTGGAGCTGATCGTCAACGACGACGAATCCTCCCCTGAGGGGTCGGCCCGGGTCGCGCAGCGGCTGCTGACCCGCGAGCAGGTGGACGCCATCATCGGCACCGCGTCGGTGCCCAACACCTCCGCCGTCGCCGCCGCCGCGAACGGCGCCGGGGTCCCGTTCGTGGCCATCTCCGGATACGCCGTGGACCCCGCGACCGATCCGGTCGTCTTCAACGCCGCGCACCGCAGCGAGGACGCCGCAGCTGCTGCCTTCGAGCACTTCGCCGAGCAGGGCTGGACGGACATGGCCCTGCTCATGGCCAACGGACCCCTGGGTGAGGAGGGCACCCGTGTGGCCGAGCTGCTGGCCGAGGAGCACGGTCTGGACATCGTCGCCCAGGAGGGCTTCGACACCACCGCCACCGACGTCACCAGCCAGCTGGCCTCGCTGCGCGCGGCCGACCCCGACGTCGTCTTCTCCTTCACCACCGGCGAGCCCGCGGCCCTGATCGCGCGGAACATGGCGACCCTCGGCATGGACGTCCCGCTGCTGGTCAGCCACGGGAACGCCACGAACGGCTTCCTCGAGCTCGTGGCGGGCATCCCGACCCGGGTCTTCGTGCCGAGCGGGCGGGTGATGGTCCCCGACGCCCTCGCGGAAGACGACGTGGCCGCGGAGTTCGTGGCCGCCTACGAGGAGGAGTACGGGGAGCAGCCCGACTACTTCGCCGGGATGGCCTGTGACGCGGTCTCGCTGGTGCACGCGGCGGCCGCGGAGGCCGGGAGCACCGAGCCGGAGGCTCTCCTCGGCGCGCTGGAGGGCCTCGGCTACGAGGGCGTCACCGCGACCTACGACCTCTCGGCGGAGGACCACCACGGGACCACTCCGGAGCAGGTCGTGCTGCTGACCGTCGAGAACGGCGAGTACGTCCTGGCGGAGTGATCCGCAGCGACGACACGGCCACCTGACCGGACGTTCGATTGGAGCCAGCCATGGGGGCCGACCCGGCACAGTTGCTGCAGTTCGCCTTCTCCGGAGTGACCCAGGGCAGTCTGTACGCCTTCGTGGCGCTGAGCCTGGTCCTCGTGTACCGGGCCTCCGCGGCGATCAACTTCGCGCAGGGTGAGTTCATCATCCTCGGGGCGTTGATCGCCGCCAGCGTGGCCGCGGCGACGAACCCGTTCGTCGCCGTCCTCGCGGCGGTCCTCTCGGTGGCCGCGCTCGGCGCGGCCACCGAGAGGGTGCTCATCCGGCGGGTGCCGCGGGGCTCCGTCGCCGCCATCATCGCGCTCACCATCGGACTGTCCCTGGCTCTGCGCGGTCTCGCGCTGGTCGTCTGGGGGTCGGACGCGGCGATCATGGACCCCTTCACCGACGGCGTCATCCGCGTCGGCGGGGCGGCCCTGCCGCTCCAGGTGGTGTGGATCGTCGGCGTCGGTCTGGTGGTCCTGCTCGTGCTCTGGTGGTTCCTCGAGCACACCATGGCCGGCCTGTCGCTGCGCAGCGTCGCCGACGATCCCGCCGGCGCGCGGGTCGTCGGGATCGACCCGAACTCGGTGTCCCGCTTCAGCTGGGCGGCGGGGGCGGCGCTGGCCGGCCTGGTGGGGGCGCTGCTGGCACCGCTGCTGTTCCTGAACTACGAGAGCGGGACCTCGCTGATGATCAAGGGCTTCGTCGCCCTCGTCATCGGCGGCTTCACCAGCACGACGGGAGTCGCACTCGCCGGGCTGCTCATCGGGGTGCTGGAGGGCTACGTGGTGGGACTCGTCAGCTCCGACGTCGCCGACGGCCTGGTGTTCACCCTGCTCATCGGGGTGCTCCTGCTCCGCCCGCAGGGACTGTTCGGCCGGGCGGCGGCGGTGCGGCCATGACCGCCGCCACCCGCCTCCCGGTCCGCTCCCTCGTGGGGGCGGTCGTCGTCGCGGCGCTGCTGTGCGTCGCGCTCTTCGGCGACCGGTACGCCGCCAGCGTCCTGGTGTACATCGCCGTCTACGGGATCCTGGCGTCCAGCCTCGGCCTCGTCGTCGGCTTCGCCGGCCAGATCTCGCTCGGTCACGCGGCGTTCTTCGCGCTCGGCGCGTACGGCACCGGCATCCTCACCGCCACGGCCGGCTGGTGGTCGATCCCCGCCATGGCGGTCGGGATCGCCGTCTGCGCAGTCGTGGGCTTCGTGCTCGGGTTCGTCCTGCTGCGGCTGTCCGGCTACTACCTGGCCATGGGCACCCTGGCGTTCAACTCCGTGGTGACCGTGCTGCTGGTCAGCATGGCGGGGTTGACCGGTGGCGGCACCGGGCTGGCGGGCATCCCCCCGCTGGACCTGTTCGGCTGGCAGGTCGGTGACGTCAGCACCTTCGCCGTCATCGCGGTGCTGGCGGCCACGGCGGTGGTGGTGAGCAACGCGCTCATCCACGACTCGGCCGCCGGGGGCGCCCTGTTCGCCGTCCACGACGACGAGGCGATGGCCGCGACGGTCGGGATCGACGTGGCCCGGGTCAAGCGGGCGGCCTTCACCCTGGCCGCGGCCCAGGCCGGGATCGCCGGTGGGCTGTTCGCCCACCACCTGCGCTTCCTCGCCCCGTCGGACTTCAGCGTCATCGCCTCGGTGACGCTCGTCGTCATGGTCCTGATCGGTGGCGGGGCACGCCCCTGGGGCCCGGTCCTGGGGGCCACGGTGCTGACCCTACTGCCGGAGTTCATCACCGAGTTCGAGGACTACTCGCTGCTCATCACCGGTGGCCTGCTGATCGTCGTGCTGGTGTTCCTGCCCAAGGGGCTGGTCTCGCTGCCGGACCTGGTCGTGCCACGCAAGCGCCGCGCGGGAGCGTCGTCATGAGCACGTCGCACCCGCTGGCCGTGGCCGACGTCAGCCGGTCCTTCCAGGGCCTGCGCGCACTCGAGGCGGTCGACCTGGAGCTACGACGCGGGGAGCTGCTGGCCCTGATCGGCCCCAACGGGGCCGGCAAGAGCACCCTGATCAACGTCATCACGGGCGTCTACCGGCCCGACACCGGCCGGGTGCTGCTCGACGGTGCCGACGTCACCGGCTCCCCGGTGCACCGCATGGCCGCGCACGGGGTGTCCCGGACGTTCCAGACCCCGCGCGTGCTGACCTTCGACGGCGCCACGGCGCTGGACAACCTCCGGCTGGGCGGCCACCGGCAGGCGCGCCCGACCCTGCGCTCAGCGGTGCTCGCCCGGCCGTCGCTGCGGCGCCGCCAGCGGCAGGTGGACCAGGACGCCGGCCACTGGCTGGACGTGCTCGGCCTGGCTCCGCTGGCCGGCACCCCCGCCGCCGTCCTGCCACTGGCCAGCCGGCGCCTGCTGGAGATCGGCCGGGCGATGATGGGGCGGCCGCAGGTCGTGCTGCTGGACGAGCCGGCTGCCGGCCTCAACGACGAGGAGCTGCAGCGGCTCGTGGCGGCCGTGCAGATCATCCGGGACGCCGGCACGGACGTGCTGCTCGTCGAGCACAACATGCACCTGATCATGAGCATCGCCGAGCGCATCGTGGTGCTGAACCAGGGCCGGGTGTTCGCGGTCGGGACCCCGGGCGAGATCGCCCGGAACGAGGACGTCAAGCGGATCTACCTGGGGTCCGCGGGACCGCCCGGGGCGGAGCACGCCACCGGGTCCGAGCGGAGGTCATGACGGTGTTGTCCATCCGAGGGCTCTCCGCCGGCTACGGCCAGGTGCGGGCCGTCCACGAGGTGTCGATCCACTTGGCCGAGGGTGAGGTCGTGTGTCTGATCGGTGCCAACGGTGCCGGGAAGTCGAGCCTCATGGGGGCGATGGCCGGGATCGTCTCGGTGCTCGCCGGCACCGTCGAGCTTGCCGGTCAGGACATCACCCACGACCGGCCGCGCCAGCGGGTGCGGGACGGACTGGTGCTGGTCCCCGAGGGGCGGCACCTGTTCCCCTCCCTGTCCGTGCGGCAGAACCTGCTGGTGTCCGTGGCCGCGCTCAAGCTCTCGCGCGCCGAGCGGGCCCAGCGCCTCGAGGAGGTGGTGGACTTCTTCCCCGTGCTGGCCGAACGACAGCGCCAGCTGGCGGGCACGATGAGCGGCGGGGAGCAGCAGATGCTCGCGATCGGGCGGGCACTGATGACCCGGCCGAAGGTCCTGCTGCTCGACGAGCCCTCGACGGGCCTGGCGCCGGCACTGGTCGAGAGCGTGTTCGAGCGGATCGCCGCGCTGCGGGCCCAGGGGCTGACGGTGCTCATCTCCGAGCAGAACGCCATCGCGCTGACCGCCTCCGACCGCGGCTACGTCCTCACCGGCGGCCGGGTGGTCGCCGAGGGGCCGGCCGACCAGCTCGCCGGTGATGCGGACATCGAGCGCATCTACCTCGGCCTGTGATGGCGGCGGACGCGGCCGGGCGTGGTGCCGACGACGCCCGCGAGGCAGTGCTCACGGACCTGGGCCTGCAGGTGGGCGCACCCGATCCCGCGGCGGCAGGGGAGGGACGGCGGCGCCGGGACTGGGCCCAGCTGATCGCGGACCTGCACACCCTGACCGAGGACACCGTCGAGGCGCTCGCCGCCCTCGACCGCCGGGATGGCGACCGCCCGTCGGCCTGCGCGGGGTGGACCGTCACCGACGTGGTCACCCACCTGGCGCTCGGCGACCAGGACGCGGTCCGGGCGCTCCGGGGCGAGCGGTGGGCACCGGCCGGCACCGATGCCGACGCCGAGATCGACCGGCGGGTGCGCGGCCACGGCCGGGCATCGCTGGAGGAGGCGACCGCCCTGTGGCGGCAAACGCGGACGTCGCTGCTGGGCGAGCTCCGCCGGGTGGATCCCGCCGACCGCTTCCAGCCGGTGGAGTGGGCGGTGCAGCCCATCTCGCGCCTGGCGCTGGCGCAGTCACGGGCCATGGAGACCTGGATCCACGGCTGGGACTGCAGCGCTGCGGGAGGGCGTCGGCACGTGCTCGACGACCGGGCGTACTGGGTGGCCGATCTCGGGGTGCGATCGCTCGCCTACGCGATCCACCGCGCCGGCCTGCCGCCCACCGTCAGCGTGTCGATGTCCCTCGGTGGCCCGGCCGGCGGGCAGTGGCAGCGCAACGTGGGCAGCGGGGCCGATCCGGCGGCGGTCGAGGGCGAGGGCTGGGCGTGGGTCGCGCTGTGCAGTCGGCGCGTCGCTCCCGGCCCCCTGCGGCCCTTCCTCCGGACGACCGGGTCGGCGGTGGCGCGGTCGCAGCTCGACACGGCCCGCGCCTTCGTGTGACGGCGGATCTCAGCTTCGCGCGGGGGCCAGCCCGAGGAGGCGGATGAAGGCGAACGCGATCTGGTCCTCCGACATCGGACCGTCGGGGGAGTACCACTGGTACACCCAGCAGACCATGCCGAGAATGGCCTCGGTCAGCACCCAGGCGGGCTGGTCCGCGGGCAGGGCGCCCTCCTGCTGGGCTTCCTCCACCACACCCAGGATCTGGTTGACGAACTGTCGCTCGTCGGCCCGGATGGCGATCCGGATCTCGTCGGGGAGCGACTTCAGTTCCTGCCAGTAGACGGTGAAGGTCTTCCGGTTGGCCACGATGCTCGCCGTCACCCGGTGGATGAGCGCCTGCAGCTTCTCGGCGCCCGTGTCGCCCTCGGTCAGTGCCTGGTCCGCCGCCGCGCTCAGGTCCGTGGCCACCTGGTTGACGATGAGCGCGAGCAGCTCGTCCTTGCTCTTGACGTAGTGGTAGAGCGCCGGCTGGGTGAGACCCACGCGGTCGGCGATCTCGGTGAGCGTCCCCTGGGGGAAGCCCCGGATGTAGAACACTTCCGCGGCGACGTCCAGGATCCCTCTGAACCGGTCGTCGTAGTCGCGACCGTTGCGCTGGCGCCGCACCGCCTTCTGGGCACGAGGCACCGCGCCTACCTCCGCTCTCCGAACCGACGATCAGCTGCACGGCGAGGAGCCGTGTCGGGCCGGCGACAGAGGCTGACCGCGCTGCGACGGCCGAGCACCCCGAGGACTCCCAGGCTCCGCCTTCACGATAGGGCACCCATGCATGCCCTTTCGCCCCGCTGTCCTCCGGACGAGCGGGAGGCGCTGCGGTCGTAGGTGGAACGGTGACCGGGATCGGACCGGCATGGCGGTCCGGTCTGCTGGCGTGGTGTACGACGGCCACCGCGTGATCCTGCTGTCTGGTCATGCCGGCGAAAAACTCGCACTCACGATCTTGTTCATGACGTGTCCTCGTTCCTCTGGGGTTCGGATTGCTGACAGGTCGACCCTCGTGCCACGCCGCCGTCCGTTCCAGACCCCTCAGGGGTGGGCCGACCCACCCCGCGAGGTGGGATCCGCCGGGGTAGGCACCGCCGATGTCGGCCCGCTACGTGGGGAGTGGTGACCGCGGGCCGTGGGCTGCGCCGGCCTTCGGCCGCCCGAACGCGGAAGCGCGTGTGGCGCCATTCGACCCTCGTCGCGGCACACTGCAGGCATGGCGAAGCGGACAGGCGTCGAGCCGGCTCGGCTCCATCGTTCTGCCCAGCTGGCCATGCTGACCGGCCTCGTCCGCGGTGACGACATCTACGACGTCACGGTGGCTGTGGCGCCGAATCACGTGCCCGGTCGCTTCACCCCGGATGTCGCCCTGCTCGATCTCGCCGTCACGGCGTTGGATCTCGCCTGTCCTGCCGGCTCTGAACTGCTCGGTTACGAGGGGCTGCGCGAGCGATACCTGCCCGAGGTGACCTTCCGTGGCCGCGTGGAGCACCGCAACAGCCAGTACGCCCTGTACGCCGTCGCCTGCATGCGCGGAGGGCTCCGGCCCGATCTGGCCAAGGACGTCGGCTGGTGGCAGTCCCCGCTGTGGCAGTACTCCGCCTACGCCGTCGTCATCTACAGCCGGGTAGCTGCCGAACGCCTGGCCGTTCCGCTGGAGGAGATCGTCCAACGGATCGCCGTCCGACATCGGCTCGAAGTCCCAGCCGCCGAGTGACCGGATCCGAACTCCGCGAAGTCGGTCTTCTCACCGGTGCCGCGGTCGCCGGCCGCGGGCGGGGCGAGGCCGTCGTCTCGGTCGGCGATCCTCAGCCAGCGCTGCAGGCAGAACTCCGAGATCCCGAAATCTCGGGCGACCTGGGAGATCGACGCCTCGCCCTTGCGGGCCACGGCGATGACGTCACGCCGGAACTCCGGCGGAAACGGCTTGCGCACGATGCTGAACCTTTCAGCGAGTCCGCAGCCTCGCAGGCAGGAGTCAACCGAACCGGGTGCCTCAGCGCCACATACGGCGACCGGAGGCGCAGCTCCTCGTTGTCGCTCGGTCCATCGCCAGTCGAGTGCTGCGGGTCGCGGCTGCAACCGCGGCCACGCCGGCCCGGGATCACGCGGCCGGAGTGCCGCGAGCCATGCCTCGCTGCGCTGCAAGCGTGCTTGCCCGATGAGCAAGCTGCTCTACTCCAGTCTGGGACAGCCGCGGTTCCGCGCCCTGCCGCCCACGCCGGCCGAGGAGAGCCTGGTTGTCCTCCCCGTCCTTGAGGGCTCACCGGGCCGGTCCTACGGGACGGGGGCCGACGGCATGTGCATCGTCCTGCGATGGTCCGGGTGGTTCCTCCACTGAGACAGCGTCATTCCGCGCAGTCGACCGCGACGGAGAGGGCTCCGCAGATCTGCCGCATGCGGGTGTCGGCCAATCGTCCGAGCCGCTCGACGAGGATCGCGACAGAGACGCTCTCGACCGAGTCCATGTTGACCACGCAACGGCGGGGTACCGGGTCCTCGCCCGGCTCGAGGCCGACTTCGCTGACCAGGCCACGGATGGTGGTGGTGCACGGTGCGACGAGTGCACGCCGGTGTCGGGGGATCACTGCGTCGCGGGAGAGCACGACGACCGGGCGGCGCCCGATCTCAGCCATCTCGCACCACCAGACCTCGCCGCGCGCGGGCAGCGTGGTCACGATCGTGCGGCAGCTTCGCGGAACGAAGCCAGGTCACCCCACTCGTCCGGTTCGTCGAGCGGGTGTTCGTCGTAGACGGTGTAGCTCGCCTCGACTTCGGCTGAACGGTGGCGCGCCACCAGCGCGCGCAGCGCCTCATCGATCATGGCGGCGTCGGTGTCACCGGATCGCAGACGTCGAGCGGCCTGAAGGAGATCCTCGTCGACGGTGGTGCTGAGTCGTGTTCTACTCATGCCACAATCATGCCACGACTGTCGTCCCCAGCACTACGACGACATCTGCATCAGCGCCGCGCGGGGCTGCCGTGCGGCGAGCTCGGGCTCACCGGCAGGGGCGAGCACGATCGGACCACCGCCCGGACACCGTCGGTGCGTCGGTTGGGAGCATCCACTGAAGCCGGCCCGGGACAGTCATCATCGTCCGTCGGCTACTGCGGACCGCCTGGGCCACCCACCGCTGGGACGCCCGACCCGCTCGCCGCCCATGACCTATCCGCGCAATCTCTACAGCCGTTCGAGCGGCCTTGATCGATGCCGCCAGGAGAGCGGCGCAGGACAGGCTGCGCGCCGAGGCCACTGCGCTGGCAGCCGATGACACCGACCGTGCCGAGAGCGCTCAGGTCCTCCGGGACATGGAGACGCTGCGTGCGTGGTGAGGTCTACCGCCTGCGCTCTCCCCGCGGCGCCCAGGGCCATGAGCAGGCCGGCACCCGCTATGCCGTCGTCGTCCAGTCCGACCTGCTGCCGCTGTCGACCTGGCTGGTCGCGCCGACGTCCACCTCGGCCCGAGCGGCCACGTTCCGTCCTGAGGTGTCCATCGACGGCCGACCAACCCGGGTGCTGGCCGAACAGACGAGTGCGGTGGACCCGCAGCGCCTAGGTGAGTCGGCCGGGCACCTCAGCTTCGATGCATTGCGCCAGGTTGACGCCGCGCTGCGCCTGGTCCTCGGCCTGTGACCAACACCCCGCAACCTGCCCTAGCCCGGCGCCCTCGGCGGAGGCGATGAGATCAGTCGCTGCTCACCAGAGCTCAGGTCACCGACCACGGGCACCGGGCGCCTGCCTCGAGCGTCACACCCGGGCCTGGGCGAGGTCGCGGCCGGCGGTGGCTCGAGTGGTCCGGGGCCAGGTCCAGGCGGCGCGCAGGATGAAGGCCAGGAGCAGCACCTCGAGTCCGATGGAGAGGCCGTAGAAGTAGGAGTAGTTCCAGGACTCCTCGCCGGCCACGTTGTACATCGAGATGGGGATGTAGAGCGTTGCCACGACGAGGTTGGTGGCGCGGTTGACACGGGCGGGCAGTGTCGTGGAGAGCAGGATCATGAGGATCGGGATGGCCATGAGTGTGAGCGCACTGGCGACGAAGGTCGGGCCGGTGTCGAACTCATGGACGACGCCGACCAGGATCTCGTCGATGAGGCCGGGCTTGTACAGGGCGAGGTAGTCGACGTAGATGTAGAGGAACATGAAGCTGGTCCAGGCCGCTGCGAGCTTCGTTCGAACCGGGAGTTGCGCTTCCTGGAATGCGCCGGCGGTCGTGCTGCTTCTGGTCATCACTTCTCCTGTGTGTGCTGACGAGCTGGCCAGGTCGGCTCAGTCGATGTCGTCACCATGACGAGCGTTGACAGGCGGCACATCCGCCTGCGGGCTCCAGCTGTCCTGGCCGCAGGTACAGGGCATCCGCAGTACTTTCGGCTGATCCGCCCGCGCGGCGGCCCCTCTACGTTGGCGGGGAGGGGGAAGCATGCTGGCTGCGTTGTGGGCCGAGCCGCGCCCGGATCGCCCGCCTGCGCGGGTCTGGCGAGACTGGGCTGTCGTGGCGGTTCTCGTCACGAGCTCGTTCGTCGAGATGCTGCTGCGCGAGGACAAGGCATGGGCGCCCTTGGTCCTCAGCGTCAGCCTCGTCGTGGCAGCGTGCCTGCTGTGGCGGCGCACGAGCCCGCTGGCCGCGGTCGCCGTCGCCTTCGGAGCCCTCCTTGCCTTCGACGTCGCGAGGATCGTGGCCGTCGATGCCACCGGCCTGCAGAGCATCGCCGGGGTGCTCGTGCTGCCCTACGCCCTCCTGCGCTGGGGGGCAGGTCGCGAGGCTGCCCTCGGACTCGGCATCATCCTCATCTGGCTGCCCGTCACCCTCGTAGTGGACCCGACCTCACCTGCGGAGAGGGTCGCCGGCTACGGCTTCTTCCTGTTCTCGGCCGCGCTGGGCGCGGCGGTGCGCTACCGCACCAGCAGCCACGACCGCGAGATCGAGCAGGTGCGGTTGCGCCAGCGCAACGAGCTGGCCCGCGAGCTGCATGACACGGTCGGACATCGCGTCTCAGCGATCGCCGTCCAGGCACAGGCAGGTCGCGCGCTGTCGGCGGCAGATCCTGAGCGCGCGCTGGCCACCCTGGTCACCATCGAGGAAGAGGCGTCCCGGACGCTCAAGGAGATGCGGGCGCTGGTGGGTGTGCTGCGCGACGGAACGGACGCCGATCTCGCCCCCCGGCGGGGCGTGGCGGACATCGAGCGGCTCGCTCGCCCCGGAGGCGAGGTGCTGGGCGTCCGCGTGCAGGTCTCCGGTGACGTCGAGGCCGTCGACCCAGCAGTCAGCACCGCCCTCTACCTGATCGCCGCCGAGGCGGTCACCAACGCGACCCGCCACGCCTCCGGCGCCACCCACGTCACCGTCGACGTCACCGCATCCCGCCGTCAGGTGCACCTGCGAGTTCACGATGACGGCGCGGCAAGTACGGCCAGCCCTACGCCCGCCGGCTACGGGCTGCGCGGCATGGCCGAGCGGGCGAGCCTGCTCGGCGGCACCCTGCGGGCGGGACCTGACCCGGACAGCGGCTGGAGCGTCGATGCCTCGCTGCCTCACACGGTGCGTGCGTCATGACCATCCGCGTGCTCGTCGCCGACGACCAGGACATCGTCAGGGCGGGGCTGTGCATGATCCTCAACGCCCAACCGGGCATCACCGTCGTCGGCGAGGCCGCCGATGGCCGTCGGGCCATCTCGATGGCCCGTTCGCTGCGTCCCGATGTGTGCCTGCTGGACATCCGCATGCCCGAGGTCGACGGGATCGAGGCCACCCGGCAGCTCGCCGGAGCCGACATCGCCGATCCTCTGGCCGTCGTCGTCATCACCACCTTCGACCTCGACGAGTACGTCTACGGCGCGCTGAAGGCAGGGGCCCGCGGGTTCCTGCTCAAGGACGCCGGTGCCGAACTGCTCACCCAGGCCGTGCATGCCGCCGCCCGCGGTGACGCCCTGATCGCACCGAACATCACCGCGAGGCTCCTGTCCTCCTTCGCCGACAACCGCTCGCGTCCGATGCCACCCGAGCCCGTCGAGCCGCTGACCTCTCGCGAGGAACAGGTCCTGCTCGCTGCCGCTCGCGGGAGGACCAACAGCGAGATCGGCAATGAGCTGTCGATCAGCCTCAGCACCGTCAAGACCCACGTCGCCGCTCTGATGCGCAAGCTGAACGCCCGCAACCGCGTCGAGATCGTCATGTGGGCCTACGAGACGCGCCGCGTCGACACCTGATCCGCTCGCAAGCCCCGAGGCCACAGCGGTGACGCCTCAGCCGAAAGTGCGAGGTGCCGGTCGTCCCCGCGGCCAGGACAGCACGAGCCCACAGAGGGATCAGCAGTCTCCAGCGACGTCGAGGATTTTCCTATCCAGGGCGTGACCCGGCACCGGACAGGTACTGGCAGCACCCTCGCGGTCCGCGTCAGGCCGTTGACAGTTGGCGCAGCAGGTTCTGGAGGGTCGGGTGCAGGCGGGCGCCACCCGAGGTCGCCGGGTCAGTGGTTCGTGGCAGGGGGAGATGCTCGGGCGCCGTGGGCTTGGCGAGTAGGTAGCCGCTGGCTGAGTCGACTCCCAGGGCGCTGAGGGCGGCCAGTTGCGCGTTGGTTTCGACGCCCTCGGCGATGACGTGCGCTCCGATGGCGTGGGCGAGGGTGACGATGCCGGCGAGCACGGCTTCGCCTCGCGTGGTCTCGACGTCGTTGACGAACGATCGATCGATCTTGATGACGTCGACGGGGAAGTTGCTGAGCCGGGCCAGGGAGCTGTACCCGGTGCCGAAGTCGTCGATGGCGACGGCCACCCCGAGCTCGCGGATCTCCTCCAGCACTCGGGTGATGCGAGTCTGGTCGGCCAGCGCGGACTCGGTGACCTCGATGCCGAGGTGGAACGCCGGCAGGCCGACGCGGTTGAGGTGTGTGGCGATCAGCTCGGGCAGGCCGGGCTGGGCCAGCTGCTGCGGGGAGACGTTGATCCAGACCCGCAGGCCAGGGATGTGCGCCCAGCGGGCGGCCTGCTCGACGGCGCGAGCCAACACCCACTCGCCGAGCCGGCGGATGAGGCCGGAGTCCTCGGCGATCGGGATGAACTGCAGCGGCGGCACGACGCCGCGGGTGGGGTGCCGCCAGCGGACGAGTGCCTCGACGTGGTTGAGCCGCTCGCAGCG
The DNA here is from genome assembly GCF_054780755.1 of Modestobacter lapidis. NCBI lineage: Bacteria > Bacillati > Actinomycetota > Actinomycetes > Geodermatophilales > Geodermatophilaceae > Modestobacter > Modestobacter lapidis. The sequence continues at coordinate 59,616 of NZ_BAAGVS010000003.1, read as the reverse complement.
CAGATCGAACGCCGGCTGGTAGTCCAGGTAGAGCTCGTCGCGATCCAGGGCCTGCCGCAGGTCGTACTCGGTCTGCGCCCGGTGCACTGCGTCGACGTGCATCTGCTGGTCGAACCAGGCGGCCTGGTCGCGCCCGGCGGCTTTCGCGCGGTACATCGCCGCGTCGGCCTCCCGCAGCGCCGTGTCCAGGCCGGTGGGCTTGGCGACCGCCGCCAGGCCGACGCTGGCGGTGACCAGCAGGGCCGTGCCAACGTTGACTGGTTCACGGCTGGCGGCCAGTACCGCTTCGGCCATCCGGTCGGCCGCCGAGGTGGGGACATCGAACAGCACCATGACGAACTCGTCCCCGCCCAGCCGGCCAAACAGGTCGGCCGGTTCGGGCAGTTCGGCCAGGCGCTGCCCGAAGACGGTCAGGAGGTCGTTGCCGACCCGGTGGCCGAAGCTGTCGTTGACCAGCTTGAATCGGTCGAGATCGACAACCAGGACCGTCATCGGGGTGTTCGGCCACGCGGTGAGGTAGGCGTTGACCTGTTGCGCCAGACCGGCCTGGTTGAGCAGGCCGGTCAGCTCATCACGCGTGGCCTGGTAGGCGAGGTCCACATGCGCCTGCTCGGCGGCCGCTCGGGCGGCCCGCTCGGAGGCGAGGAGTTGTTGCCGCTCCTCTTCCATGGCCCGCCGCTCGGTGATGTCGCGGAAGTAGATGCCGATGCCGCCGCGGCGCAGCCCGGTCACTCGGCCCTCATACCAGCGTCCGGCGTCGCCGTAGGGCGTCTCCATCGTGACCGGCTCGCCGGTGGCCGCGACCTGGCGGTAGGCCCGCTCGATCGGCGTGCCCAGCAGATCCGGGAATTGCTCCCACAGGTTCCGGCTCACGACCTCATCGGGCGAGACGCCCAGCGCGTCGGCGGCCCGGCCGTTGATGTAGGTGATTTGCCAGTCGGGATCCACCCCGATGTACCCGTCGCTGAAGGACTCCAGGCTGTCGATGACTTCGGCCGCGGCTCGACGGTTTTCCACGAGGCGGAAGGCCTCCGCTTCGGCAGCGGTCATGTCCCGGAAGCTGACGTAGGCCGTGTCGCCGGACGACAGCAACGCAGTGCTGATCTCGACCGGGAAGGTCGACCCGTTGGCTCGGCGCACGCGCAGCACACCGCGGTAGGAGCCGGACTCACGCCGCGCTTCGATCGCCTCGGCCCATCGGTCATCGTGCGGATCAATGACGTCGTCGCGGCCAAGCCCGGGCAACTCCGCCGCCGACCGGCCCAGGAGCTCACAGGCCCGCGGGTTGGCGCGAAGGATCCGCCCGTCCGGGGAGGTCAGGAGAAGCCCGTCGATGCCGTGCACAAACATCGACTCATACACCGGCAGACGTGGCGTCTTGTTCACCATGCGAACAATGTCGTCATACGGCCGGCTTAGCTGGACACCACACCCCCGTCCGAGTGACCAGCGAACGACCGTGCGTACCCAGCCACGCGGAGCCGCGGGGCCGGCTTCAGCGGAACCGGGGGAGCGGTTCCAGGGCGCCCCTCTACCGGCGATGCGGCTGCCGATGCCTTTCGGCTAGAAGCCCGCCCGGGCCGCCCGGGCGGGAAGCGGGGTGTCTTCGGTGCGTTGAGGGACCCGGCACGGTGCCATCTGCCCACCGATGCTCAAAGTCCGCTGCCTTCGGAGTAACGGGGCGGAACCTGGCCTCACCCGGGCGCGGGAACTCGCAGCCGTCGGCGTCTCAAGCATCCAGTCGCTGCTGTCGTTGTCGTGTGGGGAAGTGCAACCGATGGGGGGAGAGCGGGCTGCGCGCCGAGGTCCTGCGTCACCTTGATCAATAAGACTCGATGCTCGGGCGCAGTCGCGAGGCGGTTCTACCCCGACAGCCACGCAGTGAAGGTCGTCGCCCGGCGCCGCAGATTCACCGAGACGGGTGCGCCGCAAGCGAATCCCCGGAAACGGTGACATCAGGATCACCGATCCCGGGCAGGACAGCCGTGAGCGGACGGGTCAGGGCTCCTCGACGGCATCTCCAGTGCTCTTGGGGTCTGTGCAACCGATCGCCGCAAGATGCTGCTCAAGCAGGTCATAGAGCCCATCACCCTGCCGCGCGAGCAGCCGGCGCGGGACCCATCAGGTCGCCGCGCCCGGTAGTGGATCTTGTTTTCCTCGCCGGCCTGGCGCCACGCGACTTCGATGATGGGCTGCGGCAGTTTTGGCATCGGCCCAGACTGCCGGGGGAAGCGCCTGTCGCGACGTCCTCCTTGTCTTCAGGGGCAGTTCGAGGCAGCCCTGTAAGGGATGCTTGACCGCGACCCCTGAAAGGCTCCATCGGGCACGCGCGACAACCAAGATCACGCCGAAACCGCCCCCTTCTCCGGCCGCGCATGGACCGAGGGAGGGCCGCGCCGCCCGGGGACCCGGGAACGCGACGACCCCCTGACGCAGGAGCGCCAGGGGGTCGAGGAGCTGAGCTGATCAGGCGCGGCGGGTGAGCTTCCAGGCCGTCCCCAGCACCGCGGCCGCAACGGCGGCCTTGACGATGCCGCCCAGGATGAACGGGTAGAAGCCGGCGTCCAGCGCCTGGTTCGCCGTCAGTCCGGCGCTCACGGCCAGCCAAGGCACACCCACGGCGAAAATGACCGCCTGGCCACCGACGAACAGCGGCACGGACTTCAGGGGGTTGCGGTCGGCACCGTGCTTGGCGGCCAGGCCGATCAGGAACGCGGCCGGAATGAAGCCCACGACGTATCCGCCGGTGGCCCCGACAACGACCTCGAAGCCGCCGCTGGCCTCCGAGTAGAACGGCAAGCCGACGAGCGCGGCCAGGATGTAGAACGCCTGCACGGCGACACCCCGGACCGGCCCGAGCGCGGAGGCAGTGAGCACCACGGCCAGTGTCTGACCGGTGATCGGCACGGGCGAGCCCGGCACCGGTACCGCCACCTGCGCGAGCAGCGCCGTGAATAGCACGCCGAGCGCCACGAGGACGACGTTGCGGGCACGGACGGCGGGGACGAGGTCGGCAAGGACGAGCGGGCGCGACGGTAGGGCGGGCATGGAAGCGGTGGCCACAGAACCTCCTGAACGGCTGATCGGCACCCGCCCGATCGACGGGAGGCGCCGCTGATCACCGGTGAGTCTGCACTACCGCCCGGAGCAGCGACGGCGGCGGCCGGCCAGGCGTCGGCCAGCTCGCCGCTCTCCCGAGTGCTCCTGCGGGGTTCCACCGCGAGCGTGCAGGGGGAGTCGCTGCGGTTCGCTGTGCCTGGCGCGGCACTTCGGCCGCACAGTGGAGGAGATGTTCGATGTCGACACCGAGTAGGAGCCGGCCGCCGTCTCGACCGCAATCGCCGTGCTCCGGGGTGTCGGGTGTCCTGCGCGACGCAGGCGACGTGCCGTCCGCGCTTGCCGGGCTCATTCACGAGTACCTACAGGACCAGACCCACCCAACGGTTTGAGACCGAGCTCTACCTCGGCGCCCGCCGCGATCCTGACCTCGGGGCCCTCGCGAAGCAGTGGCTCGACGGATTCGCTGCGGTACTCGCGTCGCATGCGGATCCTGTCACCGCGGCAGCGGTGACGGCTCTGATTGACGGCGCGACGCTGCAGAGCGTCGTGACCCACAACCTGCCCGAGAGCGACGCTCTCGGGCTCGGCATCAAGCGGCTCATGCCCGCGGGTACCGCCGCGGTAGACGGCTCGCGTTACGCAACCTTTGAGCAGTCTTCCGGTAAGGGGACGTTGCACGGCGAGTGCTGAATGCGTCCGAGCGGCAGTCTGCGACGTTTCGCAAGGGGATGGGCCTGCGGCACGCATTTACCCCAGCCAGCTCCGCCAAGAGGTCGGAGGCTGTCGGGAGCAGGGAGATCGAACGAAATCGCGGCGGCCACCATTCCCTCAAGGGCCCCCCACGCGCCACGATCACCCGCCCTGCTCGGTCACCCTGAGCGGCCGGAGCAGCTCCTTGACGGACACTTCGCGTTCGACCAGCCCACGCTCGTGGACGAACCGGGCGAGCCGCGTCCACAGCTCTGGGTCCAGCGACAGATCGTCGGTGAAGCGGCCCACCGTGTCCGCCCATTGCTGCTGTGTCAGTTCGCCGCGCAGATGCGGCGCGACGTGGAGGAACGTCTCCAGCGCCCCATCGGGGTCCTCGCGGACCGCGTGGACCCCGGCGACCACGCCGCCGAGGAAGCGCTCGAGTACGTCGCGCCGCTCCGGATCATCAACGGCGTCTTCGTGCGCGCAGAAGACGAGGTGCCCAGGCGATGGCACATCGTGGTCGAGGAAGCGCAGGAGTTCCACCTCGATCCCGGCCGCGCGCGCCTCGAGCACCTCGACGTTCTCGAAGGCCGCAAACGCGCCGACCGCCTCGTTGCGGCGCAGCGCGTCAACGAGGTAGTAGCTCACGTCCGCGTAGTGAATTGCGTCGCGCTCCAGCGCGATGCCCCGGTACTCGGCCATCGCCTGCACCATCGCCGGCGCGTAGGTACCGAGCGGCGCGGCGATCGTGGTCCCCGCCAGGTCACCGAGTCCGACCCCCTCCTTCAGCATTAGTCCGAAGCCGGTCTCGAAGTACTTGCCGATCGCAACGATCGGATAGCCCTCCAGTCGCTCACCGGGCATGTGGATCGGCTCGGTGATCGCGAGGTCCAGCTTCCCGGCCGCGACGAGCGCCATGCCCGCCTCGTGGTCCACGGGCTCGACGACGTGAACGTCGAGCCCACGCTCGTCGAACAGGCCGCGCTCGAGGGCCACGACGATCGGGGCGTGGTCCACGTTGACGAACCACTCCAGGGCGAGACCGACGGTCGCTCTGCCAGACACTGTGTTCTCCTCGCGCAGGGGCTACGTCCAGGATGCCTACCAGATCCTGCCCCCACGCTCCGTGCACCTACGCCCCGCGGTCATCTGCCGCGCCAGCCCCCCGAAAGGCCCTGCCGGCCTGGCTGCACCCGTACAACCATCACCGGCCCACACGCTGGACGGGCGGCTGCTGGGCCCGGTAATGGGTGGCCCGCGGCCAGCCCAGCAGCGCGCACGCGGCGGCGGTGGAGGTGTTGGTGGCCAGCTCGGCCGCCGCCGGGGCGAAAACTTCTTCGACCGCTGCTCGGTGTCCGCGCTCTCGGAGAGCAGTTCCACGAGCGCGTGTGCTTTTCCCACGACGCCCAGCGCGGCCTTCGTGCGCGCCAGTTCGGCCTCGACCTTCGTCTTGTCTCGGCAAGTGTCCCGCGCCGGGTGTGATGGAAGCTCTCATCCGCCGGAGGGTTGAGAGTCGTGGCGGCACCGCGAACGGCCCGAACGCAGCCGGTGTGGCGGGACACCTGTGAACGGTGTCCCGTGACATCGCATGGAGCGGGTGACGGAATCGAACCCGCCCAGTCAGCTTGAAAGGCTGGGTGACTCCAGCCGTAAAGCCGCTGGTGAAAGCCTCACGAGTGGACGTCGTGCCTTCCGCGCGCCTCACGCGCGAACCGATGAGCGAACTCCTCCACGTCGTCGCCGGACCATGGTGTGCGCCACTCCAATGACGCCGGCCGCGGAGGAGGGATTCCCGGATGCCTCCCCCTCTCCGCCTGGGGCAGCTCACCGGCGCGTTGTGCCGAGTTGGTGGCCGAGAGGGCGCGTGCTCACTTCTGCGCGGCCTTTCAGCCCGAAGCTGCGACCTTCACCAGATCATGTCCCTCACCTGCGCGGAAGGAAGTCCTCGTACTGCTCCCGTACATACCCGAGCCCTTCCGGAATAGAAGGGTCGTGTTCGAGAGTCCGCGTGACGAAGTCCAATCGCCAGCGGTTCTCGTCGATCAAGTACCGCCAGCGACGGACGTAGGCGGTGACGCGGGTCCGGCCGGCCTTGGGCGACGGCTCCCAAAACTGTCCGAGTTCGAAGTCCTCCTTGAAGATCCGGTTCTCGGCTACGTCGTCGAGCGCCGTGCCAACGGGGATGAGGTCCCAGTGCGCGGTGCTGCTGCTGAACTGCGGCCCGGAGAAGATGGCGTTGCCTTAGTCTTCGACCTGGTCCAACTCATGCCGACCGATCGTGATGTCGGGTGCTTTCAGTTCGACCACCAGATGGCGAACGCGGTCATGCTCTTGGTACCTCTCGGCCAGATGAAGGTCAATGCGCCCAGTCTTGCCGTCCCAGCGCTTCACGGGGCTGGCGTCCTTGGTCGGTAGCCCCTCCAGCTTCAAGTGGGTGCGGAGAAGCTGTGTCAGGCCACGCTCGCTGCTCATCAGGTGGTAGGGACTACCCAGGGTTCGGTTGACTCCTCAACCAGACCCTGGGAGTCCCGAGCGTTGAGGGCGTGCCTTATCCGTGCCTCGAGCACCGGCTAAATCCAGTGGTCAGCGCTCAACAGAGGTCAGCACCGTTAAGGCACGGAAGGAGCGGCGCTGCCCGGCTGAGCTGCACAAGCGGGCATCCGGGCTGGTCAGGACGTGGGAGCGGGTGACCGGGATCGAACCGGCATGGCCAGCTTGGAAGGCTGGGGCTCTACCATTGAGCTACACCCGCGAGGTGCCCGCACAGCCTAGCTGGTGGCCGGGCCGAGCCCTGCCGGCCGGGCAACCCCTAGACTCGCCCCTGGGCCACGGGGTGTAGCGCAGCTTGGTAGCGCACCCGCTTTGGGAGCGGGGGGCCGTGGGTTCGAATCCCGCCACCCCGACCGTGCACGAACGTCCGGCTCCGGCGCCGTCGGAGACGTCTCTAGACTCGGGGGCGACCTGGCGCCACCGGCGTCACGTCCCACCGTCTTTCCCCAAGAGGAGCGCTGCGCTGTGAAGAGCACCATCGAGAACCTGGGCCCGACCCGGGTCCGGCTCGCGATCGAGGTGCCGTGGGGCGACCTGGACCACGCCTTCGGTGAGGTCTACAAGGAGCTGGGCAAGCAGGTCCGCGTGCCTGGCTTCCGCCCCGGCAAGGTGCCCAACCGGATCCTCGACCAGCGGATCGGCCGCCCCGTCGTCCTCGAGCAGGTCGTCCAGCACGCCGTCCCGGAGGTCTACTCCGAGGCCGTCCGCGAGAACCAGGTGCGGGTGCTGAGCCAGCCCGACGTCGAGGTCACCCGCCTCGACGACGGCGAGGCCCTGGCGTTCACCGCCGAGGTCGACGTCGCCCCCGACCTGGAGCTGCCCGCCCTGGACGCCCTCGCGGTCACCGTCGAGGACGTCGAGGTCACCGACGAGGAGATCGCCGAGCAGATCGACACCATGCGGGAGCGCTTCGCGATGCTCACCGGCGTCGAGCGGGCCGCGGCCGACGGCGACTACGTGTCCCTGGACCTCGAGGCGACCCTGGGCGGGGAGGTGCTGGAGGACGGCACCACCACCGGCATGTCCTACGAGGTCGGCTCCGGCCAGCTGATGGACGGCCTGGACGAGGCCGTGCGCGGCCTGTCCGCCGACGAGAGCACCACCTTCGCCACCGCCCTGCTGAACGGCGAGCACGCCGGCGAGATGGCCGACGTGACGGTCACCGTCCGCTCGGTGAAGACCAAGGAGCTCCCGGAGCTCGACGACGAGTTCGCCTCCACGGCGAGCGAGTTCGACACTCTGGAGGAGCTCCGCGCCGACGTCCGCACCCGGCTGTCCCGGGTGAAGACGCTGCAGCAGGGCGCGCAGGCCCGCGACAAGCTGGTCGAGCACCTGCTCGAGGTCACCGAGGTCCCGGTGCCCGAGAACCTCGTCGAGCGGGAGATCGAGTGGCGCACCCGCTCGATGGAGCGCGAGCTGGCGCAGGCCGGCATGGACTGGGACGCCTACTTCGCGGCCGCCGACGTCGAGAACAAGGAGGCCTACGAGGCCGAGCTGCGCGACAACGTGGAGAAGGCGATCCGCACGCAATTCGTGCTGGACTCCATCGCCGACTCCCGTGAGGTCACCGTCGACAACGAGGACCTCTCCGCACAGATCATGGCCCAGGCCCAGCGCAGCCGGATGAGCCCGGAGCAGTACGCGCAGCAGCTGCAGGAGCAGGGCAACATCGCCGACTTCGTCGCCGACGTCCGCCGGACCAAGGCGCTGGCCCAGCTGCTGGAGCAGACGACGATCACCGATGCCTCGGGCGACGTCGTCGACCTGGAGGCGCTGCGCCCGCAGACCGTCCGGGCCGCCGGCGAGCCCGCCGCCCCGGACGCCGACGCCGACGCCGAGGCGCCCGAGGCCGCCGACGCGCAGGGCGCCGACGATGACGCCGTCGTCACCGAGGGCGAGGCGACGGTGGACGAGGCCGTGGCCACCGAGGCCGACGCCGCGGAGGCGGCCGGCAAGGCCTGATCCGACCCGGCCCCACGACGCCGCCCGCACCCCCCGGGTGCGGGCGGCGTCGTCGTTCCCGGGCGACCCGGCGCTGCGCCCACGGCGAACACCGACCCGCACGGGGAGGAACGGCCAGGGGGTGCGCGTTAGGGTCGACGTGACACCAGGACGGCCCCCGGCAGCACTCCCGCCGACCGTCCTCGGACCGACCCACCCGTTCCACGAGACCGACTGCCCGGCAGTCCTACGGAGGTCACCGCACCCGTGAGCAACACACACCTGACCACGCCGAGCGCGCCGCTGATGCGCGCCGGCGGGTCGATGATGAACCTCAACGACTCGGTCTACGAGCGCCTGCTGCGCGAGCGGATCATCTTCCTCGGCAGCCAGGTCGACGACGTCATCGCCAATCAGCTGGCCGCCCAGATGCTGCTGCTGTCGGCCGAGGACCCCAAGCGCGACATCCACCTCTACATCAACTCGCCCGGTGGCTCGGTCACCGCGGGCATGGCCATCTTCGACACGATGCAGTTCATCGACTGCGACGTCGCCACCTACGCCATGGGCCTGGCCGCCTCCATGGGCCAGTTCCTGCTCACCGCCGGCACCAAGGGCAAGCGCTACTCCCTGCCGCACACCCGGATCCTGATGCACCAGCCCTCCGCGGGCGTCGGCGGCACGGCGTCGGACATCGCCATCCAGGCCGAGCTGTTCCGCAGCACCAAGCACCAGCTCAACGAGCTGCAGGCGCAGTTCACCGGGCAGACGGTGGAGCAGATCGAGAAGGACTCCGACCGCGACCGCTGGTTCACCGCCCAGGAGGCGCTGGAGTACGGCTTCGTCGACCACGTGGTGACCCGCGCCGACGCCATGACCGCGACCGACAACCCGGTCACCGACGGACCGGAGAAGTGACGATGAGCGACTTCCAGCTGCCCTCCAGCCGGTACATCCTGCCCTCCTTCGTGGAGCGCACGAGCTACGGCATGAAGGAGTCCAACCCCTACAACAAGCTCTTCGAGGAACGCATCATCTTCCTCGGGGTCCAGGTCGACGATGCCTCGGCCAACGACGTCATGGCCCAGCTGATCACGCTGGAGTCCAACGACCCCGACCGCGACATCACCATGTACATCAACAGCCCCGGTGGCTCGTTCACCGCGCTGACGGCCATCTACGACACGATGATGTTCGTCCGTCCCGACATCCAGACCGTCTGCATGGGCCAGGCCGCCTCCGCGGCCGCCGTCCTGCTCGCGGCCGGGACCAAGGGCAAGCGGCTGGCGCTGCCCTACTCCCGGGTGCTGATCCACCAGCCCTCCGGCGAGGCCGGCGGCCAGGTCACCGACCTGGAGATCCACGCCCGCGAGATCGAGCGGGTGCGCGTCCAGATGGAGCAGATCCTGGCCCGGCACACCGGCCAGGCCCAGGAGCAGGTCCGCAAGGACATCGACCGGGACAAGATCCTCACCGCCGAGGAGGCCAAGGAGTACGGGATCGTCGACCAGGTGATCCCCAGCCGGAAGCTCAACGCCCTGCCCCCGGTGTGATTCCTCGGTGCGGGCCGGGGTCGCGCGTGTCGCGTTCCCGGCCCGTACCGTGCGGGGAACTCCCAGCTCCCTGGGGCACCTGGGAACAGGGGGGCCGGGAGCGGTACGGCCGGGTGCGTTTGTGCCCGGGAAGGTCGTAGGTGGCCGGTACGGTCGGCGGAGAGCCCGATTCCCCCGGTCAGTGCCGGCAGGGACGAGGATGCCCCGAGAGGGTGTCGATACAGGGGCCGAGAACACAACCGGGGCCGCGAGCGCGGCGCCCATCCGAGGTGGAGGTCAGCCAGGTGGCACGTATCGGTGAGAGCGGCGACCTGCTCAAGTGCTCGTTCTGCGGGAAGAGCCAGAAGCAGGTCAAGAAGCTCATCGCTGGCCCCGGGGTCTACATCTGCGATGAGTGCATCGACCTCTGCAACGAGATCATCGAGGAAGAGCTCTCCGAGTCCTCGGACCTGAAGTTCGACGAGCTCCCGAAGCCCAAGGAGATCCACGACTTCCTCGAGCAGTACGTGATCGGCCAGGAGAAGGCCAAGCGCACGCTCTCGGTCGCGGTCTACAACCACTACAAGCGCATCCAGGCCGGTGGGGAGCGCGGCGGCCGCGACGACTCCGTCGAGCTGGCCAAGTCCAACATCCTGCTGATGGGCCCGACCGGCTGCGGCAAGACGCACCTGGCGCAGACCCTCGCGCGGATGCTCAACGTCCCCTTCGCGATCGCCGACGCTACGGCGCTGACCGAGGCCGGGTACGTCGGCGAGGACGTCGAGAACATCCTGCTCAAGCTGATCCAGGCCGCCGACTACGACGTCAAGCGCGCCGAGACCGGCATCATCTACATCGACGAGGTCGACAAGATCGCCCGCAAGAGCGAGAACCCGTCGATCACCCGGGACGTCTCCGGCGAGGGTGTGCAGCAGGCGCTGCTGAAGATCCTCGAGGGGACGACGGCGTCGGTGCCCCCGCAGGGCGGCCGGAAGCACCCGCACCAGGAGTTCATCCAGATCGACACCACCAACGTGCTGTTCATCGTGGGCGGGGCCTTCGCCGGGCTGGACCAGGTGATCGAGCAGCGGGTCGGGAAGCAGGGCATCGGCTTCGGCGCCGAGGTGCGCGGCAAGGCCGAGATCGAGGAGGCCAACGCCTTCGCCGAGGTGATGCCCGAGGACCTGCTGAAGTTCGGCATGATCCCCGAGTTCATCGGCCGGCTCCCGGTGATCACCAGCGTGCAGAAGCTGGACCGCGAGGCGCTGATCAACATCCTCACCGAGCCGAAGAACGCCCTGGTGCGCCAGTACCGGAAGCTGTTCGAGCTTGACGGGGTGGAGCTCGAGTTCACCGACGACGCGCTCGAGGCGATCGCCGACCAGGCCATCCTGCGCGGCACCGGTGCCCGTGGGCTGCGGGCGATCATGGAGGAGGTCCTCCAGTCGGTGATGTACGACGTCCCGAGCCGCGAGGACGTCGCGACCGTCGTCATCACCAAGGACGTCGTCCTCGAGCGGGTGAACCCGACGATCGTGCCCCGCAAGCCCTCCCGGGTGAACCGGGAGAAGTCCGCCTGAAAGAGGACCCCGTCCCCCTCACCCCTCGCAAGCTCGGGGCGAGCCTCTGGACGGGGCCTGAGAACGGCCCGTCTCCCCGCTGGGGAGGCGGGCCGTTCTGCGTTGTTCCCGGCCCGGGTGGGCGTTGTCCCGCCACCGGCCGGCTCGGCACCGGGAGTGGCCGGTCAGCGGACAACGCCGACTCGTCGGCGGTACACCGCCGCGATCTGGGCCTGGCAGGCCTCGGGTTGCCGGGTGAGGCGCCGGTAGCTGAACCGCAGCACCACCCAGCCGAGCGCGGCCAGCGCGGCGTCCCGGCGCAGGTCGCGCTCGCGTGCCTCCTGGCTGCCGTGGAACGCAGCGCCGTCCAGTTCGACGGCCAGCTTCACCTCCAGCCAGGCGGCATCCAGCAGGATCGGCCCGTCCGGGAGCACCACGCGGTGCTGCTGGGTGCACCGGGGCAACCCGGGCACCGTCAGGACGTGCAGCACGCCGAAGACCTCCAGCTCGCTCTGGCAGCCGCCCGCGACCAGCTCCAGCAGCCCGGCCAGTGCCGCCCGGCCCGGGAGCTCGGGCCGGTGCCCGAGCTCCGCGGAGACTGCGGCCGTGGTCGTCCGTCGCTCCCGGACGGCGCGGAGCAGCGCCCCGCGCGCGACGCCGTCGTAGCCACGCAGCGCCCCGGTCCGGTGTGCGTCACCCCAGGTGTCGACCAGCGCGAGGGGGAGGGGAGTGGCCGGCAGGCCGCGCGCCCGGACCGTCGCGACCGCCGCCCGGGTGCGGTGTACCCGGAGCCAGCGCGACGATCGGACCCGCCGGTCACCGGGGACCGTGACGTCCAGCCGGGTGACCTCCACGTCGACCGCCCGGTGCGCGGCCAGGGCGCTCATGTGACTCAGCGGCCCGCCCGCGTAGCCGGCCGCTGCGTGGGCGCGCACCATCCAGTCGTCGGCCAGCTCCGGGACGGTGACCCAGCCCGGGTGCAGCCGGACCAGTCCCCCCGACGCGATCCAGCGGCCCACGCTGCGCGGGCTGGCCCGGGCAGCGAGGTCAGCGGTCGCGGCAGTGCGGTTCGGACCCAGCAGAGGAAGGAGCTCGTGCACCGGGCCAGCCTGGGCGGTGCGCCGCCAGCGGTGCGGCGATCAGCCGGCCACCTGTGGACAACCGGCGAACTGTTGTCCCTCAGTCGGCCACATGGCCGAGGGAAGTGGCCGGCTGGGGGACAACGCCCGAGCGGCGGAGGGATCAGCCGGTGGGATCCGCCAGGACGACGTCCACCCGCAGCGGCCCGTCGCCGGCCACCACGCTGAGCTCGGCGATCCGGCCGGCGTGGGTGAGGTCGGTGCGCGCGGCCTCGACCAGGACGACGTGCGCCTCCGGGGCGGTGACCACCGCCGAGGCGACGTCGGCCCGCATCGACTGCTTGGCCTCCGACTTCGCCTTGCGGATGGCGCTCAGCGCCTCGGCGGCCACGGTCAGGATCACCGGGTCACCGCCGACCGGCAGCTCACCGGCGGCCGGCCACGGCGCCCGGTGCACCGAGCCGGTCTGCCACCACGACCAGACCTCCTCGGTGACGAAGGGCAGCACCGGGGCGAACAGCCGCAGCTGCACCGACAGCGCCAGCGCCAGCGCCGCCTGCGCGGAGACCGCGGCGGCGTCCGAGCCGTAGGCGCGGGTCTTCACCAGCTCCACGTAGTCGTCGCAGAACGACCAGAAGAACGTCTCGGCGACCTCGAGGGCGCGGGTGTAGTTGTAGGCCTCCAGCGCCGCCGTCGCCTCGTCGACCACCCCGGCCAGCCGGGTCAGCAGGGCCCGGTCCAGCGGCTCGGTCACGTCCGCCGCGGTGAGCGCGGTCGAGGCGCCGAGCCCCAGCACGAACTTGCCGACGTTGAGGACCTTCATGGCCAGCCGGCGGCCGACCTTCATCTGCGCCTCGTCGAACGGGCTGTCGGCACCGGGGCGGGCGCCGGCGGCCCGCCAGCGCACGGCGTCGGTCCCGTAGCGCTCCAGCACGTCGATCGGCGTGGTCGCGTTGCCCTTGGACTTCGACATCTTCTTGCGGTCGGGGTCGACCACGAAGCCCGAGATCGCCGCGTGCGACCACGGCACCTGCCCGTGCTCGTAGTGGGCCCGCACCACGGTGGAGAACAGCCAGGTCCGGATGATGTCGTGCGCCTGCGGGCGCAGGTCCATCGGGAAGACGTGCGCGAACAGCTCCGGGTCGGTGTCCCAGCCCGACGCGACCTGGGGCGACAGCGACGACGTCGCCCAGGTGTCCATCACGTCGGGGTCGGCCAGAAACCCGCCCGGCACGCCGCGCTGGTCGGCGGTGTACCCCTCGGGGACGTCGGAGGAGGGGTCGACCGGAAGCGCCGACTCCGGCGCCAGGATCGGCGAGCCGTAGTCGGGCTCGCCCTCGCCGTCCAAGCGGTACCAGACCGGGAACGGGACGCCGAAGAACCGCTGGCGGCTGATCAGCCAGTCGCCGTTGAGGCCCTCCACCCAGTTCTCGTAGCGGTGCCGCATGTGATCGGGCACCCACTGGATCTCCCGGCCGCGGGCCAGCAGCGCTTCCCGGAGGTCGGCGTCCCGGCCGCCGTTGCGGATGTACCACTGGCGGGTGGTGACGATCTCCAGCGGGCGCTCGCCCTTTTCGAAGAACTTCACCGGGTGGGTGATCGGCCTGGGGTCGCCCTCCAGGTCGCCGGACTCGCGGAGCAGCTCCACGATCCGCTGCTGCGCGCTGAACGACGTCTTGCCGGCCAGCTCGGCGTAGGGCCCGGCGGGCACGCCGGGCGGCGGGTCGGCGACGAACCGGCCGTCCCAGCCGATGACCGCGCGCGTGGGCAGCTGCAACTCCCGCCACCAGGTGACGTCGTTGAGGTCACCGAAGGTGCAGATCATCGCGATGCCCGAGCCCTTGTCCGGCTCGGCGAGGCGGTGCGCCACCACCGGCACCTCGACGCCGAACAGCGGCGTCGTCACGGTCGTGCCGAACAGCGGCTGGTAGCGCGCGTCGTCGGGGTGCGCGACCAGCGCCACGCAGGCCGGCAGCAGCTCGGGCCGGGTGGTCTCGATGTGCACCGGGCCCGCGGGGCCGGCGAAGGCAACCCGGTGGTAGGCGCCCGGCCGCTCGCGGTCCTCCAGCTCGGCCTGGGCGACGGCGGTGCGGAAGGTGACGTCCCAGAGGGTGGGTGCCTCCTGCGCGTAGGCCTCACCGCGGGCCAGGTTGTGCAGGAACATCCGCTGCGCGGTGGCCCGCGAGGTCTCCGAGATCGTGCGGTAGACCCCTGCCCAGTCGACCGACAGGCCGACCCGGCGCCACAGCTTCTCGAACTCGGCCTCGTCGACCGCGGTCAGCCGCTCGCACAGCTCGACGAAGTTGCGCCGCGAGATCGGTTGCTGATCCTTGCCCGCCTTCTCCGGTGGCTCGAAGCCCTGGTCGTAGGGGAGCGAGGGGTCGCAGCGCACGCCGTAGTAGTTCTGCACCCGGCGCTCGGTGGGCAGGCCGTTGTCGTCCCAGCCCATCGGGTAGAAGACGTGCCTGCCGCGCATCCGCTGGTAGCGGGCGACGATGTCGGTGTGGGTGTAGCTGAAGACGTGGCCCACATGCAGCGACCCGCTCGCGGTCGGCGGCGGGGTGTCGATGGCGTACGTGTGGTCGCGGGGGGCCGCCAGCGCCGCGGCCCGGTCGAAGGCGTACGTGTCGTCGGTGGCCCAGCGGGCGACCCACTTGTCCTCGAGGCCGTCCAGGGAGGGCTTCTCGGGTACGCCGCCAGCCGTTCCCGGGCCAGCGCTGTCCGGGGCAGAGATGTCGGCAACCATGACTGGCATCCTAGGAGCGGTGAGCACCTCCCTCTCCCACGGGCAGACCGCCGGCGGCCCCGAGCTGGCGCGGGTCGAGCAGGCGCTCCTCGCGCGGTGGCCCGAGAGCCGCCTGGAACCGTCGCTGACCCGCATCGCAGCCCTGGTCGACCTGCTCGGCTCCCCGCACCGGGCGATGCCGGTCATCCAGGTCACCGGCACCAACGGCAAGACGACGACGGCCCGGATGGTCGACGAACTGCTGCGCGGCTTCGGGCTGCGGGTCGGCCGGTTCACCAGCCCGCACCTGACCACGATGCGCGAGCGGATCGTCCTCGACGGCGAGCCGATCAGCGCCGAGCGCTTCGTCGAGGTCCACGACGACATCGCGCCCTACGTGCAGATGGTGGACGCCGGCAGTGACGTGCCGATGTCCTTCTTCGAGGTCGTGGTGGCCATGGGCTACGCGGCCTTCGCCGAGGCCCCGGTCGACGTCGCCGTCATCGAGGTGGGCATGGGCGGCACCTGGGACGCCACCACCGTGGCCGACGCGCGGATCGCCGTCGTCACCCCGGTCGCGCTCGACCACGCCGAGTACCTGGGCCCGGACGTGGCGAGCATCGCCACCGAGAAGGCCGGGATCATCAAGCCGGCCCCCGGGGACGACGTGCAGCCCGACGGGCGCCCGGACGGCGGGGTCGTCGCGGTGCTCGCCCACCAGCCGGCCGGCGCGCTGGAGGCCCTGGTCCGCCGGGCGATCGAGGTCGACGCCACGGTGGCCCGGGAGGGCACCGAGTTCGGCGTGCTCGAGCGGCGGGTGGCCGTGGGTGGGCAGCAGGTGCGGCTGCAGGGGCTGGGCGGGGAGTACCCCGAGATCTTCCTGCCGCTGTTCGGCGCGCACCAGGCGCAGAACGCCGCCGTCGCGCTGGCCGCGGTGGAGGCGTTCCTCGGGGCCGGGGCGGGCAGCGGGCCGATCGACCCCGAGGTGGTGCGCACGGCGTTCGCCGCCGTCCGCTCCCCGGGCCGGCTCGAGCGGGTACGCAGCTCGCCGGCGGTGCTCGTGGACGCCGCGCACAACCCGGCCGGCATGACGGCGACCGTGGCGGCCATCCGGGAGTCCTTCGACTTCACCCGGCTGGTCGGCGTGGTCGGCATCGTGCAGGGCAAGGACGTCGCCGGGATGCTCGCCGAGCTCGAGGGTCTGTGCGCCGAGCTGGTCGTCACGCAGAACAGCTCGCCGCGCGCGATGCCCGCCGACGAGCTCGGGGCGCTGGCCGTCGAGGTCTTCGGGCAGAGGCGGGTCAGCGTGCACCCGCAGTTGTTCGATGCCGTGGAGGCGGCGATCGAGCTGGCCGAGGCCGGCCCGGACGACGCCCTGGGCGGGTCGGGCGTGCTGGTCACCGGCAGCGTGATCACCGCGGGGGAGGTCCGCAGCCTGATGTCCGGCAGCAGGTCATGACCGCGCCGGACCCGGTTCGCGCGGGGAAGGCGCTGGGCGGCGCCGCCGCGGCGATCCTGCTGCTGGAGGGGATCGCGGTCCTGTTCGTGCCACGGGGCATCGCGCAGACCGGGCCGGGCCTGACCGCCGGCCGGCTGACCTTCCTCGTCGTCCTGGCCGTGCTGCTGATCCTGGCCAGCGGCCTGCAGCGCCGGCCGCGGGGGCCGCTGATCGGCAGCGTGCTGCAGGTGCCGATGCTGCTCACCGGGCTGCTCGGCTCGGCGATGTGGCTGGTCGGCGGGGTGTTCGTGCTCATCTGGCTGTACCTGCTGCAGATCCGCAAGGAGCTGCTGGGCTCTCCGTTGGGCCCGCCGCCGGCGCCGCCGGCCCGGGAGGACCCCGGCCCGGAAGCGCCACCGATCGCCGCCGGCTGACCGGCTCAGGCGGCGTGCCCGGCCTCGTCGCGCAGCGCGGCCGGGTCGGCGCCCAGCTCCCGTAGCACCCGGACGACCACGGGATCCTCGACGGCGAGCACGCCGACGAGCACGCAGCCGCTGTCGATGGCCCGGCTCCGGCGCGCCAGGCCGCGGCGGGCGAGGACGTGCCGCAGTGCCTGCTCCAGCGACCTCTTGCTGCCGTCGGCGAACCGCAGGTGACCGGAGGTGCCCGGCGGGTCCAGGGCTCCCGGACCGAAGGTCGCCTCGGCGGCCGCCCGCACCTGCTCGAGATCGACACCGAACGCGGCCAGGGCCTCGGCGTCCAGTTCGTCGGTGCTGCTGGCCACGGTCGAGCGCAGCCGGCCGTGGTCGATACCGGCCGCGCGCAGCGTGTCGCCCCCGCGCCCGTCGCCGCCGGCGATCGCCAGCAGCAGGTGGACCGGCTCGATCTGGTCGGCCCGCAGGTGGCGGGCCTCCTCCTGGGCGCGCACGACGACCTGCCGCGCCTCGTCGGTGAAGCGTTCGAACACCTCAGTCGTCCTTCCTGCTGCGGGCGTGCTTCTTGTGGGCGGCCTGCCGGGTGACACCGAGGGCCTCGGCGATCTGCTGCCAGGACCAGCCGCGGGAGCGGGCGTTGGCCACCTGGCGGGCCTCCAGCCGGTCGGCCAGTTCGCGCAGGGCCCGGATGGCGCGCAGCCCGGTCGCCGGGTCGTCCGCCGCGGCTGCGGTGGTGACGTCGGTGGTGGAGGTGGGCATGTCGTCAACTATGGTTGACGCAGCCGAGCGTGTCAACCCAGATTGACGCCCCGGTGGCGTGTCGTACGCTCCCGCCGTGTCTGCACCCACCACTGAACGCACCCTCGTCCTCGTCAAGCCCGATGGCGTGGCCCGTGGCCTGGCCGGTCAGGTCGTCGCCCGGCTCGAGGCCAAGGGCCTGCGCCTGGTCGCCGCCGAGCTCCGGACGCTGACCGCCGACGTCGCCGAGGAGCACTACGGCGAGCACCGGGAGCGCCCCTTCTTCGGCTCGCTCGTCGAGTTCATCACCAGCGCGCCGCTGCTGGCCCTGGTCGTCGAGGGCCCGCGCGCCATCGAGGCGTTCCGTGCGCTGGCCGGCGCGACCGATCCGGTCAAGGCCGCCCCCGGCACCATCCGCGGCGACTTCGCCCTCGAGGTGCAGTCGAACATCGTGCACGGCTCCGACTCGCCCGAGTCCGCCGCCCGCGAGATCGCGCTCTTCTTCCCCGGCCTCGCCTGAGGAAGGACCCCCTCGCCCCCCACCGCTCGCACGCTCGCGGCGGGACCCTGCGAGGGGGCCGTCTGTCTGGGCCGAAGTCGCGACTTTGGCCCTCCGGGCAGCGGCTACCCTGGGCGGGTCATGACTGTGGACTCGCTCTACCCTCGCCTCGAGCCGTTGCTCGCCCAGGTGCAGAAGCCGATCCAGTACGTCGGCGGTGAACTCAACGCCCAGACCAAGCCGTGGGACGACGTCCCCGTGCACTGGGCGCTGATGTACCCCGACGCGTACGAGGTCGGGCTGCCCAACCAGGGGTTGATGATCCTCTACGAGGTGCTCAACGAGCGCCCCGACGCCCTGGCCGAGCGCACCTACGCGGTCTGGCCCGACCTCGCCGCCCTCATGCGCGAGGCCGGGGTCGGCCAGTTCACCGTCGACAACCACCGTCCGGTCGCCGCCTTCGACGTGCTCGGCGTCAGCTTCGCCACCGAGCTCGGATACACCAACCTGCTCGAGGCCCTCGACCTCGCCGGGGTGCCGCTGCGCGCGGTCGACCGGGACGAGAGCCACCCGGTCGTCGTCGCCGGCGGGCACGCCGCCTTCAACCCCGAGCCGGTCAGCGACTTCGTCGACTGCGCCGTCCTCGGCGACGGCGAGCAGGTCGTCGGTGACATCACCGACGTGGTCAAGGCGTGGAAGGCGCACGGCCGCCCCGGCGGCCGGGTCGAGCTGCTCGCCCGGCTGGCCCGGATCGACGGCGTCTACGTGCCGCGCTTCTTCGCGGTGTCCTACGCCGGCGACGGCACGATCGCGGACGTGTCACCCACCCGGGGCGACGTGCCGGCCAGGGTCGGCAAGCGCACCGTGCTGGACCTCGACGAGTGGCCCTACCCCAAGCAGCCACTGGTCCCGCTGGCGGAGAGCGTGCACGAGCGGATGAGCGTGGAGATCTTCCGCGGCTGCACCCGCGGCTGCCGGTTCTGCCAGGCGGGGATGATCACCCGCCCGGTGCGCGAGCGCACCATCACCGGCATCGGCTCGATGGTGGATGCCGGGCTCAAGGCGACCGGCTACGAGGAGGTCGGCCTGCTGTCGCTGTCCAGCGCCGACCACTCCGAGATCGGTCAGCTGGCCAAGGAGCTGGCCGACCGCTACGAGGGCACCAACACCGGCCTCTCCCTCCCGAGTACCCGGGTCGACGCGTTCAACGTGACCCTGGCCAACGAGCTGTCCCGCAACGGCCGCCGGTCCGGGCTGACCTTCGCCCCCGAGGGCGGCAGCGAGCGGATCCGGCGGGTGATCAACAAGACCGTGTCCAAGGAGGACCTGGTCCGCACGGTCACCACCGCCTACGCCAACGGCTGGCGCCAGGTGAAGCTCTACTTCATGTGCGGGCTGCCCACCGAGACCGACGAGGACGTGCTGGAGATCGCCGAGCTCGCGGTCGAGGTGATCCGCGCCGGCCGGGAGGCCAGCGGCAGCAAGGACATCCGCTGCACGGTTTCCATCGGTGGCTTCGTGCCCAAGCCGCACACGCCGTTCCAGTGGGCGGCCCAGGCGAGCGCCGAGACCATCGACTCCCGGCTGAAGCTGCTCCGGGAGGCCATCAACAGCGACCGCCGGATCGGCCGGTCCATCGGGCTGCGCTACCACGACGGCAAGCCCGGGGTCATCGAGGGGCTGCTGTCCCGCGGCGATCGCCGGGTCGGCCGGGTCATCGAGCGGGTGTGGCGCGAGGGCGGTCGCTTCGACGGCTGGAGCGAGCACTTCTCCTACGACCGCTGGACGACGGCGGCCGCCGAGGAGCTCGCCCCGTTCGGGGTGGACCTGGACTGGTACACCACCCGGGAGCGCACCCAGGACGAGGTGCTGCCCTGGGACCACCTGGACTCCGGGCTGGACAAGGAGTGGCTCTGGGACGACTGGCAGGAGTCCCTCTCCGAGGAAGAGGTCGCCGACTGCCGGTGGACCCCGTGCTACGACTGCGGCGTCTGCCCGACCATGGGCACGGAGATCCAGATCGGCCCCACCGGCCGCAGCCTGATCCCGCTGACCCCGGTCCCGGCCAGCACCCGCTGATGGCCCGCCAGCCCTCGGGGCCGCCCCCGCCGCCCACGGTGCAGAAGCTGCGGCTGCGCTACACCAAGCGCGGTCCGCTGCGCTTCGCCTCCCATCGCGACCTCGCCCGGGCGCTCGAGCGCGCCCTGCGGAGGGCGCAGGTGCCGATGGCGTTCTCCGCCGGTTTCAGCCCGCACCCGAAGATCTCCTACATGGGTGCCGCCCCGACGGGTGCGGCGTCGGAGGCGGAGTACGTCGAGATCGGGCTGTCCCGGCGGTGCGACCCCGAGCAGGTCCGGGCCGCGCTGGACGCCTCGTTGCCCCCGGGGATCGACGTCCTGGAGTGCGTGGAGGCGGGGGAGGGGACCGGGGCGCTGGCCGACCGGCTGGACGCCACCCGCTGGCGGATCGACCTGCCGGGGGTGCCCGTCGAGGAGCTCGCGGCCGCCGTCGCGGCGATGCTGGAGCGCGACGTCGTGACGGTGACCAAGCGCACCAAGGACGGCACGCGGGACGTCGACGCGCGGGCCGCGGTGGTCAGCGCGACGGTGGCCCACGAGGCGGGTTGTGCCATACTGCACATGGTCGTACGTCAGCTCACGCCGACCGTACGACCGGACGACGTGATGGCCGCCCTGGCTGTCGTCGCCGACCTGCACCCGCCGTTGCCCGTACGGGCCGTGCGTGAGGCGCAGGGCCGGCTCGACGACAGTGGTGACGTCGCTGATCCGCTCGAGCCCGATCGCGCGGTGCGCTCCTACTGCCAGGAGGAGCGCGCGCCGGTCTGACCTGCGGAGCCGGGAGCCGGACGCCGTCCTGCGCGCCACGTCTGCCAGCCGTGGGCCACGTTGCCTCTCACCACCGCACGACCGCGATCAGCACCACCGGGATCAGCACGCAGCACCACCGGGTTCCAGCCGCACCGGCCGGGGCCCGACACCAGACTTCGCGGGCCGGGCACACCCACCGCACTCGATGCGGTGAGCCCGTCCCGCCCAACCCGTGCTCCTGCGCGGCCGCCAGTCGGAGAGCCTCCGATCAGCGCCCGGGAGCGCACAGGAGGCGAGCCCTTCGTGGCCGACCACATCGACGAGAACACCCCCGCGACCGATGGGGCGGCGGCTCCGGCCGAGCAGCCCGACGAGTCGCCCGCCATCCCCCAGGCCGCGGATCAGCCGCTGCCCGCGGAGCCCGACGACGACCCGGCCGACGACGACCCGGCCGCGGAGCCCGAGGTCGCCGCTGCCGAGCCCGAGCCCGAGCCCGCCGCGAAGCCCGAGCCCGCCGCGAAGCCGGAGCCTGCCGCCGCTGACCCGGAGCCGGTCGACGAGCCGGCGGGTCCGCGCTTCGGCGCGCAGTTCAGCAGCCCCGAGCCCACCACCGTCACTGCCCGCCCGCGTCGCCGCGCCACCCGACCGGCGCTCTCCGCCGACCCGGACTCCGTCGCCCCGGCGCCGGCGCAGGTCGCCCCGGTCATCCCGGCGTTCGTCTCCTTCGTCGCCCCGGCGGAGTCCGATGTCCCGGCACCCCGCCGCCGCGGCCGCCGGGCACAGGCCGAGTCGCCGGCCGACGCCCCGGCCACGCCGCCCGCCGACCCCGGCGCCGATGCGCCGGCCGCCGACGAGGGCGCCGGCGACACCGAGGCACCCGCACCGCGCCGCGGCCGCAGCCCCCGCCGGGCCGTCGCCGAGCCCGCCGGGACCGAGGCCACCGCCGGCAAGGCCGCCGCCACCGAGCCCACCGCCACCGAGCCCACCGCCACCGAGCCCACCGCCGGCAAGGCCACCGCCACCGAGCCCACCGCCACCGAGGACGGCGACACCCCCGCGCGGAGCCGCCGGCGTGGCAGGGGCGCCGCGCAGGCGGACCCCGAGCCCGACGAGGTCGCCGAGGAGCGCGACACCGAGGACACCGAGGACGGCGAGGACGGCGACGCCGAGGGCTCCGGCTCCAGCAGCAGCCGCCGCCGGCGCCGCGGACGCCGTGGCCGCGGCCGCGGCCGGACCGGCGACGACGGTGCCGACGGCGACGAGGACGGCACCGACGCCACGTCCGACGACTCCCCCGACGACGACACCGACACCCCCGCCGGTGACACCGTCCGCGAGGACTCCACGACGCAGGACGACGGCGACGACGAGGACGACACCGACGACGGCGACACCGCCGGCGGCTCCACCACCCGCCGCCGCCGCCGGCGCCGGCGCCGCGGCGAGAGCAGCGGCAGCAGCGCCGAGGACGCCACGGACGAGCCCGACGACCGCCCCGAGCGGGCCGGTCGCAACGGCCGCACCTCCAGCGACGACGACGTCCGCGGGGTGGCCGGGTCCACCCGGCTGGAGGCCAAGCGGCAGCGCCGCCGGGAGGGTCGCGACGGTGGGCGCCACCGCGCGCCGATCCTCAGCGAGTCCGAGTTCCTGGCGCGCCGGGAGGCCGTCGACCGCGCCATGGTCATCCGGCAGCAGGGCGAGCGCACCCAGATCGCCGTCCTGGAGGACGACGTCCTGGTCGAGCACTACGTCACCCAGGCGCAGGCGACGTCCTTCGCCGGCAACGTCTACCTCGGCCGGGTGCAGAACGTGCTGCCCAGCATGGAGGCGGCGTTCATCGACATCGGCAAGGGGCGCAACGCCGTCCTGTACGCCGGTGAGGTCAACTGGGACGCCGCCGGCCTGACCGGCAAGTCACGCTCCATCGAGCAGGCGCTGAAGTCCGGCGACAAGGTCCTGTGCCAGGTGACCAAGGACCCGATCGGCCACAAGGGCGCCCGGCTGACCCAGCAGGTCAACCTGCCCGGCCGCTTCCTGGTCTACGTGCCCGGCGGCTCGATGACGGGCATCAGCCGCAAGCTCCCGGACAAGGAGCGCACCCGGCTCAAGGACATCCTGAAGAAGATCGTTCCCGAGGACGCCGGCGTGATCATCCGGACCGCCGCGGAAGGCGCCTCGGAGGAGGAGCTCACCCGCGACGTGGCCCGCCTGCAGGCGCAGTGGGAGGTCATCCAGACCAAGGCCGCCTCGACCAGCAACGCGCCGACGTTGCTCTACGGCGAGCCCGATCTGGCCATCCGGGTCATCCGCGACGTCTTCAACGAGGATTTCAAGCGGCTCGTCGTGCAGGGCGACGACGCCTGGGACACCGTCGAGGCCTACGTCGCGCACGTCTCCCCGGAGCTGTCCGAGCGGCTGCAGCGCTACACCGGCACCGGTGACGTCTTCCGCGATCTGCGGATCGACGAACAGCTGATGAAGGCGCTGGACCGCAAGGTCTGGCTGCCCTCGGGTGGTTCGCTGGTCATCGACCGCACCGAGGCGATGACCGTCGTCGACGTCAACACCGGGAAGTTCGTCGGCTCCGGCGGCAACCTGGAGCAGACGGTCACCCGGAACAACATCGAGGCGGCCGAGGAGATCGTCCGCCAGCTCCGGCTGCGTGACATCGGCGGCATGATCGTCATCGACTTCATCGACATGGTGCTGGAGAGCAACCGCGACCTCGTGCTGCGGCGGCTCACCGAGTGCCTGGGCCGCGACCGGACGAAGCACCAGGTCGCCGAGGTGACCTCGCTGGGCCTGGTGCAGATGACCCGCAAGCGCGTCGGCCAGGGCCTGCTCGAGGTGTTCTCCGAGCCGTGCGAGCACTGCCGCGGCCGGGGCGTCGTCGTGCAGCTCGACCCGGTCGACGAGAAGCGCCGGTCCGGTGGCAACGGTGGCCCCGGGAACGCGAGCGGCGCCGGCGGTGGCGCCGGGAACGGCGGCGGCCGCAACCGCGACCGATCCGGCCGGGACGCCGGTGAGCGGACGGGCCCCGACGCCGCCGAGCAGCCGGACGCGGTCGTGGCCCAGGTGGAGGACTCCGGCGAGGCGGCCGGGGCGGCCGCGGCGGAGGCCCCGGTCGAGGGACGCGGCGGGCGGCGCAGCCGTGGCCGGCGTGGTCGTGGCCAGTCGGGTGAGGCGCGCGCGGCCGAGGACGCCGCCGTGCTCGCCGGAGCCCGCGAGCCCGGTGCCGAGTCGGCCGATACCGAGCCGGTCGGTGACGAGCCGGCCGATACCGAGCCGGCCACCGGCGGGCCGCTCGCCGAGGTGGTCCACGAGTCCGTGGGCGAGGAGCTGGCCACCCCGGGCGACGCCCGGCCCGAGCCGGCCGGGAACTCCACCGGCCCGGTCGAGGGCGCGGTCCCGGAGGCCGCCGAGCCGGTCGTCGACGACGAGCCGGAGGTCGAGATCAAGCCTGCGGTGACCGACGAGCCGGTCGTCGAGACGGAGCCGGTCGTCGAGGCGCAGCCGGTCGTCGAGACGGAGCCGGTCGT
The DNA here is from genome assembly GCF_054780755.1 of Modestobacter lapidis. Classification (NCBI taxonomy): domain Bacteria; kingdom Bacillati; phylum Actinomycetota; class Actinomycetes; order Geodermatophilales; family Geodermatophilaceae; genus Modestobacter; species Modestobacter lapidis. Next base: position 35,001 of record NZ_BAAGVS010000003.1, on the reverse strand, counting down.
CGAGACGGAGCCGGTCGTCGAGGTGGAGCCGGTCGTCGAGGCGGAGCCGGTCGTCGAGACGGAGCCGGTCGTCGAGACGGAGCCGGTCGTCGAGGCGGAGCCGGTCGCTGCGCCGCGCCCGCGGCGCCGGCGGGCGGCCTCCCGGCCGGCCGGTCCGCCGTCCTGACGAAGGATCCCCGTGCCCCTACCCGCTCGCAGGCCGGTGGGCGGGGACCGGCCCGAGGCTCTGCACGGGGGCCTCGGGCCGGTTCGACCCGGGCCGCGCGGCTCGGGTACGCTGGCCGGGTTGCATCGCCACGGGCTGCGCGTTCGGCGTGCCCGGTCGGCGTCCGCGACCCGTCCAGCACCCGGCCCCGTACCGGCTGTGCGCGCAGGACACAGTGCTGCATTTTGAGGGAACCGATCGAGGAGTCAGTGGTGTACGCAGTCGTCAAGGCCGGTGGCAAGCAGCACAAGGTAGGTGTCGGTGACACCTTCACCGTGAACCGCCTGGTCGGGGAGGCCGGTGACACCCTCACCCTTCCGGCGGTGCTCCTGGTCGACGGGGAGAACGTCACCGCCGACGCCCAGGGGCTCGCCGGGGTCACCGTCACCGGTGAGATCGTCGCCCACGCCAAGGGCCCGAAGATCCACATCCACAAGTTCAAGAACAAGACCGGTTACCACAAGCGGCAGGGGCACCGTCAGCCCCTGACCGACGTCGTGGTCAGGGCCATCGACACGGACATCACGAAGGGCTGACGACGACATGGCACACAAGAAGGGCGCATCGTCCTCCCGTAACGGCCGCGACTCGAACGCCCAGCGCCTCGGCGTCAAGCGGTTCGGTGGCCAGGTCGTCAAGGCCGGCGAGATCATCGTCCGCCAGCGCGGCACCCACTTCCACCCGGGTCTCGGCGTCGGCCGCGGCAAGGACGACACGCTGTTCGCCCTGGTCCCCGGCTCGGTGACCTTCGGCTTCCGCCGTGGCCGTCGCGAGGTCGCCATCTCCGCCGTCGAGGCGAAGACCCCGGTCGCCGTCTGAAGGAGGACCCCGTCCTCCGCACCCCTCGCAAGCTCGGGGTGAGCCTCTGGACGGGGCCGAACCACCTGCTCGTCACCACCCAGCGCCGGCCCCGGTCGGCGCTGGGCGGTGCAGCAAGTCCCCTGAACCCGTACGGCCGTAACGCAGAGAGGCGGCGATCATGGCCGCTTTCATCGACCGCGTGACCGTGCACGTGGCAGCCGGCAAGGGTGCCAACGGGGTCAGCTCCGTGCACCGCGAGAAGTTCAAGCCCCTCGGTGGCCCCGACGGCGGCGACGGGGGCGACGGCGGCGACGTCGTCCTCGAGGTCGACGGCAGCGTGCACACCCTGCTGGACTTCCACCACCGCCCCCACCAGCGCGCCGGCAACGGCAGGCAGGCCGCCGGGAACTACCGCAACGGCGGCCGTGGCGAGGACCTCGTCCTGCGCGTCCCCTCCGGCACCGTGGTCACCGTCGACGGCGAGCAGGTCGCGGACCTCGTCGGCATCGGGGCCCGGGTGGTCCTGGCGCGCGGCGGGAAGGGCGGACTGGGTAACGCGGCACTGGCCAACGCCCGCCGCAAGGCCCCCGGCTTCGCCCTGCTCGGTGAGCCCGGCGACACCGTCGACGCCGTCCTCGAGCTCAAGAGCATCGCCGACGTGGGCCTGGTGGGTTACCCGTCGGCGGGCAAGTCCTCGCTGGTCGCGGCCATGTCGGCGGCCCGGCCCAAGATCGCCGACTACCCCTTCACGACCCTGGTGCCGCAGCTGGGCGTCATCCGCTCCGGCGACACCACGTACACGATGGCCGACGTCCCCGGCCTCATCCCCGGTGCCTCGGTCGGCAAGGGCCTCGGCCTGGAGTTCCTCCGGCACGTGGAGCGGTGCGCCGTGCTCGTGCACGTCATCGACATGGCGACCATGGAGCCCGGCCGCGACCCGGAGACCGACATCGTCGCCCTGGAGCACGAGCTGCGCACGTACTCGGAGGGCGCGACCGGCGGCGACGAGCTCGACCTGGTCGGCCGGCTGCGGATCGCCGTGCTCAACAAGATCGACGTCCCGGACGCCCGGGAGCTCGTGGACCTGGTCCGCGAGCCCCTGGAGGCCCGCGGCCTGCAGGTGTTCGCCATCAGCGCGGCCACCGGCGAGGGCCTCACGGAGCTCGGTTTCGCCCTCGCCCGGGCGGTCGAGGAGCACCGCGCCTCGCTGCCCGCCGTCCCGGCCGCGCCGATCACCATCGTCCCGAAGGCGGTCGGTGACGGTGGGTTCACCGTCGAGCCCGACCCGCGCACCGATGGCTGGGTGGTTCTCGGTATCCGCCCCGAGCGCTGGGTCCGGCAGACCGACTTCAGCAACGACGAGGCGGTCGGCTTCCTCGCCGACCGGCTCAATCGGCTGGGTGTCGAGGAGGCGCTCGCGAAGGCCGGCGCCGCCCCCGGCGACGCGATCACCGTCGGCGACGTCACCTTCGACTGGGAACCGACCCTGCCGGCCGGCACGCTCAGCGTCGAGGAGATCGCCGGCCTCGGCGGCCGGGGCACCGACACCCGGCTGGAGAGCGACAGCCGGATGCGCGCCAACGAGCGGCTGGCAGCCAAGAAGGCCCGCCGCACGCCCTACGAGCTCACCCCGCTGGACGACGAGCCCGACCCGGACGCCGACGACCGGTGAGCACCCGACCGGAGATCGGCGGCGCCCGCCGGGTCGTGGTCAAGGTCGGTTCCTCATCCTTGACCACCGTGCCCGGGGGGCTGGACACCGAGCGGTTGCGGGCGCTCGTCGACGTCCTCGGTGCGCTGCGCGCCGCCGGCCGGGAGGTCGTGCTCGTCTCCTCCGGCGCGATCGCCGCCGGGCTGGCGCCGCTGGGCCTGGGCGGCCGACCCCGCGACCTGGCCACGGCCCAGGCCGCCGCCAGCGTCGGCCAGTTGCGGCTGGTGCAGACCTACGCCGATGCGTTCGCCGCGCACGACGTGACCGTCGGGCAGGTGCTGCTCACCGCCGACGACCTCACCCGGCGCAGCCACTACCGCAACGCCCGGCAGACCGTCGAGCGGCTGCTCGCGCTGGGCGTGCTGCCGATCGTGAACGAGAACGACACGGTCGCGACCGAGGAGATCCGGTTCGGCGACAACGACCGGCTGGCCGCGCTGGTCGCCCACGTGGCCGTCGCCGACGCGCTCGTCCTGTTGTCCGACGTCGACGGCGTCTACGACGGTGACCCGCGGAGCGGCCCCGCCCAGCTGATCGACACCGTGCGCAGCCGCAGCGACCTGGCTGCGGTCACCCTCGGCTCGGCCAGCCGCAACGGCGTGGGCACCGGAGGGATGGCCACCAAGGTGGAGGCCGCGTTCATCGCATCCTCCGCGGGGGTGCCCGTCGTCGTCACGTCCACGCCACAGGCTGCCGCCGCGCTGGCCGGTGAGCGGGTGGGCACGCTGTTCGCCGCCGCCGGCCGCCGGCCCTCGGGCCGGCAGTTCTGGCTGCGGTACGCCAGCCGGCCGCGTGGCCGGCTGCTGCTGGACGACGGCGCGGTGCGCGCCGTCCGCGAGCGGCACGCCTCGCTGCTGGCAGCGGGGATCACCGGGGTGACCGGGGAGTTCCTCGCCGACGACCCGGTGGAGCTGGTCGGCCCGGACGGCGTCGTCGTCGCCCGCGGGCTGGTCGCCTACGACGCCCGGGAGATGCCCGACCTGCTCGGCCGGAAGACCGGCGACCTCGACCCCGAGCACCGCCGGGAGGTCGTGCACCGCGACGAGATGGTCCTGATCGGGCGCCGCCCCCGCGGCTGAGAGACTGGGGCACGTGGACGACGAGCGCAGCGAGGAGAACGCGTGACCATTCGCCCCATCCGTGAGCTCGGGGATCCCGTGCTGCGCACGCCCGCCGACCCGGTCCGCGCCTTCGACCGTGATCTGGCCGCCCTCGTCCGCGACCTGGAGGAGACCGTCGACCACCCCGGCCGCGCCGGTGTGGCAGCGCCGCAGATCGGGGTGGGGGTGCGGGCGTTCTCCTACAACGTCGACGGCGTCATCGGGCACATGGTCAACCCGGTGATCACCGAGCTGTCCGAGGAGACCCAGGGCGACGACGAGGGCTGCCTGTCCATCCCGGGCCTCTACGCCCCCACGGTCCGGGCGATGCACTGCGTCGCCGAGGGCTTCGACGTGCGTGGGGCGGCCCTTCGGCTGGCGGGGTCCGGCCTGCTGGCCCGCTGCCTGCAGCACGAGGTCGATCACCTCGACGGGAAGCTGTTCGTCGACCGGCTGACCGGTGACGCCCGCAAGCGGGTGCTCCGCGCGCTGCGCAGTTGAGGAAGGCCCTCCGTGCCCCCCACCACTCGCAGGCTCGCGGCGGGACCCTGCACGGGGGCCGCGCGTAACCTCGGGGCGTGTCCGCTGCCGATTTTCCCCTGATCGGGGCCGCCGCGGCGCGTGCCCGTGAGGCCGCCCGCGTGCTGCGCACCCTGCCCACCGCGACCAAGGACGCCGCCCTGGCCGCCATGGCCGACGCGCTGCTCGAGCGCACTGACGAGGTGCTCGCCGCCAACGCCGCCGACGTCGAGGCCGCCGCGGCCGACGGCACCCCGGACCCGGTGCTCGACCGGCTGCGGCTGGACGCCGCCCGGGTCGCCGGGGTGGCCGACGCGCTGCGGCAGCTGATCGCCCTCCCCGACCCGGTGGGCGACGTCGTCCGCGGCTCCACCCTGGCCAACGGCCTGCAGCTGCGCCAGGTGCGGGTGCCCCTCGGCGTGGTCGGCATCGTCTACGAGGCGCGGCCCAACGTCACCGTCGACGCCGCTGGCCTGTGCGTGAAGAGCGGCAACGCCGCCCTGCTGCGCGGCTCCGGGTCGGCGCACCGCACCAACACCGCGCTGGTCGCCGTGCTCACCGAGGCCGCCGAGAAGGCCGGCCTGCCGGCCGGCTCGATCGCCCTGCTGCCGGCCGAGCGCGCGTCCGTGGGGGAACTGCTCAACGCCCGTGGCCTGGTCGACGTGGTCATCCCGCGTGGCGGGGCCTCGCTCATCCAGCGCGTGGTGCGCGAGGCGACGGTGCCGGTGATCGAGACCGGCGTCGGCAACTGCCACGTGTACGTCGACGCCTCGGCCGACGCCGCGATGGCCGAGGCGATCGTCCTGAACGCCAAGACGTCCCGGGTCAGCGTGTGCAACTCCGCCGAGACGCTGCTGGTCCACCGGGACGCCCCGGTGCTGTCCCGGCTCATCACCGCGCTGACCGGGGCCGGGGTCACGCTGCACGGCGACGAGCGGGCCTGCGCCATCTCCGACGCCGTGCGGCCGGCCACCGACGAGGACTGGGCCACCGAGTACCTGTCGATGGACATGGCCGTCCGCGTCGTCGACGACCTGCCCCAGGCCCTCGACCACATCGACCGGTGGGGGAGCGGGCACAGCGAGGCGATCGTGGCCGAGTCCGCCCGGGCGATCGCCGACTTCACCGCCGGGGTCGACGCCGCCGCCGTCCTGGTCAACGCCTCGACGCGGTTCACCGACGGCGGCGAGTTCGGGTTCGGTGCCGAGATCGGCATCTCCACCCAGAAGCTGCACGCCCGGGGGCCACTGGGCCTGCCGGAGCTGACGTCGACGACGTTCGTGGTGACCGGCAGCGGCCACGTGCGCTGAGGCGCCGCCCCGACCCGCACCGCTGGGCAACCACCCGCCCCACCGCCCCGTCAGGAGCCGCATGCCCCGCCCGCCCACGCACGTCGCCCAGTTCGCCGACGTGGCGGACGTGACCGCGCGGCTCACCGCCGCCGGCTACCTGCCCGACGCGCAGATCGCGACGACGGTCTTCCTGGCCGACCGGCTGGGCAAGCCGCTGCTCGTGGAGGGCCCGGCCGGGGTGGGCAAGACCGAGCTGGCCAAGGCGCTGGCCACGGCCACGGACGCCGAGCTCATCCGGCTGCAGTGCTACGAGGGGCTCGACGAGGCGCGCGCGCTGTACGAGTGGAACTACAAGAAGCAGTTGCTGCGGATCTCCGCGGCCGGCGCCGGATCGGCCGGCGGGGCCGACTGGGACACCGTGCACGACGACGTCTTCGGCGAGGAGTTCCTGCTCGCGCGCCCGCTGCTGACCGCCATCCGGCGCGTCGACCCCACGGTGCTGTTGATCGACGAGACCGACAAGGCCGACGTCGAGGTGGAGGGCCTGCTCCTGGAGGTGCTCAGCGACTTCCAGGTCACCATCCCCGAGCTGGGCACGATCACCGCCGTCCGCCGGCCGCTGGTGGTGCTCACCTCGAACGCGACCCGTGAGCTGTCCGAGGCGCTGAAGCGGCGCTGCCTGTACCTCGCGCTGGACTATCCGAGCGCGGCACGTGAGCGCGAGATCGTGCTCTCCCGGGTGCCCGACCTCGCCCCGGCGCTGGCCGATCAGCTGGTGCGCACCGTCCGTGCGCTGCGGGCCCTGGAGCTGAAGAAGGCCCCGTCGATCTCCGAGACGCTGGACTGGGCGCAGACCCTGCTGGCCCTCGGTCTGGACACCCTGGACTCCGCCGCGGTCGGCGCCACCCTGGGCGTGGTGCTCAAGCACGCCAGCGACCAGGTCCGGGCCGCCGCCGAGCTGCGGCTGAACTGATGTCCGGCGCCCCGCCCGCCGGGCCCGGGGGGCTCGCCGGTCACCTGGACGGCTTCGTCCGTGCGGTGCGGGAGGCCGGGATCCCGGTGGGCATCAGCCAGGCGGTGGACGCCGCCGAGGTGCTCACCGTCGTGGAGCTGCTCGACCGTGAGCAGCTGCGGCACGGGCTGGGCGCGGTGCTGCTCCAGCGGGCCGCCCAGCGGCCGGCGTTCGACGTCCTGTTCGACCTGTGGTGGCCGCTGACCGATCGGCCGGCGGCGCACCGGGCCGGCGGTGCAGAGGGCGAGGGCGGCCAGGACGACGGCCCCGCGGACGGCGAGCTCCTGCCGCTGGCCGGCGGCGACCCCGGGGAGCTGGCCGAGACGCTGCGGGCCGAGCTGCTGCGCCGGCTGCTGGCCGGGGACGACGAGTCGTTGCGCCGCTTCGCCCGGACCGCCGTCGACGCGTTCGGGCAGGGGCAGCCGACGTCGGCGGGGCAGTCGTTCTTCAGCTACCGGGTGCTGCGGGCGCTGTCCCCGGACACCCTGACGGCCGCGCTGGTGCAGGGCCTGCTGGCCGGCGACGAGCGCGGCGGGCTGGCCGAGCAGGTCGCCCGGCACACCGGCAGGGAACGCGTCGACGCCTTCCGGGCGGCCGTCGAGGCCGAGGTGCGGCGGCGGACGGCGGCGGAGAAGGGCCGGGACCGGGTGGTGCGGTCGGCGGTGCGCCCGCTGGCCGACCAGGTCGACTTCCTGCGCGCGCAGCAGGCCGACCTCGCCGAGCTGCGCCGGACCGTGGGGCCGCTGGCCCGGCGGCTGGCCGCGCGGCTGTCCGCCCGCCGCCGGCTGGGCCGGGAGGGGCGGCTGGACGTCCGGCGCACCGTGCGGGCGTCGCTGGCCACCGGTGGGATGCCGCTGGTCACCCACCACCGGCCGCGGGCGGTGCACAAGCCGGAGCTGGTGGTGCTCTGCGACGTCAGCGGTTCGGTGGCCGGGTTCAGCCACTTCACGCTGATGCTCACCCAGGCGCTGCGCGAGCACTTCTCGGGCGTGCGGGCGTTCGCGTTCGTCGACTCCACCGACGAGGTGACCCGGTTCTTCCGGCCGGGTGCCGACGTCGTGGACGCGATCGCCCGGATCGGCCGGGAGGCCGACGTGGTCGCCTTCGACGGGCACAGCGACTACGGCAACGCCTTCGAGGTGTTCGCCGAGCGGTGGCCGGCCGCGGTGGGCCCGAGGACGTCGCTGCTCGTGCTGGGCGACGGGCGCACGAACTACCGCCGGCCTGGCCTGCCCGCGCTGGCCGACCTGGTGCGCCGGGCCCGCTCCGCCCACTGGCTCAACCCCGAGCCGCGCCGGCTGTGGGGCAGCGGTGACTCCGCGGCCGACCGGTACCGCGAGGTGGTGCCCATGGTCGAGGTGCGCACCGCTGCGCAGCTGGCCGACTTCGTCACCACCCTCTGAGAACGGACCCGGGCGCGCCGGGTGCCGTAACCGCAGCTACTGAGCCGCGTTGGTCGGGGTGGGGAGGCTCCGTCGCCACCCCGGCGCCCACCGGTCCGACAGCGTCGTCCGGCTGGGCGGCGACCGGCTGCACGGGGGAGCCGGTCGGTCGTGCAGCGGTCCGCCCGGCACCCGCCGAGCGGCCCCGCCGGCCGGAGCCGGTGGTCGGGACCCCGGCTCCGGCGCGGCCGGGCTAGGCTCGATCGGTGGCAGCGGGACGACGACTCGGGGTGATGGGCGGGACGTTCGACCCCGTCCACCACGGTCACCTGGTGGCAGCCAGCGAGGTGGCAGGCCGGTTCGGCCTCGACGAGGTGGTGTTCGTGCCAACCGGTCAGCCCTGGCAGAAGTCCGAGCGGGAGGTCAGCCCGGCGGAGGACCGCTACCTGATGACGGTCATCGCCACCGCGTCCAACCCGCGCTTCTCGGTGAGCCGGGTGGACGTCGACCGCGGCGGGCCGACCTACACCGTCGACACCCTGACCGACCTGCACCGCCAGCACCCCGAGGCAGAACTGTTCTTCATCACCGGCGCGGACGCGCTGGCCCAAATCGTGGGCTGGCGGGACAACGAGCGGTTGTTCGGCCTGGCGCACTTCGTCGGTGTCACCCGCCCCGGGTACCACCTCGCCGACTCCCATCTGCCCGAGGGCGCGGTCAGCCTGGTCGAGGTGCCGGCCCTGGCCATCAGCTCGACCGACTGCCGCGACCGGGTACGGCGTGGCTCACCGGTCTGGTACCTCGTGCCCGACGGCGTGGTGCAGTACATCGAGAAGCGGGGCCTGTACCGGGACCCCGAGCCGGGATCCGAGTTCGACGGAACGCTTCCGGCCGGCCGGCCGCGCCCGACCCGCACCGACCACCCCACCGAGGACGCCCCGTCCCCCGATCTGCAGGAGACCCCCCGATGACCGCCTCGGCCGAGGCCCGCGAGACCGCGCTGATCGCAGCGCAGGCCGCCGCCGACAAGCTCGCCACCGACGTGTCCATCGTCGACGTGAGCGACCGGTTGGCCATCACCGACGCCTTCGTCCTGGCGGCGGCACCCAACGAACGTCAGGTCCAGGCGATCGTCGACAGCGTCGAGGAGCAGTTGCGTGCCCACGGCGTGAAGCCGGTGCGCCGGGAGGGCGTCACCGAAGGGCGCTGGGTGCTGCTGGACTTCGTCGACATCGTCGTCCACGTCCAGCACGCCGAGGAGCGGGCGTACTACGCGCTCGAGCGGCTGTGGAAGGACTGCCCGGTCATCCCGTTCACCGACAAGGCGGCTCCGGCCGGCACCGCGCCGGCCGGCGAGCCGGTGGACGCCGACGGCGACGAGCCGGGGCAGACCGGCCGGTGAGTGACGCCGCTGCCCCGCCGCCGGTCGCCCGGTTGGTGGTCTGGCGGCACGGTCGCACCGAGTGGAACGCCGGCGGCCGCTTCCAGGGGCAGCTCGACCCGCCGCTGGACGCCGTCGGACGCGCCCAGGCGGCCCGCACCGCTCCGTACCTGGCAGCCGCGCTCGCCGGTGAGGACGCCGTGCTGGTGTCCAGTGACCTGGTGCGCGCCCGGGACACCGCCGAGGCCCTCGCCCCGCTGCTGGGTGTCCCGGTGCAGGTCGACGAACGACTGCGCGAGCACGGCCTGGGCTCCTGGGAGGGCCTGACCCGGGACGAGGTCGCCGCGCGCCACCCCGAGCAGTACGCCGACTGGCTCGCCGGGCGCCCGGTGCGGGGTCGCGGTGGCGAGCCGGCCGAGGCGGTGGCGCACCGGGTGATGGCCGCGGTCGCCGATCTCCCGCCGGCCGGGGCGGCGGTGCTGGTGACCCATGGCGGCACGGCCGGCCGGCTGGTGGAGGCGCTGCTGGGTCTCGGTGTCGACCAGCGCCGCGTGTTCGGGCCGCTGGGGAACTGCAACTGGAGCGAGCTGTCGTTCCAGGCGTCCCGCTGGCGGCTGATGCGGCACAACGGCACGGTGGCGCTGCCGGCCGGGGAGGGCGGCGTGCCGCGCCCCGACGGTACGTACGGGCGGTCGGGCGCCGACTCCGGCGACGCCGTGGCACCCGCGGGCGCCAGCCCGGAAGAGGCTCCGCCGGCGGTTCCGCAGGATGCTGACGCCACGACCTGAGACGGCGCGCGGTTAGCCTGCCGCCATGTCCGTCGCCGTGGTCACCGACTCCACGGCCTACCTGCCGGCTGCGCTCGTCGAGGAGTTCGACGTCGAGGTCGTGCCGCTCTACGTGGTGCTGGCCGGCCGGTCGGGCCGGGAGGGCACCGACGTCACCCCCGGCGAGGTGGCCCGGGCCCTCGGCGTCCGGGGCGGGCAGGTCTCGACCTCGCGGCCGACGCCGGGTGACTTCGTGGCCGCCTACCGGCGCCGGCTGGCGGCCGGGGCCGGCCGGATCGTGTCCGTCCACCTCTCCGGTGAGCTCTCCGGTACCTGGGACGCCGCCCGGCTGGCAGCCGCCCAGGTCGGGGAGCACCTGGTGACCGTGCTGGACTCCCGCTCGGCGGCGATGGGCAGCGGGTTCGCGGTGCTCGCCGCCGCCCGGGCGGCGGCGGGCGGGGCCGGCGCGGAGGAGGTCGCGGCGGCCGCCCGCGACACCGCGGCCGGCACCCGGGTGTTCTTCGTCGTCGACACCCTCGACCACCTGCGGCGGGGCGGGCGGATCGGATCGGCGGCCGCCCTGCTGGGCACCGCCCTCGCCGTCAAGCCCGTGCTGCACGTGACCGGCGGGCAGGTCGTCGCCCTGGAGAAGGTGCGCACCTCCAGCCGGGCACTCAACCGGATCGTGCAGCGCGCCGTCGACGTCGCCGACGGGGGCCGGGTCGATGTCGCCGTGCACCACCTCGCCGCTCCCGAACGGGCGCAGCGGCTGACCGACCAGCTCATCGCACGGCTGCCCGGCATCCGGGACCTGCACGTCAGCGAGATCGGGGCGGCGATCGGCGCCCATGTCGGGCCGGGCGCGGTCGGGGTGGTCATCGACCCCTCGCCGCGGTGGGGGGAGGCCGCCGGGCGGCCGGAGGACTGAGCCGGGCGGGCGCACCGCCGCCGCCCCGCCCGGCATCCGTGGTGTGGTGTCCCCCCGTCCACAACGGGCGTCCCCGTCCACAGCCGACGCCCGTGGGGCCGGGATGCCGGGGCGCGCTCCTAACGTCCGGTGGCGTGCGCTCCTCCGCCCGACGCAGCGACGACGCCGACCTGATCCGGGCCCGGCTGCGGGTGGTGCTCGCCGAGCTCGACCAGGCGCCCGGCTGGGTCCCGCCCGACGACCTGCTGAGCGACGCGGACGACGCGGACGACTCGAAGGACGGGGGCGACGGGGACAACCGCTCCGGTCGTCGTGACGCCGGTGACGGGGCGGCGGACGACCTCGCCGACGTGCCGGGCGCCGAGCGGGAGGGCGAGCACCGGAGGCCGGGCCCGGCCGCCCGCCGGCTGCCGGTCGACCCCGACGACGGGTTGCCCGCCGGGCTGGGCCGGCACCGGGCCCCCGGCGGGGCGGCCCGGCTCGACCCGGGTCGGCCGGGCGCCCGGGCGCTGTTGCTGGCCGGGGTGCTCGCCGCGCTGCTCGTCGTCGGCTGGACCTGGGCGGACCGGCCGGAGGTCGAGCCGGTCGCCGTCGACGCGATGGCCCCGGCGACGTCGTCGCCGCCGGCCGGCACGTCCGCCGTGCCCACGCCCAGCCCGGCTCCACCGACCGTCGGCGAGCTCGTGGTCTCGGTGGTGGGGCAGGTCGCCCGCCCGGGCCTCGTGACCCTTCCCGCCGGCTCCCGGGTCGCCGACGCCCTGGCCGCCGCCGGCGGGCTCCTGCCGGACGCGGACCCGGCGTGGGTGAACGGTGCCGCCGTGCTCAGCGACGGGCAGCAGATCGCCGTCGGTGTGCCCGCCGCGCCCGGCGGCGCGGGAACGGCCGGCGGTGCCGAGGCCACCGGCCCGCTGCACCTGAACACCGCGACCGTCAGCGATCTCGACGCACTCCCCGGCATCGGCCCGGTGCTGGCCCAGCGGATCGTCGACCACCGGTCGGTGCACGGCGTCTTCACCAACGTCGCGCAGCTGGACGACGTCCCCGGCATCGGTCCGACCATCTACGCCGAGCTGGCCGGGCGGGTCACCGTCTGATGCCGGCCGGCCACCGGTGGCGCGCTGCCCGTCGTCCCCACCGGTGGGGTGGCGCCACAGCCCGGCCGAGCAGGACCGGACGGCCCCGGCCGGCTCCTGGCGTCGCCCGGGTGCAGGTGCCGGTGCGGCGGCGGGCGGCGGACCGGTGGTCCTGGGTGGACCTCAGGCTGGTGCCGGCCGCCGCTACGGTGTGGGCGCTGACCCTGGCCGCCCCGTCGCTGCCCGTCGGGGTACTGGGCGGGTGTGCGGTCGGCTGCGCCGGTGCGGCGGCGTTCCTGCTCCGGGGAGGCGCGGGGCGGTCGCCGCGCTGGTCGGGCCGCCGGGCGATCGCCGTCGGGTGCCTGGCCGCCGCGATCGCGGTGTCGGCGGCCGCGGCCGTGCGGGCCGCCGACCGGGCCACCTCCCCACTGCCCGAGCTGGCCGAGCTGGGCGCGGTCGTGCCCGTCGTCGTGGAGCTCGCCGACGACCCCCGCCCGCTGGCCGGAGCCGGCGGGCCCCGGGTCCTGGTGGCCGCCGACGTCCGGGAGGTGTCCGGCGCGGAGGTGCCGGCCGGCTCGGTGCTGGTCTTCGGCCCCGCGGAGGAGTGGGTGGGTCTGCTCCCGGGTCAGTCGGTGTGGCTGCGGGCCGCGGTCCGCCCGGCCGAGGACGGCGACACCCTGCTGGCCGTCCTGTCGGCCCGCTCCCCGCCGATCCCGGTCGCCGGGCCCGGGCCGGTGCAGGAGGCGGCCGGAACGCTGCGCGCCGGCCTGGTGGGGGCCGCCGACCGTGCGCTCGAGCCGCGGCCGGCCGGGCTGCTGCCCGGTCTGGTGGTCGGCGACACCCGCGCCATGGACCCGGTGCTCACCGCGGAGTTCCGCCGGGCCGGGCTCGCCCACCTGACTGCCGTCTCCGGTGCCAACGTGGCCATCGCGATCGCCCTGGTCCTCTGGCCGCTGCGCCGGTACGGCGTGGACCGGCGGGTGCAGGCCGCGGTGGGGTTGCTCGCGCTGGCCGGCTTCGTCGTGCTGGCCCGGCCGGGGGCCAGCGTGCTGCGGGCCGGCGCGATGGCCGTGGTGGTCCTGGTGGCGCTGGCGTGGGGGCGCAGCCGGGCGGCGGTGCCGGCGTTGGCCGCCGCGGTCTGCGTGCTGCTGCTCGTCGAGCCGGACCTGGCGCGCGAGGGCGGCTTCGTCCTCTCGGTGGCGGCGACGGCGGCGATCGTGCTGGTCGCCCGGCCCTGGTCACGGGCGTTGCGGCAGCGGGGCGTGCCCCGGCCGGCCGCCGACGCCCTGGCGGTGAGTGCCGCGGCCGGACTGGCCACCGCCCCGTTGGTGGCCGCTCTCTCCGGGGTGGTCAGCCTGGTGTCACTCCCGGCCAACCTGCTCGCGGCCCCGGCCGTCGCCCCGGCCACCGTGCTGGGGCTGCTGGCCGCGGTGGTCTCCCCGGTGGCACCCCCGCTGGCCACCGCACTCGCCTGGCTGGCGGGCTGGCCGGTGCGCTGGCTGGTGCTGGTCGCCGAGCGGGCGGCGGCGGTGCCCGACGGAGCCACCGGCTGGCCGGCGGGCCTGCCGGGGGCGGCCCTGCTCACCGTCGTGCTGGCCGCCGTCGTCACGGCACTGGTGCGCTGGCCCCGGCTGCGCCCGCTGGCCCTGGCCGCCCTGCTCGGCGCCGTGCTGCTCGGCTGGCCGCTGCGCCAGGCCACCCGGGGCTGGCCGCCCGGCGCCACGCTGCTCGTCGCCTGCGACGTGGGCCAGGGCGACGCCCTGGTCCTGCCGACCGCGCCGGGGGAGGCGGTGCTGGTGGACGCCGGCCCGGATCCCGGTCTGGTCGACGGGTGCCTGACCCGGCTGGGGATCGAGCGGCTGCCGCTGGTGTTGCTGTCCCACCTCGACGCCGACCACGCCGGCGGCCTGACCGGTGCGCTCGCCGGCCGCGAGATCGGTGACATCGCCACCGGCACGCTGTCACCGGCCGACGAGCGGGCCGCCGCGTTCACCCGGACGGTGCACGCCGTCGGCAGCCGGCACGTGGTGCTCCGGCCCGGGGAGCACCGCACGGTCGGCGGGCTGCACCTCGAGGTGATCGCGCCGCAGCCGGCCGCGGCCACGGTGTCCGCCGAGTCCAACGACCTGTCGCTGGTCGTGCGGGCCAGCCAGCGCGGCGTGCGGGTGCTGCTCACCGGTGACCTCGGGGCGGAGGCCGAGCGCCGGATCATCGCGTCGGGGGCCGACCTGCGCGCCGACGTGCTCAAGGTGCCCCACCACGGGAGCGCCGACGCCGACCGGGAGTTCCTGGCCGCCACCGGCGCCCGCGTCGCCCTGGTCTCGGTGGGCGCCGACAACACCTACGGCCATCCCACCGACCGGCTCCTGGACTGGCTGGCCGCGGACGGCATGCGGGTGCACCGCACCGACCGCCAGGGCGACCTCGCCGTCGTCGGGAGCGCCGGCAACTGGGGTGTGGCCGTCCGTGGCGTCGACGCCGTCCTCCGCGCCACCGCGAGCGCGGAACTCCTCCCCGGGGTGGTGGCGCGAGGCCCCGCCGGCCCGCGGAGGGAGCCGGGACGGTCGGTTCCGCGTGACACCATGGGCACGTGGCAGCGGCACCCCCGGAACCGACGTCCCACCTGCGGGTCGTGGTGGGGGAGGAGGAGCTGCTGCGCGCCCGCGCGGTCTCCGCCGTCCGGGCCGCCATCCGCGCGCGGCACGCTGACTCGGAGGAGCACGAGCTGGTCGCCGCCGGCCTGGCGCTGGGCACGCTGGCCGACGCCCTGACCCCCTCGCTGTTCGGCGGGCACCGGCTCGTCGTCGTGCTCGGGGTGCACGAGGCGGCGGCCGCGCTGGCCGAGGCGCTCGTCGGCTACGCCACGCAGCCCGACCCCGACCTCACGCTGGTGGTGGTCCACTCCGGTGGCAAGCGGAACGAGGCGCTGCTCAAGGCGTTCAGGGCCGCGGGGGCCGCCGTCGACGAGTGCCCGAAGATCAGCTCGGCGGGGGAGCGGATGGCCTTCGTCCGCAACGAGGTGCGCCGGCTGGGTGGGCGGATCAGCCCGGATGCGGCCACCGCCCTGCTCGAGGCGGTCGGCAACGACCTGCGCCAGCTGTCCTCGGCGGCCGGCCAGCTGGTCTCGGACTTCGGTGGCTCCATCGACGCGGAGGCGGTGGCCCGCTTCCACCGGGGGCAGGCCGAGGTCACCGGGTTCACCGTGGCCGAGCGGGTCCTGATGGGTGACACCGCGGGGTCGGTGGAGATGCTGCGCTGGGCGCTGCAGCGCGGGGTGGCCCACGTGCTCATCGCCGACGCGCTGGCCGACGGGGTACGGACGGCGGCCCGGGTGGCCTCGCTGAACACCAACGACGTCGGCGACCTCGCCCGGACGCTGAAGCTGCCGCCGTGGAAGGTGCGGAAGGCCCAGGCCCAGGCGCGGGGGTGGACGATCGACGCCCTGCAGCAGGCCATGGGGGTCGCCGCCGAGCTCAACGCCGACGTGAAGGGGGTCGCGGCCAGCGCGGACTACGCGCTGGAACGGGCGGTGCGGCGGATCGTGGCGATCCGTGCCGAGTCCGCCCGCGGCCGCGATGCCCGGGTGCGTCCCGGCCGCTGAGCCGGGCAGTGCGCCGGCGGGTGTCTCCTGGGCCGGCGAACGCGACGAGCCCCCGTCCCGTGCGGGAGGGGGGCTCGTCGGTGGGGGCGGCGCCGGTCGCTGGACCGTCGGCGACGCCCGGAGCTCAGAGGCTCGCGACCTTCTTGGCCAGCGCCGACTTGCGGTTGGCGGCCTGGTTCTTGTGGATGATGCCCTTGCTGGCGGCCTTGTCGAGCGCCTTGCCGGCGGTCACGAGGGCGACCGTCGCGGCGTCCTTGT
Source organism: Modestobacter lapidis (assembly GCF_054780755.1). Taxonomy (NCBI): domain Bacteria; kingdom Bacillati; phylum Actinomycetota; class Actinomycetes; order Geodermatophilales; family Geodermatophilaceae; genus Modestobacter; species Modestobacter lapidis. The sequence continues at coordinate 18,971 of NZ_BAAGVS010000003.1, read as the reverse complement.
CCCCGGCGTCGGCGGCCGAGCGGAAGCGCCGGACCTGCGTCTTGAGGGCGGACTTGACCGCGACGTTGCGCTGACGCGCCTTCTCGTTGGTCTTGATCCGCTTGAGCTGGGACTTGATGTTCGCCACGCGTGAGCCTCGGATGTCTCGCTGGAAGGTGTTCTTCTGACAGTGCTGCAGATGATCGTGCGTCCCCGACGCCAGAGCATCAGCGGACCGGCCTCACAAGATACCAGCCGCACTCAGCGGCCCCCAATCGGCGACCGGGCGCAGGCACCGGGACGGCCGGGTCGCCGGGATACCGGCGCGGATGCGAGCCGAGCGCTCTGCCGGGGCGGAGTCCGTGGGACGATGGGAGCACTGTGACTGCTCCCGCCAACACCGACCCGGCCCGCATCCGGAACTTCTGCATCATCGCCCACATCGACCACGGCAAGTCGACGCTGGCCGATCGGATGCTGGAGGTGACCGGCATCGTCGAGGGCCGCCAGATGCGTGCCCAGTACCTCGACCGGATGGACATCGAGCGCGAGCGCGGCATCACCATCAAGTCGCAGAACGTGCGGCTGCCCTGGACCCCGCGCACCGGCGAGCTCACCGGCACCGAGCACGTCCTGGACATGATCGACACCCCTGGGCACGTCGACTTCACCTACGAGGTGTCCCGGTCGCTGGCGGCCTGCGAGGGCGCGGTGCTGCTCGTCGACGCCGCCCAGGGCATCGAGGCCCAGACGCTGGCCAACCTGTACCTGGCGATCGAGAACGACCTGACGATCATCCCGGTGCTCAACAAGATCGACCTGCCGGCCGCCCAGCCGGAGAAGTTCGCCGCCGAGCTCGCGCACATCATCGGCTGCGAGCCCGGTGACGTGCTGCGGGTCAGCGGCAAGACCGGCGAGGGCGTGCCCGAGCTGCTCGACGCCATCGTGGCGACGATCCCGGCTCCCACCGGCGACGCGGACGGCCCCGCCCGCGCGTTGATCTTCGACTCCGTCTACGACATCTACCGGGGCGTGATCACCTACGTGCGCGTCGTCGACGGTCGGATCTCCGGCCGCGAGCGGATCAAGATGATGTCGAACAACGTGACCCACGAGCTGCTGGAGATCGGCGTCATCTCCCCGGAGCCCAAGCCGGTCGAGAGCCTGGGCGTCGGCGAGGTGGGCTACTTCATCACCGGGGTCAAGGACGTCCGCCAGTCGCGGGTCGGCGATACCGTCACGCTCCAGCACCGGCCGGCCGCGGAGTCCCTCGGCGGCTACCGCGACCCGAGGCCGATGGTCTACTCCGGCCTCTACCCGATCGACGGCAGCGAGTACCAGCTGCTCCGGGAGTCGCTGGACAAGCTGCTGCTCAACGACGCGGCCCTGGTGTACGAGCCGGAGACCTCCGCGGCCCTCGGCTTCGGCTTCCGGGTCGGCTTCCTGGGGCTGCTGCACCTGGAGATCGTGCGCGAGCGGCTGGAGCGCGAGGGCGGGCTCAGCCTCATCTCCACCGCGCCCAACGTCGTCTACCGGGTGGTGATGGAGGACGGCACCGAGCACACCGTCACCAACCCCAGCGACTGGCCCGAGGGCAAGATCGACAAGGTGTTCGAACCGATCGTGAACGCCACGCTGATCGCCCCCAGCGACTACACCGGCGCGATCATGGAGCTCTGCCAGGGCCGCCGGGGCTCGTTGACCGGCATGGACTACCTGTCGGAGTCCCGGGTCGAGCTCCGCTACACCCTGCCGCTCGGTGAGATCATCTTCGACTTCTTCGACGCCCTGAAGTCCCGCACCCGCGGCTACGCCTCCCTCGACTACGCCGAGGCCGGCGAGCAGGAGTCGCAGCTGGTCAAGGTGGACATCCTGCTGCAGGGCGAGGCCGTCGACGCGTTCAGCGCGATCGTGCACAAGGACAAGGCCTACAGCTACGGCGTGATGATGGCCGGCAAGCTGCGCGAGCTGATCCCGCGCCAGCAGTTCGAGGTGCCGATCCAGGCGGCTGTCGGCTCCCGGGTCATCGCCCGGGAGACGGTCCGCGCCATCCGCAAGGACGTGCTGGCCAAGTGCTACGGCGGTGACATCACCCGCAAGCGCAAGCTGCTGGAGAAGCAGAAGGAGGGCAAGAAGCGGATGAAGATGGTCGGCCGCGTCGAGGTCCCCCAGGAGGCCTTCGTGGCCGCGCTCTCCAACGCGGAGCCCACCAAGAAGTGAGGGACCGGGTCGCCCCGGAGATCGAACGGCGGCTCGCCGCGGCGCGCTGAACGGTGCCGGGGGACGCCGCCCCGCGCCGGTGCGGCGCGGGACGGCGGCCGCCGTCAGACGGTGAAGACGATCTTCCCGGCGGTGCGGCCCTCGTGCATGCGGGCGAAGCCCTCCGCCGCCTGCGTCAGCGGCAGCTCGACGTCGATCTGCGGCCGGACGCCGGTGATCCGGCACATCTGGATGAGCGACTCGAGCTCGTCGCGGGTACCCATGGTCGAGCCGACCACCGACAGCTGGGTGAAGAAGACGCGGTTCAGCTCGGCTCCCGGGTTGAAGCCCGTCGTGGCGCCGCAGGTGACGACCACGCCGCCGGGCCGCAGCGACTTGATGCTGTGCGACCAGGTCGCCTCGCCGACGGTCTCCATCACGCCGTCCACCCGGGCGGGCAGCCGGGCACCGGTCTCGAAGGCCTGGTCCGCGCCGAGCGCGAGGGCGGCCGCCCGCTTCTCCTCGCTGCGGCCGGTCACCCACATCCGGTAGCCGGCCGCGCTGCCCAGCTTGATCAGCGCCGTCGCGACGCCGCCGCTGGCGCCCTGCACGAGCACGGTGGAGCCGGGGCGGAGGCCGGACCGCACGAAGAGCATCCGGTAGGCGGTCAGCCATGCGGTGGGCAGACAGGCCGCCTCGGCGAAGGACAGCTCGGCCGGCTTGGGGACGACGTTCCGCTCGGGGACGACGACCTGCTCGGCCATCGTCCCCTGGTGCAGCTCGGAGAACAGCGACCGCTTGGGGTCCATCGTCTCGTCACCGCTCCAGCCCGGGCTGGCGACGACGCCGTGCACCACGACCCCGTTGCCGTCCTGGTCGAGCCCGGCCGCGTCGGTGCCCAGGATCATCGGCATCCGCTCCTGCGGCAGGCCGATGCCCTGGAGGCTGAACAGGTCGTGGTGGTTGAGCGAGACGGCCTTGACGTCGATCGTCGTCCAGTCGTCGGGCGCCTCGGGGGCCGGGCGGTCGCCGACCTCCAGGACGGAGAGCGGGTCGTCGGGAGCGGGCGTCGACACGAAAGCTGCGAGCATGGCCCGACGCTATTGCATGGTCGTCCTTCGGACGACACCGCGACCAGGTACCGTCCCCGCACGCGTAGAGCCGTTGCCCGGAGTCCGGGCGGGAGCCTCCGGCCCCGCGCCCGGCCGCCGGAGCCGACTGGCGTCGGCGGTCGTCCCCGGTGCCTAACTGAGGGCGGAACCCGCGGCGTCGAAGACCAGCACCTCGGCCGAGTGGACGGTCAGGACCAGCTCCGATCCCTCCCGGACGTCCAGCCGCTTGTCCAGGCGGAACACCAGATGATCGGCCCGGCCGGTGGAGCCCGCCACCAGCCCGACCGGGTCGACGAACGCGAAGGTCTCCGAGCCCAGGCGCTCGACGCGGGCCACCCGGACGGGCAGCCGGCCGGCGTCCCCGGGGTTGCCGGCGCCGGCGCCCACCACGTCGGCGCCCTCCGGCCGGATGCCGACGGTCACCCGGTCGGCGGCGCGGCCGGCGGCCCCGGGCACCGGGATCTGCAACGAGTCCGTGAGCACCGCGCGACCGTCGCGGACGGGCACCGAGTCGATCAGGTTGATCGACGGGGAGCCGATGAAGCCGGCGACGAACGTGTTGACCGGCCGCTCGTAGAGCTCGGTGGGACTCCCGATCTGCTGCAGCTGGCCCGCACGCAGGACGGCGACCCGGTCGCCCATGGTCATCGCCTCGGTCTGGTCGTGGGTCACGTAGACGGTCGTCGTGCCCAGCCGCTTCTGCAGGTTCGCGATCTCGGCGCGGGTGGAGACCCGCAGCTTCGCGTCCAGGTTCGACAGCGGCTCGTCCATGCAGAAGACCTTCGGGTCCCGGACGATGGCCCGGCCCATCGCGACCCGCTGCCGCTGCCCGCCGGACATCTTGGCCGGCTTGCGGTCCAGCAGGTCCTCCAGCTGGAGCACGCGGGCGGCCTCGGCCACCCGCGTGCTGATGTCGGCCTTGCTGACGCCGAGGTTCTTCAGGGCGAACGCCATGTTCTCCCCGGCGGTCATGTTCGGGTACAGCGCGTAGCTCTGGAAGACCATCGCGACGTCCCGATCACGGGCCCGGCGGCCGGTGACGTCGACACCGTCGATCAGCACCCGCCCCGAGGTGACCGGTTCCAGGCCGGCGAGCATCCGCAGGCTCGTCGACTTCCCGCACCCCGACGGGCCCACGACGACCAGGAACTCGCCGTCCTGGACCTCCAGGTCCAGCCGGTCCACCGCCGGGCGCTCGCCCGGCGCGAAGGACCGGGTGACCTCCTGGAACGTCACCGACGCCATGGCCGGCTCCCGCTCGTCGCCGCCCGCGCCGTCACAGCTTCGGCTCGATGTCCCGCTCGTAGACCTGCTGGCTCTCCTCGCCCAGCTGCCGGAAGACGGTCTCCACGTCCTCCCCGCCGATGGTGATCCGGTCCAGGCCGGCACCGATCCGGGCGCCGCCGCCGGGCAGGAACACCCGGGCGTAGTCCTGCGGCGCGGTCACCGCGAGCTGCTCCAGGGCGGTCCGCGCGTTCGGGTTCTCCTCCAGGTACGCGACCATCTCCGGGTCGTCGATGGCGTCCTGGCGCACCGGCATGTACCCGGTCGCCTGGCTGAAGGTCACCGTGTTGTCGGTGTTGGTGAGGAACGCGATGAGCTGCATCGCGGCCTCCTTGCGCTCGTCGGAGATGTTCGCCGGGATCGTGAGGCCGGCCCCACCGGTCGGGGTGCCGGGCGGCGGACCGGGCAGGAACGCGGTGCCGAACTCGAACTGGGCGGTCTCCTTGAGCCCGCCGAGCGACCCCGTCGACTGCAGCAGCGAGGCGGCCTGGGCTGCGCCGAACTGGTTGTTCGCGTCGTTGGAGATGGCGATGAAGTTCTGCCGGTACATGTCCTGCAGGAAGCGCCCGGCCTCCAGGGACTCCGGGGAGGTGAACGTCGGCTCCCACTCGTCGGAGTACGCCCCGCCGAAGGTCCAGATCATGCCCTGGAAGTACCAGTCGAGGTAGTTGCTCCCGTCGGGCACCACCATGGGGGCTACCGCGGGATTGGCGGCGGCCAGCCGGGGTGCCCACTCGGCGAACTCCGCCCACGTCTCCGGGCCGCGGTCGGGGAGACCGGCGGCCGCCCACATCGGCTTGTTGTAGTAGTAGAGCGGCGTCGACCGGGCGTACGGCAGCGCGTAGTGGGCGCCCTCGAACTCGTAGTCCTCCCGCAGCGAGTCGACGTACCCGGCGGTGTCCACCCCGACGGCCTGCCACAGGTCGTCCATCGGGGTGATCGCGTCGTTGAGCGCGAAGTTGAACCAGGTGACGTCGGAGGCGATGACGACGTCGGGCAGTTCCCCGCCGGAGAGTGCCGCGTTGAACCGCTGGGCGGCTTCCTCGTAGGACGCGCCGGCGGTCACCAGGTTGACCGCGATGCCGGTCTCCTCGGTGAAGGCGTCGAGCAGCTGCGACTCGACCGGCTTGGACTCGCCGGGGTGGTTGGACCACATGGTCAGCGTCTCGACCGGGCCGCCGTCGCCGGACTGCTCGGTCGAGCCGGTACCCGCGCAGGCGGACAGCCCGACCGCGCCGAGGGTGAGCCCGCTCAGCTGGAGGAACCTGCGGCGGTCCAGAGGGTTCATGGTCGTGCTCCCGTCGTCGTCGACTGCATGGCGTGGCTCGGTGGGACGTACTGCGGTCGGAGCAGGTCCGGGGTGTGTGCGAGGGGCCCGGTCAACCCTTGACCGCCCCGGCGGTCAGGCCCTTGATCATGTGCCGCTGGAGCAGCAGGAAGATCACCAGGATGGGCAGCATGGTCAGGACCGTCCCGGCCATGACCGGACCCCAGTTGGTGAGCCCCGCGGTGTCCTGGAGCTGGGCGAGCCCGACCGGGAGGGGGGCGGTGGACGAGTCGTCCGCCATCAGCAGTGGCCAGAGGTACTGGTTCCACTCGGTCACGATGGTGATGAGGACGAACGCGATCAGAGTGGGCCAGGACATCGGCAGCACGACCCGCCACAGCATCTTCAGCGGCCCGGCCGCGTCCATCTCGGCCGCCTCGATGATCTCCTTCGGCAGCGACAGGAAGTGGTTGCGCAGGAGGAAGGTGCCGAACGCGACGCCGGCCAGCGGGACGATGATCCCGGCGAAGGTGTTCCGCCAGCCGAGCTGGGCGACCAGCGCGTAGTTGCTGATCACGGTCACCTGGTTGGGGACCATCAGGCTGGCGATCACGAACAGCAGGACCAGGCTGCGCCCCGGGAATCGCAGGAAGGCCAGGGCGAAGGCCGACAGCACCCCGAGCGTGACCTCCACGACCGTGAGCACCGTGGTGATGATGATCGAGTTGCGCAGGTAGTCGGTGAACGCGACGCCGGTGCCGACCCGGGAGTAGTTCGCGGCCGTGAACGGATCCGGCACCCAGGTGACCGGCACGGTGTAGATGTCCGGCCGTTCCTTCAGCGACGAGATCAGGATCCAGTAGAGGGGCAGGGCGACGACGAGGATCACCAGCAGCAGGCCGAGGTAGCCGCCGACCCGGCTCAGCGGGCTGGACCGCTCGTGCGGTGCGGCGCTCGGCGGGGCCGGCGACGGGGAGTCGCTCGTCCGGCTCTCCGGGCGGTCCTGCGGGGCGAGCGCGGTCACGCCTCCCGCCCCCGCTCCATGACGCGGACCTGTACCAGGGTGATGACCAGCAGGGCCAGGAACATGATGGTGGCCACGGTGGCGCCGAAACCGGCCCGCTGGTTCACGAACGTCTCCTGGTAGACCTGGTAGACCATCGTCGTCGTTCCGTTGCCGAGCGGACCACCGCGGGTCATCGTGTCGATCACGTCGAAGACCTGGAAGCTGTTGAGCAGCACGGTGATGAGCAGGAAGAACGTCGCCGGGCGCAGCTGCGGCCAGGTGACCCGGCGGAACTTCGTCCAGGTCGAGGCGGCGTCGATCTCGGCCGCCTCGTCCAGCTCGGCCCGCCGCCCCTGCAGGGCGGCCAGGTAGATGACGAAGGTGTAGCCGAGGTTCTTCCAGATGTAGGTGACGGTGACCATGAACAGGGCCCACTCCGGGTCCTGGTAGAACGCCGGGGCCTCGACGCCGACCCGGCCGAGCAGGTCCTGCACCAGGCCGAACGTCGGGTCGAACACGAACTGGAAGGCCACGCCGACCGCGGCGCCCGCCAGCACGAACGGCGCGAAGACCAGCGAGCGCACGGCGTTGCGACCGAAGAGCTTCTGGTCCAGCAGCAGTGCCAGCGCCAGCCCGATCACCATCGACCCCAGCACGGCCGCGCCGGTGAAGACGACGGTGTTCCAGAGCACCAGCTGGCTGTCGTCGCTGGTGAACCACTCCACGTAGTTGTCGACGCCGATGAACGACGCCATGGGTGCGGAGATGTTCCAGTCGGTGAACGACAACCGGATGTTGTCCACCAGCGGGCGGTACGTGAAGGCGACCAGCAGCACCAGGTTGGGCAGCAGGAAGGCGGCCGCGAGCAGGATGTCGCGCCGCCGGTGGCCGGGCGGGTTCGCGCCGGCCTTGGCGGCGGGCCGGGCCGGGGTGCCGGCCGGGGGAGCCGATGCCGAGGACGTTCCCCGGGTAGCAGCGATCGGCTGGGCACTCACAGCGGGGGACCCTGTCCGGGCCGGGTGAACGGGACGTGGCGGACGGGCGCCAGCGGCGGCACCGGCGGGTGAACACGGTGTCCGGTGCCTGCCGGGATGACCGACGACGTCGTCCTCACGGCGAGAAGATAACTGCCAGCAGGCCCGCCGGGGACACGCCTCGGTAACGGAAACCGGAACCGGTCGCCGGCCCCGCAGCCCTGCGACGGCCCGTTAGGCGCCCGCCGGTGGGCTCCCGATGCGGTCAGCGGACGACGGCACTGGTCCGCTTCCGGCCCCGGTCCGCTCCTCGCTCGCTGGCGCTCGCTGCGATGCTCCCGATGCCGTCAGCGGACGACGGCACTGGTCCGCTTCCGGCCCCGGTCCGCTCCTCGCTCGCTGGCGCTCGCTGCGATGCTCCCGATGCCGTCAGCGGACGACGGCACTGGTCCGCTTCCGGCCCCGGTCCGCTCCTCGCTCGCTGGCGCTCGCTGCGATGCTCCCGATGCCGTCAGCGGACGACGACCACGAACTCCTGCCGGGGCACGAACTCGCCGATCACCGGGGCGCCGGGCACCTCGCCGCCGAGCAGCAGCCCCCCGGAGGTCTGCGCGTCGGCCAGCAGCAGCGCCTCGTCCTCGCCGACGGCGGACAGATCGGCGTGCGGGCGCACCCAGTCGAGGTTGCGGCGGGTTCCACCGGACACCCAGCCGTCGGCCAGCGCCTGCCGGGCGCCGGCCAGGTACGGAACGGCGGCGGCGTCGACCACGGCGGTGACCCCGCTGGCCCGGGCCATCTTGTAGAGGTGCCCCAGCAGGCCGAAGCCGGTGACGTCGGTACCGGCCCGGATGCCGGCGGCCACCGCGGCCGCGGCGGCGTCCCGGTTCAGCGAGGTCATCGCGGCGACGGCCTCCTCCGACACCTCTCCGGTCGCCTTCATCCGGCTGTTCAGCACGCCCACCCCCAGCGGCTTGGTCAGCGACACCGGCGTCCCGGCCACCGCCGTGTCGTTGCGGATCAGCCGGTCCAGGTCGACCAGCCCGGTGACCGCCATGCCGTACTTCGGCTCGGGGTCGTCGATCGAGTGCCCGCCGCCGACGTGGCAGCCGGCCTCGTGCGCGACCTCCAGCCCGCCGCGCAGCACCTCGGCGGCCAGCTCGGCCGGCAGGACGTCGCGGGGCCAGCCGAGCAGGTTCACCGCGACCACCGGCGTCCCGCCCATCGCGTAGACGTCGGAGAGCGCGTTGGCCGCCGCGATCCGGCCGAAGGTGTAGGCGTCGTCGACCACGGGGGTGAAGAAGTCGGTGGTCAGCACCAGCCCCTGCCCGCCGGCGATGCGCACGACCGCGGCGTCGTCCCCGTCGTCCAGCCCGACGACCAGCTCGGCCGCCGGGTCGGTCGGCCCGGTCTGGACCAGCCCGGCGACGACGGCCTCCAGCTCGCCCGGCGGGATCTTGCAGGCGCAGCCGCCGCCGTGCGCGTACTGGGTGAGCCGGACGGTGGAGGCGATGGGGGCAGCGGTCACGATCCGACGGTAGCCCCGGCCGCGGAGCCGATGCCCACGCCCGGGGGAGGCCCGGCCTACGCTGGCCGCGGAGGCGTCAGGGTGTCTGGTGGCCCCCGCGGCCTCTAAAGCCGACGTGGCCGAGCATCTCGGCCAGGCGGGTTCGATTCCCGTCCGCCTCCGCCACCCGTCGCGCGGGGCCGGCCCCACGGCCGGCTCCGCGCCCGGTGCCTCTCCCCGGATGGTCGGCGCGGCCCCCTACCCTCGGCGGCGATGACCGCCGATCCGCGCCGGCAGGTGCCGCGCACCGACACGCTCCTCGCCGAGCCCCGGCTGGCCGCCGCCGCCGCGCGGCTGGGCCGCGAGCTGGTGAAGGACGCCGTGCAGACCGTCCAGCAGCGGGTCCGGTCGGGTGAGCTGCCGCCCGCCGACGCGGCCGGGGCGGCACTCGCCGCGCTTCCGGGCACCGCCGGCGGTCTCCGGCCGGTGCTCAACGCCACCGGCGTCCTGGTGCACACCAACCTGGGCCGGGCCCCGCTGTCGGCGGCCGCGGTCGAGGCGGTGGCCGCGGCCAGCGGCACGACCGACGTCGAGCTGGACCTGGCCACCGGCCGGCGCGGGCCCCGGGGCGAGGGCGCGCTGGGGGCCCTGCTCGCCGCGGTACCCGCGGCCGAGGCGGCGCTGGTCGTGAACAACTGCGCGGCCGCGCTGGCACTCGTCGCCACCGCGCTCGCGCAGGGGCGGGAGCTGGTGGTCTCCCGGGGTGAGCTGGTCGAGATCGGGGACGGCTTCCGCATCCCCGAGCTGCTGGCCGCGACCGGTGCCCGGCTGCGCGAGGTGGGAACGACCAACCGGGTGTCGCTGGCCGACTACACCGGCGCGCTGGGCCCCGACACCGCCGTCGTGCTCAAGGTGCACCCCTCGAACTTCGTCGTCCGGGGGTTCACCCGCGCCGCGGACGTGGCCGAACTCGCTCCCGCGCTCGCCGGGACAGGCGTGCCGCTGGTCGCCGACGTCGGGTCGGGGCTGCTGCGCCCGCACCCCTTGCTGCCCGACGAACCCGACCTGCAGAGCACCCTCGCGGCGGGGGCCGACCTGGTGCTGGCCAGCGGCGACAAGCTGCTCGGCGGCCCGCAGGCCGGGCTGGTCCTCGGTCGCACCGAGCTGGTCCAGCGGCTGCGCCGGCACCCGCTCTACCGTGCGCTGCGGGTCGACAAGACGACCCTGGCGGCGCTGGAGGCGACGCTGCGCGGGCCGCAGCCACCGGTGCAGCGGATGCTCGACACCGCTCCGGCCGACCTCCGCCGGCGGGCCGGCGCGCTGGCCGCCCGGCTGGCCGCCGCGGGGCTGGACGCGGTCGCGGTCGGGTCGACCGCACGGATCGGCGGTGGGGGAGCCCCCGAGCTCGAGCTGCCCAGCGCCGCGGTCTCGCTGCCGGCCGGCTACGCCGAGCCGCTGCGCCGGGCGGCGCGCCCGGTGGTCGGCCACCTGGCGGGCGGCCGCACGGTGCTGGACCTGCGCAGCGTGCTGCCCGAGCAGGACGCCGAGCTCGGCGACGCGGTGCTGGCGGTGCGGGCCTGATGGACGTCATCGCCACCGCCGGCCACGTCGACCACGGCAAGTCCACCCTGGTCCGCGCGCTCACCGGTATGGAGCCCGACCGGTGGGAGGAGGAGCGCCGCCGCGGCCTGACCATCGACCTGGGCTTCGCCTGGACGACGCTGCCCTCGGGGCGCCGGCTGGCCATGGTCGACGTCCCCGGTCACGAGCGCTTCATCGGGAACATGCTGGCCGGCGTCGGGTCAGTGCCGGCCGCGCTGGTCGTGGTCGCGGCCGACGACGGCTGGTCGGCGCAGACCGGCGAGCACGTCGCCGTCCTCGACGCCCTGGGCGTGCGGCACGGGCTGCTCGTGGTGACCAAGGCCGACGCCGCCGACCCCGGGCCGGTGCTCGCCGACGCCGCCGAACGGCTGGCCGGCACGTCGCTGGGGCGACTGCTGGCGGTGGCCGCGAGCGCCCGCACCGGCGCGGGCGTGCCGGAGGTGGCCGCGGTGCTGGAGACGGTGCTGGCCGGCCTGCCGGCGCCCGCCACGACCGCGCCGGTGCGGCTGTGGGTCGACCGGGCCTTCACCATCCGCGGCGCCGGGACGGTGGTCACCGGCACTCTCGCGGCCGGGTCGGTCGCGGTCGGGGACCGGCTGGACCTGGGCGGGCGGGCGGCGACCGTGCGCGGGCTGCACTCGCTGGGCGAGCCGGTGCAGACCGCGTCGGCCACCGCCCGGGTCGCGCTGAACCTGCGCGGGGTCGCTGTCGAGGAGGTCGTCCGCGGCGACGCGCTGCTCACCCCGGACGCGTTCCGGCGCACCGCGGACCTCGACGTCACCCTGCTGGCCGCCGAGGAGGACCGACTGCCCGCCGAGATGGTCGTCCACATCGGGTCGGCGACGGTGGCGGCCCGGGTGCGGCCCCTGGACGGGACGGCGCTGCGGCTCCGGCTGGCCGAGGCGTTGCCGCTGCGGGTGGGCGACCGGCTGCTGCTCCGCGACCCCGGCAGCCGGCGGGTACTGGGCGCCGACGTCCGCGACGTCGACCCGCCGGAGCTGCGCCGCCGCGGCGCGGCCCGCACCCGGGCCGCCGAGCTGGCGGAGCAGCCGCCCGGCGAGGCGGGGGCGCTGGCCGACCTGACCCGCCGCCGGGTGGTGCGGCGTGCCGACTTCGTCGCGATGGGCTGGCCGGTGCCGGCCGAGGCGACGGCGCACGGGCCGTGGCTGCTGGCGCCCGGGCTGGTCGACCAGTTGGCCGGCCGGGTGCTGCCCCTCGTGGCGTCCTACCGCGCCCGGCTGCCGCTGGAGCCCGGGCCGCCGGTCGAGTGGGTCCGGCAGGAGCTGGACCTGCCGGACGCCGACCTGGTCGGCGGATTGTTGCGGCCGCCGCTGGCGCTGCGCGGCGGCCGGGTGGTCGTCGGTGGGGTGGGCCTGCCGCCGGCGGTCCAGCGGGCGGTGGAGGCCATCCGCGCGCGGCTGACCGACGAGCCGTTCGCCGCCCCCGAGGCCGGGGACCTGGCCGCCGCCGGGCTGGGACCGCGCGAGCTCGCCGCCGCCGTGCGGGACGAGCAGCTGGTGCGGATCACCGACGGCATCTACCTGGCTCCTGGGGTGGCGGAGGTGGCGCGGGCCCGGCTGGCCGCCATCCCGCAGCCGTTCACCCTCAGCCAGGCCCGGCAGACGTGGGGGACCAGCCGCCGGGTCGCCGTCCCGTTGGCCGAGTGGCTGGACGCCCGTGGCGTGACCGTGCGGCTGCCGGACAACACCCGCCGGCTGCGCTGACTGGGCAGCCTGCCCGACTGGCGCACACTGGAGGCCAGATGACGACGACCCTGCCGCTGCTCGGCCAGACCCCGGCCCTCCCGGCCGGCCCGGAGATGCTCCCCGAGAGCGCCCGCGCCGGGCTGGCGAGGACCCCCTTCGGGCTCTACGTGCACGTGCCGTTCTGCGCCACCCGCTGCGGCTACTGCGACTTCAACACCTACACCTCCGACGAGCTCGGCCCCGGTGCCAACCGCACCGAGTACGCCGGCACCGCGATCGCCGAGCTCCGGCTGGCCGCCGAGGTGCTCGGGCCCGACCGCCCCGCGGTGCAGACGGTGTTCGTCGGCGGTGGCACCCCGACGCTGCTGCCGGCCGCGGATCTGGTGGCGGTGATGGACGCCGTCCGCGAGCTGTTCCCGGTCGCGCCCGATGTGGAGGTCACCACCGAGGCCAACCCCGAGTCGGTGACGCCGGAGTCGCTGGCGACCCTGCGCGCCGGCGGCTTCACCCGGATCAGCCTGGGCATGCAGTCCGCCGCCGAGCACGTGCTCGCCGTGCTGGACCGCCGGCACACCCCCGGCCGGGCGGTGCAGGCGGCGCGCGAGGCGCGGGCCGCCGGCTTCGAGCACGTGAACCTGGACCTCATCTACGGCGCACCGGGGGAGACCGGCGCCGACTGGGCAGCCTCGCTGGACGCCGTCCTCGCCGCGCCGGTCGACCACGTCAGCGCGTACGCGCTGATCGTCGAGCAGGGCACCCGGCTGGCCCGGCGGGTGGCCCGCGGCGAGCTGCCGATGCCCGACGACGACGTCCTGGCCGACCGCTACGAGCAGGCGGACCGGGTGCTCGGTGGTGCCGGGCTGGGCTGGTACGAGGTGTCCAACTGGGCGCGCGACCGGGCCGCCCGGTGCCGGCACAACGAGCTGTACTGGGCCAACGCGAACTGGTGGGGGGTGGGGCCCGGCGCGCACTCGCACGTCGGCGGGTTGCGCTGGTGGAACGTGAAGCACCCGGCCGCGTACGCCGACCGGCTGGCCGGCGGGCTGCACCCGGCCGCCGACGCGGAGCTGCTCACCCCGGACGACCAGGCCCTCGAGCGGGTCATGCTCGGGCTGCGCCTGCGTGACGGGCTACCCCTGGAGGCCCTGTCCGACGCCGGGCGGGCGCGGGCGGCGGAGTCCGTCGTCCGCGGGCTGCTGGAGCCGGCGCCGCACGCCGGGGGCCGCGCCGTCCTCACCGACCGCGGCCGGCTGCTCGCCGACGCCGTCATCCGGGACCTCAGCTGAGCACATCGTGATCCTTCGGACCACCCCGCTGCCAGGTACCGTTCCCCGCCTGCGTTGAGGTCGGGAACTCAGCCCGACCTGACGGATGTCAGAGTGACTCGACGACGTTCTGCACTGCCGCGTCCACCGGGTCCCCGGCCAGGCTGGGAGCATGCCTCCGACATCCGTCCTCGACATCGAGGAACTGACCGTCCGCTACGGCGAGACGCTCGCCGTCGACCGGCTCGATCTGCGCATCGCCGCCGGGGAGACGGTCGCGCTGCTGGGCGCCAACGGCGCCGGCAAGTCCTCGGTCCTCAACGCCGCCCTCGGCCTGTTCCGCCCCACCGCAGGCCGCGTCCGGCTGCTGGGCCGCGGGCCGCTCGAGGCTATCCGGGCCGGTGGGGTCGGCGCGATGCTGCAGCACGGCGGCCTGCCCAGCGAGACCCGGGTGGGCGAGGTCCTCGAGCTGGTCCGGCGGCAGTACGACACCCCGTGGCCGGTCGGGGACCTCTCCGTCACCGCGGGCATCGACGGGCTGCTCACCCGGAAGGTGGACGCGCTGTCCGGCGGCCAGCGTCAGCGGGTCCTGCTGGCCCTGGCGCTGGCCGGCGCCCCACCGCTGCTGGTGCTCGACGAGCCGACCTCGGCCATGGACGTCGCGGCGCGCCAGGCCTTCTGGACGACGATGCGCGCGCTGGCCGGCCGCGGGCACACCGTCGTGTTCGCCACCCACCACCTCGACGAGGCCGACGCGGTCGCCGACCGGGTGGTCGTGGTCGCCGGCGGCCGGATCGTGGCCGACGGCTCCGCCACCGCGGTGAAGGCCGCGGTCGCCGGGCGCACCATCCGGTTCACCGCGCCGGGGGAGCGCGGCGAGCTGGCCGGCCTGCCCGGCGTCACCTCGGTCAGTGCGGCCGGGGAGCTGGTCGAGCTGGCCACCTCCGACGCCGAGGCCACGCTGCGGGCGCTGCTCGCCCGCCACGACCGGCTGCCCGACCTCGAGGTCCGCGGCGCCACCCTTGAACAGGCGTTCCTGCGGCTCACCGCCGGAGGAACGCGATGAGCGGTCTGCTGCTGTTCCAGCTCCGTCGGGTGGGCCGCAACCGCCAGTACCTCTTCTTCACGGTGCTGCTCCCCGCGCTGTTCACGGTCTTCTTCACCAAGATCTTCGGCAACCTGGCGGCCGACCCGGCCGAGTACCAGGCGAACGCGCGCCCCTACATGGTGTCGATGATGGCCTACGGCGCCCTCGGTGCCGCGCTGGGTGCGACCATCCGGCTGGCCTTCGACCGCGCGTCCGGCTGGCTGCGCCAGCTCCGCGTCACCCCGGTGCCCACCGGCACCGCCTTCACCGTTGACGTGCTGGTGGGTGCCCTGCTGGTGCTGCCCAGCCTGGTCGTCGTGGCGCTCGTCGGCCGATTCGTCAACGGCATCGAGCTGCGGCCGGCCACCTGGGCGGCCCTGATCGCGGTGCTCTGGGCCGGCTCGGTCGCCTTCGTCGCGCTGGGCCTGGCGATCGGGCTGGCGCTGGACAGCCAGGCCGCCGGCGCGGCCATCGGCATCCTCGGCACGGTGCTCGCCGCGCTCGGCGGGCTGTGGGTCTCCGTCGAGTGGTTCCCGTCCGGGATGGCGGCGCTGGCCCGCGTGATGCCCTCGTACTGGTACGCCGAGCTGGGCCGGGACGTCGCGGCCGGCGGCACGCCGTCGGGAGGGGCGGTGCTGGCCGTGGCCGGGTTCACCGCGCTGTTCTCGGTGGCCGCCGTGGCCGTCGCGCGGCGGCGCCCGCTGCACGCGGTCGCGGGTTGAGCCGTGGCCGGGCACCGAGCGCTAGCGTCCGTCCGGTGAACCGATCGAGCAGCTGGTGGGGTCAGGCGATGTGGGCCGCGCCCTGGCTGCTGTTCCAGGTCTTCCCGATCACCGACATCGTCACCACCGACCGCCCGGTGTTGGCGCGCTGGGTCGCCGGGGCCGGGCTGCTGGCCTTCACGGCGGTCTACCTGCGGGTGATCGGTCAGCTCGGCCGGCCGCGGGCGCTGCGGCCGGAGTTCGTGGTGATGGTGCTGCTCGCCGTCGCGCTGGCGGTCGGCTACGGGGCCAGCTGGTCCGGCCTGATGATCTACGTCTCGGCGGCGGCCGCCGCCACGCTGCCCGGGCGCTGGGTATGGCCCGCCGTGGTCGCCGCGGCGGTGCTCTGCGGTGCCGTGATCCTCGTCGACGGGGCCTCCGGGCTGTTGTTCCTGCCGCCCATCTGCCTGCTCACCGCCTTCGCCATCCAGGGCACCGGCTACCTGATGACCGTGAACCGGGAGCTGCAGGAGGCCCGCGAGGAGCTGGCCCGCAACGCGGTCGCCGAGGAGCGGCTCCGCTTCGCCCGCGACCTGCACGACCTGCTCGGCCACTCGCTGTCGCTGATCGCGCTGAAGAGCGAGCTGGCCCGCCGGCTCGCCGAGGTCGACCCCCGCCGCGCGAGTGCGGAGATGACCGACGTCGAGGAGGCCGCCCGCCGGGCGCTGGCGGAGGTGCGGGAGGCGGTGAGTGGCTACCGGCAGGTGAGCTGCGCGCAGGCGCTGGCGGAGGCGCGGGCCGCGCTGGCCGGGGCGGGCATCACCCTGCGCCAGCCCGACCGGGTGGCGGCGCTTCCCGGGGCCGTCGACGCCGCCCTCGGCTGGGTGGTGCGGGAGGCCACCACGAACGTGCTGCGGCACAGCGGCGCCCGCTCGGTGACCGTGGGGCTCGCCGAGGACGGCGTCCGGGCCGAGCTGACCGTGACCGACGACGGGGCCGGCGCCGGCGACCGGATGACCGTGCTGGGGCGCGCGCCGGGGGCGGGCCTGGCTGGGCTCCGCGAACGGGTCGCCGCCCTCGGTGGCGAGCTGGACGCGGGGCCGGTCGACGGCGGGGGCTACCGGGTGCGCGCCTCGGTCCCCGTGGTCCCGGCGTCGGTGAGCACGTGACCGAACTTGCGAGGTCACGCAGGGGCAGAGCATCCAGGGGCACGTGGCCGACGAGCGCCAGCGAGGGGGGCACGTGACCGAGCCTGTGATCCGGGTGCTGCTCGCCGAGGACCAGACGCTGGTCCGCGGCGCGCTGCGGGCGCTGCTGGACCTGGAGGAGGACATCGAGGTCGTCGCCGAGGTCGGCCGCGGCGACGAGGTGCTGGCGGCGGCCCGGGCGGCGGCGCCGGACGTGGCGCTGCTGGACATCGAGATGCCCGGCCAGGACGGCATCGAGGCCGCCCGGGAGCTGGCGGCGGAGCTGCCCGGGGTGCGGGCGGTGGTGCTCACCACGTTCGGCCGCCCGGGTTTCCTGCGCCGCGCGATGGAGGTGGGAGCGGCCGGCTTCCTGGTGAAGGACTCCCCGGTCGCCGAGCTGGCCCGGTCGATCCGCGCGGTGATGGGCGGGGAGCGGGTGATCGACCGGGACCTGGCGGCGGCGGCGCTGGCCCTGGGCGCGACGCCGCTGTCCGGACGGGAGGCCGACGTGCTCCGGTCCGCGGCCACCGGGGCGACCGTCGCGGACATCGCCGCGCAGCTGTTCCTGTCCGAGGGGACGGTGCGCAACTACCTGTCCTCGGCGATCGGCAAGACCGGCGCCCGCACCCGGGTCGAGGCCGCCCGGGTGGCCGAGGAGAAGGGCTGGCTCTGAGCGGGTCAGCCGCGGTTGGCCGCGCCCCAGGGGCCGGTGCCCCAGGGGGCGTGGGTGTCGGGGAGCTCACCGGCCGGCTGGGGCGCCGGCTCGGCGGCGTCGGCGCCGCCGGACCGGATGAGCGCGTCGAGCTCGAGCACGCGCACGTGGATCACGTTGCGCTGCTGCAGGGCGGCGCGCAGCGCCCGGTGCAGCCCGTCCTCGAGGTAGAGCTCGCCCTGCCACTGGACGGCGTGCGGGAACAGGTCGCCGTAGAAGGTCGAGTCGTCGGCGAGCAACGCGTCGAGGGCCAGCTCGCGCTTGGTGGTGACCAGCGTGTCGAGCCGGATCTGCCGCGGCGGGATCAGTGCCCAGTCGCGGGTGGAGAAGTTGTGGTCGGGATACGGTCGCCCGCTCCGGACCGCCTTGAAGATCAGGGCTGAGCCTCCCGCTCCCCGGACCCCGGGCCGGGGTCCGTCGACTCGGTCCAGCCTAGTGCCGGCATAGAGGGTCGGCGGGGAGCGTCCCACCGTCCGCGATGCCACACGGATCACAGCGCGCGGAGCAGGCCCGGGTCCTGGGGCGCTTCATGTCGGGGGGCGTCGCGGACAGCCGCACCGACGCCTGCGCGCCCCCCCACCCCGGGGATTGCCGATGCATCGTCATCCCCGTGAAATCCAGCTTGGCGCGGTCGTCGGCCCAGGAGGTGACCGCGGAAGCGGCCATGCATGTCGGGGGATTGAGGCCGGTGTTGTGCAGGGGACACGCTGCTGTGTCCTACTGCGTGTGTCGTTGTGATTACTGAGCGATTCTGCCATCTTTTCGGCGGACGCCTGCGCCTATGCGCTTGGAGTCCCGAGTTCGACGCCCTGGGCCGGATGACCAAGTACACCGACGCCGCCGGCGGCTGGACCTCCAGCGTCTTCGACGCCCACGGCAAGCCCACCACCGTCACCGACAGTCTCGGCTCTTCCACGACGTTCACCTACGACCGCACCGCCGAGCCGCGGGGCTACGTCACCTCGGTCACCGACTCCGTCGCCGGCACCATCTCCGCCGTCTACGGCCCCGACGGCCAGGTCACCAACCAGACCCTGCCCGGCGGGGTCGCCCTGGCCATCGACTACGACGCCAACCGAACACCAATCAACCGCACCTACACCCGCACCAGCGACGGAGTCACCGTCGCGGCCTCCGACGGGGTACAGAACAGCGCCGGGCAGTGGATCAGCCTCACCACCCCGGCCTCGAGCAAGACCTACGGCTACGACCGGCTCAAGCGACTCACCCAGGTCCGCGACACCACCAACGGCGTCGCCTGCACCGCCCGGCACTCCACCTACAACAACTGGGCTGTGTCAAGGATCGTGGACAGGTCCTCGGGTTGATCACGCTGTGGCGGTTGCCGCAGCCCGGTGGTCGGTGAGCGCTTCGAACGGGGTCCGG